>CAMOSC010000032.1 GCA_946624325.1 uncultured Clostridia bacterium
CTGCCCCGGTTGATGAAGCGCTTTGTCGCGCCGATATCGTTAAACCCGAGCGCTGCCCCGCAGGAGGTGCAGCGCCCGGACGGCCTTTCTTCACCCATGGCTTAAAGATCCGCAAGCGTCGCCAGATAGACCGCGCATTCAAAGGGCTCCAGCGGACAGCAGAAGGTTCCGTTCTTTACGGAGTGCGTCTCCTTCGTCCAGACATCCTTCAGCAGCAGCGTTTTCCCCGTGCTTAACGGCAGGCCGAATTCATCCAGGTTTACCCGGGCCGTCGCCTTATTCTCGCTCAGGTTGAAAAACCCGATCGCGATCTTACCATTTGCGAGA
Organism: uncultured Clostridia bacterium; assembly: GCA_946624325.1. GTDB lineage: Bacteria > Bacillota > Clostridia > Lachnospirales > Lachnospiraceae > Anthropogastromicrobium. The sequence continues at coordinate 328 of CAMOSC010000032.1, forward strand.
TGCCTTCCGTACATCAGCAGCTCCGGTCCTCCCCAGGTGCCCGAAAGGAGGAACGGCTGGCGGTACGCGGGATCCTGGTTGATGGCAATCATATCCTTATTCATCAGGATTTCCCTGGTGGCTTCGTTCATGGAACGGATATCGCAGCCGATCATCAATGGCGAGCCCAGGAAAGCCCAGAGCGAATAATGTGTGCGGTACTGGACGTCCGTGCAGCCGGCCAGGCCTACGTTGCCCTTCCCGTACATGCCCACAATCAGCATGTCCATATCGTTAAAGCAGCCGGCGCCGCAGTAGGGATGAAGCTCCTTCTGGCGCAGGGCAAGCTCCTTCACGGAATTCCAGGTGTCAAAAATATCCCCGGTGGAACGCCACATGGAAGCGCCCGTGCTTTTGATCCACTCGTGGGTTTCATCCGCTCCCCAGGAGCATGCCGAAAACAGGATGTCCCGCCCGCAGTTTTCCAGGGCAAGTCCCATGCGGCGGTACAGATAATATCCGGGAATAATGGGGCTGTGATAGCAGTAATCGTACTTCAGGAAATCCACGCCCCAGGAAGCAAAGGTGTCCGCATCGATAAATTCGTGCTCGAAGCTTCCGGGGTAACCCGCGCAGGTAAGGTTTCCGGCACAGGAATACATGCCGAATTTCAGGCCTTTCCCGTGCACATAATCCGCAACGGCCTTCATGCCGTTCGGGAATTTCGCCGGATCCGCCACCAGGCGTCCGTTTTCATCCCTCTCCCGCAGGGACCAGCAGTCGTCGATAACCAGGTACTCATACCCGTGCTCCAGCAGGCCGGAAGCGGCCATGCAGTCGGCCGTCTCTCGTATCAGCGCCTCGTTAATGTTTTCACCGAAGGTGTTCCATGAGTTCCAGCCCATCGGCGGTGTCGTTTTAAGCATTTTTTTCCTCCTGTCATGTAAGGAACTGTCCTTCAATAACTTAGGAAACATGCCTGTCTAAATGATTCCCGTACAGTTCCTGATCGTGGTGATACGCGAAACGCCGGTTCCTCCAGCGTTTCATGAAAATCCCTTCGATTGGAAGGGCTGGGCACATCCGTATTTTCCGGGACAAGCGCACATCTTTTCCGCATCCCCGCCGGAGACCGGAGAATCGCTGTAAATCTGCGGCTGAGGCCTGGATCGAAGCGATACCCGTCTGATTCCGGCTTGCGCCGAAGCCCCGGGAATGGTATAATGCTTTTCCGGGTTGCCGGCGGAAAACGCTTTGCAATCCGTTCGAAAATACGTAACTGTTCAGCGCCAGACTCCGGAAATGGCGAAAACAGCCATTTCCTGAATTGCAGCGTACTCGCCGGATGGCAATCTTAAGCGAAATCATAGATTTCAGCCGGCTGAAACCATGATTTCTCACGGATTTGCGCCTGGCTCTGAACAGCCGCCAAAACCAGATGAAAGGAAAACGCAGCTTTTCACAGCGGGAAGGCATGGACCGCATCCAGACTTTCCCGTCACTGTATTCGTGCAGCTGCGGGGAAACAATCATGTTCCAGCAAAATGAGATTATCCTTGCCTCCGCCTCTCCGAGACGCCGTGAGCTGCTGGCGCTCGCTGGCATCCCTTTCCGCGTAGAGGTGAGTGATGTGGAAGAAAAAATCACGGGCACCGAGCCATCCGAAATCGTACAGGAGCTTTCCCTTCAGAAAGCGGAGGCCGTGGCCGAGAAACAGTCCTCCGACTGTATCGTGATCGGGGCGGATACCGTGGTAGCCCTTGACGGCAGAATCATGGGTAAGCCGAAATCCCGGGAGGATGCCGCAGAAATGCTCGGCGCACTCTCCGGGCGCGCCCACGATGTCTTCAGCGGGGTGTCCCTGCTGAAGGTTTCAGGGGGAGAAATCATCAAACGGACGGTCTTTTTCGTCCGCACCCAGGTACATGTACTCCCGCTCTCACCTGAGGAGATATCCACTTATGTTGCAACCGGAGAACCGATGGACAAGGCCGGAGCCTACGGTATCCAGGGCCGTTTCTGTGTCCATGTTTCCGGAATCACCGGGGACTACTATAACGTTGTGGGGCTTCCCGTCTCCAGAGTATATGAGGAGCTCAGGCACATGGTGCAAGAATCCTGACCACGGGGCACGAAGCCTACTCTCGCCACTCCGCGCGGCTTCCCTCCCGGGTGCGGGTAACCACAAGCTTCAGACCGATCTGCTCCCGCAGCTCCGTTACATGGGAGATGATGCCGATGAGGCGTTCGCCGCCGGCAAGGCGGTTGAGCATCTGCACGGCCTGGTTTCTGGATTCCTCATCCAGGGAGCCGAAGCCCTCATCGATAAACATCATGTCCATGCTCACATGACCCGCAGCCCCGCAGATCACGTCCGACATGCCGAGGGCCAGGGAAAGCGCCGCCAAAAATGCCTCTCCGCCGGAGAGGGTCTTGACATCCCTCCGCGTGCCGGTCTCGGCGCTGAACACGTCCAGGTCCAGCCCTGCTTCCCCGCGCTTCTGCAGATCCTTCAGCTCCCGGCAGCAGAGTATAAAACGGCCCTGGGACATCGTTTTCAGCCGCTCGTTGGCCGCCTGGATCATCAGGCCGAAATAAAAGCGCTGAACATAGGTCTGGAAGTCCAGCTTTGCCATCCTGTTCAGTCTGCCGTTTACGATATTGTTCAGGCGGGCGGTCACACCGTAGGCGCGTTCTGCCTCCGCCTGTACTGCCATCTGCTCCTTCAGCTGCACGACAGCCCTCTTTGCGGCGTCCTCCGCGGCAAAAAGACGCTTGTCCAGCTCCTGCTTTTCCTCCGCTGCCTGCAGCAGGCCTTCGCGCTGTGCCAGCAGCGGCGAATCGTCCTCGGGCTGACGTCCCTGTACCTGCTGCTCCAGGGCGGCCGTATGAGCCTTCGCCTTTTCTCTCTCCAGTTCAAACAGCCGGCACTGCTCCTCCCATTCGGGAATGTGCGGAACGTCCGCAAGGGCCCTGCGGAAGCTCTCCTCATCCGGAAAGCCCCTCTCAGCCAGCGCCTTCTCAAATGCCAGCCTGCTCTCCGCAAGCGCCTTCGCGCAGTTTTCCTGCTGTGTTTTCAGCTGTTGCAGACGGCCTGACGTTCCTGTCCGGCGGGCGGTACAGGCTTCGCTCTCCCTGAGGGCTTCCTCCCTGAGCCGCAGCATTTCCCCGCGGCGCTTCAGAAGGGCTTCCTCTTCACGCCTTGCCGCTTCCTCGGACTCAAGCGCAAGCTTCCTCTTAAGCTCCCGGCTCCGTGCCATGGCCGCCGCCAGAACCTTCTGGGCATCCGTGTGCTTCTCACGCACCTGCCCGGCTTTTTCCGTCAGCTCCTGGAGCCTTATCCGGCACTGTTTTTCCTCCTCGCAGGCTTCTGCGTACCATTTCTCGCGGTCGCGCTCCATCTTGAGCTTTTTTTCCGTATCCTCCAGCGCACTCCGGCAGTCCTGCAGTCTGGCGGTCAGCCGCTGCCTGGACTCCCGGTTCAGCTCAAATGCCTCAAAGAGCTGTCTTCCCTGGGCGAGGAGCTGTTCCGATGCCTGGGCATAGGCGGCGTTTTTTCCCTCCAGCTCCGCTCGTGCGCCCGCTTCCATGCCGGAGGCATCATCGGCAAGCTTCCTGGCGGCGTCCGCCTCCTCCCCGGATACATGCTCCGCGGACAGCGAGGCCGGCTGCGGATGGCTCAGAGACCCGCACACCGGGCAGGGCTTCCCCTCATCCAGCGTCAGGGCCAGGAGTCCCGCCTGGCTTCCGATGAAGCGGTGATAGAGCTCGTTTGCCGCAGTGCTGCGCTCCAGTGCTTCGGCCGCCTTCATTTTCCAGTTTTTCTCGGCGCCGATGCGCTCCCTTGCCAGCATAGTCAGCCGCTCGCACCCTTCATTGAGCGCCTCAAGCTGCGAGAGCCTGACCTGAAGCTGCTGGCAGTTCAGGGCCAGCTCGCCGGCCAGCCTTGTGCTGGAAGAAAGCTTATCAATGGTCCGGGAAAGGATTTCAAGACGCTTCTGCACGCCGGACACCGCCTCTTCGGCCTCCGTCTTCTCCCGCTCCAGCAGCGCTGCCTTCCGTCCCGCCTCCGCGGCCTGGGCTTCCGCCTCCCGTACACCCGGAAACTGCTCCAGACAGTCCCGCACGTTTTTGAGTTTCCCGTCAAGCTCCGGGAGTGCCTGTCCCGCCGCAAGCTCCGCCGCTTCGCGTTTCCCGGCGGCTTCAGCCGCCTGCTTTTCCAGCTCAGCCAGCTCCGCCAGAAGCATTTTCTCCGCCCTGCAAAGCTCCTCTTCCTGTTCGCGCAGCCTGTTTCTCTCCCGGAACGGGCTTTCGGCCTGGCCGGCCCTTGCGGCGGTTTTTGCGCGGATTCCCGCCGCCTCCGTCTCCGCTGCCTTTTCGGCAAGCGCGGCCTCTCTCTGTCTTGCCTCGGCAAGCGCGTCAAAGAGCTCCCTCAGATGCTTTCCCTCTTCAAGTCTCGCATCCAGCACCGCCAGCTTTTCACGGTCCGCCCTGAGGCCGGCGGCGTTTTCTTCAATCCGCCCGTCCAGCTCCGCGATCAGGCTCTCCAGAAGCACAACCGCATCCCCGCTGCTTTTTGCGGAGTCAAACCCGGCGCCGCCCCACCTGGCCTGAAGCGCCTCGTCCGGAAACAGGAGCTGTCCCGCAAGTGTTTCCATCTTCTTCCTGCAGTCCGCCAGGGTCCCGTAGAGCACCCTCGTGCGGTTTCCCAGCTCCTCCTGCGTTTTCTCATAGATACCGGTATCAAAAATCCGGCTGAAGATTTCCTTGCGCTCGGCCGAGGAGGCCAGAAGAAGTCTCGTGAATTCTCCCTGGGCGAGCATGACCGTCTGCGTAAACTGCCTGGCGTCGAGCCCTGTCAGGCTTTCCACCTTCCGGGCCAGCTCGGCCCCCTTCAGAGGCAGCTCGCGTTCTCCCTGGAAAAGCCTGACGGAAGCCGGAACCTGAATCATGCCCGCCGCTCCTTCTTTTCCGGCGCGCTGTCTCGGCCGCAGCTGCTGGGGGCTCCGCTCTATCGTAAATATGCCCTCCCGGCACGAGAAAGTCAGTTCCACCTTTGTCAGGACGGAAGGGTCCGCATACTGGCTGCGCATCATGCTGCCGTCGCGCACTTCGCCGCTGGTCCGGTTATAGAGGGCGTAGGTTATGGCGTCAAAAATGGTGGTTTTTCCCGCGCCGGTATCCCCCGTAATCAGGAAAATTCCGTGATCCGCATGCGAAAAGTCGATCACGGTTTCCCCGGCATAGGAGCCGAAGGCGGACATCACCAGCCTGATCGGTTTCATAATTCCCCTCCCTCCCGGCCTGCGGAAAGCTCCGACAGAATTTCCCGCATCAGTTCCGTCTCCTCCTCCTGGGGTTCCTCACCGGTGACGTCGCGGTAAAAAGCGGAAAAGACGTCCATCGGATCCGTCATCAGGCTGTGCGTCTCACCAGCAAGCCTGGAAGCCATCTCCTCATATCTGGCAATTTTCAGCTCCAGGATATGGTCGTAAACCCGCTCCAGGGCATCCCTCGGCGCAAAAAGCTCCTCCCGGTCCGTCAGTGTGATGCTGACATAATCGTGGGCATAACGGCTTCCGAGCTCCAGGATTTCCTCCAGCGTTCCCTCCAGCGCGCGCACCTCCCGCAGCGGTTCAAGCGGCAGGAAGGTCAGCTCCGTTTTCCCCTTCGGGCCGAGATTCACCTCCGTCACCGTCTTGGACTGCCCCGCCTCACTGACCGAATATTTCAGCATGGACCCGCTGTAGCGCACCGTATCGCGTCCCAGCCTCTGGGGACCGTGAATATGTCCCAGCGCCACATAGTCAAAGCCGTCAAACACGGACATGTGGACCCGGTCCGCTCCTCCCACCTGCGGGATGGCCGTCTCCGAGTCGCACAGCTCCGGATCCCGGGCGTCCTCCCTGCTGCCTCCGGTCACAAACTGGTGCGCAAGCAGGACATTCCGCTGTGAAAAATCCACCGCTTCCCGCGCGAGGAGACGCCTGATGCTCTCCTCGCAGGACAGGCCCGCCTCACCCAGCAGCTCCCGCACATAGCCGGGCCTCGTGTACGGAAGGAACCAGAAATGCACGGGACCGTATTCATCCGTCAGGGTGGTGCAAAGCAGGTGCTCCTCCGGCTTTCCGGGCGGCATGGTGCTGATATGGATGCCGTGCCGCTTCAGGAAGCCCGAGGCATAGCTTAAGCGCTCCGGTGAATCATGGTTTCCGGCAATCATAAGCACACGGCATTCGGGGCAGGCCTGCGTCAGCGTCCCCAGGAAATCATCCAGCAGGGTGTAGGCCTCCGCCGAAGGCACGGTTTTATCAAAAACATCTCCGGCCAGAAGCACCGCATCCGGCTGCCGTTCCTTTGCCAGTCCGGTCACCCGGTTCAGGATGAAAGCCTGGTCCTCGCCGAGACTGTATCCGTTCATCTGCTTCCCGATATGCAGATCCGCAAGATGAAAAAATCGCATACCCGCTCCTTTCATTTCCGCAGCAGTTCCGTGCCGGCGCAAATCCGCGTCTGTTCGTGGTTTTGCGCCCGGTTCCGAACAGTTACAGACAATCAACAAAACGCTGGACAAGAATCGCAGACTGTGCTATACTTTCCTCGTTTTTGTGGATTTCTTTTGGATATTCTCAGGATATGAATGCTCCGCATCGGAAATCCTGCGGCGGAAACGCTTTAAAGCGTGTTTCCCTGATCAAAATCCGGTCCTTCTTCCCCGCGCAGATACCGCACCAGCATGCGTATATAGGTACAGTTGCTCGGTCTTTTCCGTCCGGGAGAGCCGAACAGTCCGAATACCATCCTGCGGTACAGCGGATCGGCGTTCTCCCATGAGGCGCTGATCGCGCGTCTGATGGAAGATTCGACCGTCGATCTGGAGATGCGCCGCAGCAAAGCCACATCCGAGTATATGGATTTCGTTACATATCTCATGTAGTCCGGGTTCTGCAGTCCCAGCAGGACGGCATCATACAGATACAGGGCTCCGGCGCCTGTTCCTTTCACGCCAAGCTTTTCCAGAAGGTCCCCGGCATTATTTCTTCTGCCGCTGCAGACCTCTATCAGTACATATCTGCTTCCAGGATAAAACAACACATCCCTGATCTGTCTGTCCATTCCTTCTTTTGAATCAAATACCCCGAGAAGATGAATCCCGCGGAACCCCGCCTGCAGTGGAACCATTTCCATTACCTCCTGTCCTGATTGTGACAGGAAAAGCATATCATTCCGGCATTTTATCCGCAATATCTGAAAAGACACAAAATTCGGGCTTTCCATGTCATATCTGACAGCATTTTCATCCGGCGGACACGCCGCAGCTCCGGAAATGGCTGTTTTTCGTCCTTTCCGGAGTCCGGCTCTGAACAGCCGCCGCCATTTTATCACTGCCGCCTTCTCATCTCTTCCGACGGCTGAAGAAAGGAAACTCTATGTCATCCCACAAGCTTGTAGAGCACCATCTTCTCAAAAAAGGCACCCTCGAAAACCTGTCCAAGGACTCCGGCGTCGCACTGGAGACCATCCGCAATTTATATTACAAAAAGGTGGAGGACCCCCGTATCGGCACCGTACTCGCCCTGTGCGAGGCGCTCAACACCCCGGTTGTCAGCCTCTATCCATACAGTCTGTCCATGGAGGGCGAGGAAAACCTCCTGTTAAATTACAGAGTCTGCAACCCCTGCGGCAGGAAGCTGATCTGCTGCATCGCGGAGCAGATCGCAGGCACCGAGGAGCTGCGGCTTTAGCGGGCACCGAGGAGCTGCGGCTTTAGCAGGTACCGAGGAGCTGCAGCTTTCGCAGGCACCGAGGAGCTGCGGCTTTAGGGACTACCGCGCATTCCGGTACTGCACCGGCGTCATGTGGAAAGCTTTCTTAAACAGCCGGTTGAAATGCTCCACGTTCTGGTATCCTACGGATAAGGAGATGCTCTCCACGGTCATGGAACTGCTTTTAAGCAGCGCCTGGGCTTTTTTGAGCCTGACATTCTTCACCGCTTCCCCGAAGGTCATGCCGGCTTTCTCACGGATGTATTTGGACAGATACGGCTTTGAGAGATAAAACCGCTCCGAGAGCGTTCCGAGCGTCACATCCAGGTAGTTTGACTGGATATAGTTCATAATCTCCACCATCCGCCTGTCCCTGGAGAAGCGGGCGCTCTGCATATCCTCCTCCTGGTTGACCGCGGCTGCCAGCGCCTCAATGGAGGCTTTGATGATATCGTTGTCAATTCCCGCCCCGAAGTACCGGTGCCCCGCGTTTGTAATCCCGACATAGGCCACCGCCTTGGACGAGCTCCCCCGGGTCAGGGAATGCTCCTCATAAAAGCTCAGTTCATAATTCACGCCGAAATAGCTCTTGATGGCATTGCTCACGGCGTCGAGGCGTCCGTTTCCGTTTCCGGTCACCGTGAGGACCCGGTCCCCATGACGGATTTCCACATTTGCCACGATCCCGTTCTCCTCCCGGAAGCTGCAGTTTTCAATCTGAAACGTATGCTTCGGCGTGATATAGTGATCCTCAAAAATGCGGTAAACCTGCATATGGGGAAGCTCCCAGGGCTCCTTGCCGGAGGTTTCGCGCACCGTCTGCTCCGCCTCCTCGCGCATGCGTTCCGGAAGGCTCAGGCCGTAATAGGTTTTCAGGATATGGTTGACACTGTTGCGGTCGGACAGGGTTTTCGCGCGGATGCTGTCCCCCTCGTAGCGGCGCCCCAGGTCGGCCGGATCTGCGGTGAGAAAAGGAATGCGCCATTTGGTCTCATCCTTCCCGGACTGAAGCGCCCGGGCCACCGCGGCCTGCTCGGGCTCGGAGAATGCGGTGAAAGCAAGCCGGCCGCTGTAGGGCTGCCTGTCGTACACCGTACGGCCTGTCAGCCGCTCATACACCTCGCACAGATGTCCCATATGCGATAAATCCAGGCCCGGGTCGATGCCCCTCGTAAAAAGATTCATCGCCAGCGTGATGAGGTCTGCCGCGCCGGCCCTCTCTCCGTTTCCGAACAGCGTCCCTTCTATCCGCTGAGCCCCGGCTAGCATGCCGAGCTCCAGATCTCCCACGGCGCAGCCCCTGTCGTTGCGCATCCCGAGGCTGAGCACGACAAAGTCCCTGAAGGGCAGGTTTTTATGCAGATACTCTACCTGGGAAGCATAGATGTGTGAAGGCGCCTGCTCCGTATCCGCCGGCAGGCGGATGAGGACTTCCCCTTCCCCGGAGGGCTGCCAGGCTTCCAGCAAAGCCCTGCACACCGCAAGTGCGTAAACCGGATCCGCTTCCGTAAATCCCTCCAGGCAGAATGCCGGACGGAAATGTTCCCGTTCCCCGATCTGTTCCTTCAGGCAGGATGCCGCCTCTGCGGCATACCGGAGCCCTTCCCCTGCGGAAAGATTTACGGCCTTCAGCCGCAGCGCGGAAACCGGCACGGAAAGGCTTATGATGCTGTTTACACCCGCCAGCGCCTCAAGCGTTTTCCGCAGGACCGAATCCGCTCTCTGTGTCTCAACCTGGAGCCATACGCCTTCGGGAATCAGGTTCCGCTTTACAAGGGTACTGCAGAACCGCAGGTCCCCCTCATCGCTTCCGGGAGCTCCCGCCTCAATTTCCCGAAAGCCCGTCTGTACCAGCATCCGGAAATACTCAATCTTCTCCTCCAGCCCCAGGGATTCCGCAAGGGCTTTCTCCCCCGCTCCGAGATCGGCCGCACACCAGTCCGGGGCTTTTGGGGGCAAATCCCGCCCGGCCCATTCAAGGCACTGTCCGGGCGGCAGGATGTATCGTTTTCCGTATTTCTCAGAACCGTTCATAAGGGAAGTTTTCTCCATGCTTCAGGGCAGATCATCCGTCGGATCTGCCGGAATACAGCTGTCCCCATTGTACCAGAAAACCCGTATGCTTGCAAGGATAAGGAGACAGGCTTGACCCGCGCTGCGGATGATGATATAGTGAAAAACAAAGGAAACAGACCCCGAAATCCCTCACGGATCGGGCGGCGTCTGTGGAAAGGATATATACATGGAAAAGACTATACTGGGAATTATCGGAGCCGAGCAGCAGGAGGTGGATCTGCTCCTGGAGCTCCTGAAAGGAACCCGCACGACGCAGAAAGGCCGCTATCTCTTTTATTCGGGCGAACTGAACGGCTGTCCGGCCGTTATCGTGAAATGCGGCATCGGAAAGGTTAACGCGGCTGCCTGCGCGCAGATGATGGCAGACCTCTTCGGCGTGGAATTCCTCATCAATACCGGAGCCGCCGGCTCCCTGGATGCGCGCATCAATATCGGAGACCTGGTACTCTCAACGGAAGTCCTGCAGCACGATGTGGATGTCTGTGAGCTGGGCTATGAACCGGGCATGATCCCGGACACGGGGATGCTCTTTTCCGCGGACGAGCAGCTGAGAAGCCTGACACGTTCCTGCTGTGCGGAAATTCTCCCGGACATCTCCGTGTTCGAGGGGCGGATTCTCACCGGGGACAGCTTTATTTCGGGCGCGGATACCAAAAGGCGGCTGGTTGAACTCTTCGGCGGTCTCTGCGCGGAGATGGAGGGCGGCGCCGTTGCCCAGGTAGCCGCCATGAACGGCATACCCTTCCTGATTATCCGCGCAATCTCCGACAAGGCGGACGGCAGCGCCACCATGGACTATCCGCAGTTTTCCGGAATGGCCTCGAAGCGCTCCGCAAAGCTCGTGGCCGAAGTGGCAAAACGGCTCTGTGCAATGCATGCATAAATCCACCGGAGGCTGTTCGGGAAACGCTTACATCAGCGTTTCCCGAACAGCCTCCGGCGAATCGCAAACCCCTGCAGCCATACCCCCCTGGGCACAGGCAGATGGATTTCCCTAGGAAATTGACGCTTTATTTTCCGCCTTTTTCAGGGTTTTCTGTGCGGCCAGTACGGCTCCCGACGCCGCATGGCGGATCAGTATGGCCGTAACCAGGGCAAGAAAGAATACCCAGGCAAAAAGCCGCAGCCAGGAATACCACTGCAGCACCGTCCCCCTGTATGCGGGAATCACCCAGTCCATGATGAAATGATGCACCAGGAAAATGCTGTAGGAGACGCCTGCCAGCGCGGACACCGCTTTCCGGACAAGCGCTGCGGCCTTCCCGCCCAGACCGCCCAAAAGGCTGCCAAGATACGCGAGCACAAAAAAGGAGGCTATACCCTGGACCAGTACGGAATACATGTTGTCCAGCGGGGAGGGAACCAGTACGCACAGCACAAACACCCCGGCGGATACGGCCGCCGTCTTCCACCCGGTTTTCTGCAGGCTCTGCATGTACCAGATGCCGAAGCAGAATTCCGGGATGCGCAGGAGCGCATCGGTCTCCTTCATGCGGCCGAAGGGATACAGCTCGGTATACAGGATATACAGAAGCAGTACCGCGGCTGCCGTCGTCCGCGGATACCTGCGGATCAGCAGGTACAGGACGGGAAAGAGCAGATAGAGAATCAGAATGGCTCCGAGGAACCACTCCCCCACCAGGTAGGATGTGCTGAACCCGCTCATGGACAGATAGCCGTCAAAGCCGGCAATCGTCAGCAGAAAAGACCCGGGCACTTCATTCCCCGCCGGGGAGCCGAAGAGCAGGAAGCGCCACGGCTCGTGAGGCCCGCCCGGGGCAACGAACATCACAAAGGCGGCAAAATAGGCGCACCAGAACACGGGCAGCAGCGCCATCAGGCGCCTTCCGTAATACGGAAGGACCACATGTCTGACACTGTCTTTCAGGCTAAGCGCCTCCGGCGATACGCCGGAAGCCTCCGCAGCTTTCCGCCGGAGGCTTCTGAAGGAAAGAACGGAGGTACAGCCTGACAGAATGAAAAACAGGGTAACGCCCTGCTGGCCCAGCGTCAGGTTCCGCCCTGCATAGCGGTACAGACGGCTGTAGAGAATCCCGTTATTTCCGACAATACTGTTAAAGTGAAACAGGAAAATACAGAACATGGCGATGCAGCGGATCATGTCGAATTCAAAAAGGTGTCCGCCCCGTCCTGCCCCCGTTTCACGAAAGCCCTTCCGCGGCTGCTTCCCTCCATTCACTTCCCGCACGGTCTGCACCGCCGTCTTTTCCGTCTGCGTTTTCTGATTCATTTTCCGATATTTCCTCCGGGTTGTTGAGAAACCTTACCGGTTCCTAAGGTCTGAAGCGAAGGCAGCAATTCTTGTATTTCAGCCCGCTGCCGCAGGGACAGGGATCGTTCCGGGAAATCCGGCGCACCCGCTCCTGCTCCTCCCGCTTCAGAATGGACATGATTTCATCATTGTGTTTTCGCTGCGAGGAGAGCTCCATGGCGCGGCCAAGACGCGGCACGGCGTACGCGAAAAAGGTTTTCAGCCCCTCACAGAGGACTGTCGGCGAATCGGGAGCCTGCCGGTCCTTCGGGCAGCCGCCGTTGCACAGCTTCCGGTAGGGACAGTCCGCGCAGCGCTCCGGAAGCCTGCGTTTGAGCTCCCCGAAGGCCTTCTGAGCCGGAGAACTGACCGCCGCCAGAAGGCTTTCCTCTGCCAGGTCTCCGATCTTATGCGCGCGGTCTACAAAATGATCGCAGGCGTAAACGCCTCCGTCCCGCTCTATCACCGGGACATCCCCGCAGTTCTCCCGCATGGTACACAGGTTCGCCTCATTTCCCGAGAGAACCAGCGCCATCTCGCTGAAAAACTGCACCTCCGTCTCCCCGAGGTCGTGATACAGCCATTCAAAGAAAACTTCCTTCAGGAATGACCCGTATGACTCCGGCCGGACCGATTCGCGTGTATAGCCCCCCGCCCCGTCCCGTACCAGGATGGGGATAAACTGCATCCATCCGGTCTCAAATGCCTTCAGCGCACGGTATACCTCCCGCGGATGCCCCGCGGTCTCCTCCGTAACCGTACACAGCAGGTCCGGAAGAATGCCCCGCTCCTTCAGGCGGTGCACCGATGCGCTCACCCGCGCATAGGTACCGTTTCCGGCAGCGTCTTTTCTGTACAGATCGTGCAGGGCCTCAAAGCCGTCCAGGCTGATCCCCACATCAAAACCGTTTTCGGCCAGGAAATCACACCATTCCCCATCCAGCTCCAGGCCATTTGTCTGCAGGCTGTTCCAGCATTCCCAGCCCTTCGGGAGGTATTCCCGCTGGATGCGCACCGCTTCCCGGTAGAAATCCAGGCCTGCCAGCGAGGGTTCGCCGCCGTGCCAGGTGAAGGACAGCACCGGACCCTCCGAGGCCTCTATATAGCCGCGTATGAGACGCGTAAGCGTCTCCGTATCCATCCGGACACTGCGCGCATCTATGTCCGTATTCAGGTAGTAGCAGTACGAACAGCGCATACTGCAGGCGGAGCCCACCGGCTTCACCATCACCGAAAAGGATCCTTTACGCTGTTCCCGTTCTCCTGCCATCCCCGGTCACTCCAGTTCACGCCTGAAAAAGGCAAGTGCCTTGTTCCAGGAATCCATCGCCTGCTCCTGCCGGTACATGGGCTTGTCATAATACCAGATCCCGTGGCCGGCCCCCTCATAGCGGTAAAACTCATAGCGCTTCCCCGCCTTCTTCAGCCTTTCCTCCAGGATATCCACATCCGAAGCCGTCGGGCTGAAATCCTCATTGCCGAAAATGCCGAGCAGCGGGCAGGCCAGGTCCTCCGTGAAATCGATGGGGGCTTTCGGTCTCGCGGGTGAGAGATCCTTTTCGGAAGCGACAACGCCGCCGCCCCAGCAGTCGACCGCTGCGTCAAACCCGGGCACCGTGCAGGCAGCCAGGAAAGCATGCCGTCCGCCCGAGCACATGCCGGTTACGCCCACCCTGCCGTTGGACCGGCTCTGGGATTTCAGGAAATTCAGGCATCCCGCGGCATCTCCCATAACGCTCGCATCGCTTACGCCGCCCGCAGCCCTGGCCTTTCCGGCAATCTCCGACGGGGTTCCCGCGCCGAAATCCTGATAGATGTCCGGACACAGCACCGCGAAGCCGTGCTCCGTATAGCGCCTGGCCGCCTCACGCATGAATTCGTCCCAGCCCGGCATATGAGGGATCAGCACGATTCCCGGGTATTTCTCCAGTCCGAGGGGCCTTGAATAGTAGGCATTCACCAGTTTGCCGTCATGCCCCGGAACCGCAACGGTCTCCGCGATCATGCCGCTGTATGCATTTGTCTGAAAGCTGTTCCACATACCTCTTCCTCCTCCCAAAACGCAGTTTTATACTTTGACATATGGCCACGGATGACTGTCCTGCAGCCGCGCCTGCAAAAAACGCAGCCGCGGGCAAAAGATGTCTCCTTCCGGTATGATGCGCGGCCGTCATCCCGTACCGGACGGCGGCCGCATAAAACTGATTCGGTGCGCTCCGGAAGCTTACAGGCCATCCGGGAAGCTGGTGAACGCATCGTGCTCTGCCAGGGGATAACCGTACTTTTCCTTTGCATCCGCAATAGCCCGCATCAGGAAGGTCATATTTCTGGCAAGATTGCGCATGACCTGCAGGCCTTCAAGATCCTTTTTCACATCCTCGGCCGTGAAACCGTGTACCTGGTTCCAGTAGGTGCTGGAAGCCACGGGCATGCCGCTTATGGTAAAATACTTGTTCAGCACATCAAAAGAAGCCGTATTCCCGCCCCTTCTGCAGCTGACAACCGCAGCGCCTACCTTCATGTGCTTGGAAAAGGGGCTGCTGTAAAAAAGCCTGTCAAGAAATGACAGAAGTGTCCCGTTCGGGGAACCGTAATACACCGGGCTTCCCACCACCAGACCGTCCGCCTCCTCAAACTTTGCCGCGGTCTCATTGACCGCATCGTCGTCAAAAACGCACCTTCCGAGCTTTGAGCAGCTGCCGCAGGCGATGCAGCCGCGGATCGGTTTATTGCCCAGCCGGATCAGCTCCGTTTCGACTCCCTCTTCCTCAAAGACCCGGATCATCTCCTCCAGCGCGGCTGCCGTACAGCCGTTCATATGCGGACTCCCGTTGATCAGTAATACCTTTGACATTTATACCTCCGTTTTTCCTTCCGGCTGCCGGATAACAGGTTTCCGCAGCTGTTGTCTCCGATTATAGAGATTCCCGCTTACCATTTTAATCCCCGGCAGGTCTTCTGTCAAGAACAGGCGCACCGGAAGCGCTGGCCGTACGGATAGTTATATTTTACTAACTCATCGGGAATACAAGGAAAAACAGATTGACAAAGAAGGGGCTTTAAGAGTATCCTAAAATATATTGTTACTGTTCAAAGCCAGACTCCGGAAATGGCAAAAAACGCCATTTCCGGAGATGCGGCATGCCGCCGGATGACAATCTTAAGAGAAATCATGGTTCAGCCGGCTGAATCCATGATTCCACACAGATTTGCGCCTGGCTCAGAACAGGAACATGATATTAATTAAAGGAGGAATACTTCAATGAACAAACCGATTGTACTGGTGGTTATGGACGGCGTCGGCGAGACTCCGGTTGAACTGGGCAACATGGTCATGAAGGCCACTACCCCTACTCTCGATGAGTTTAAAGCCACCTGTCCCTGGCAGTGCATTAAAGCGCACGGCGGTGCCGTAGGACTTCCCACCGATGACGATATGGGCAACAGCGAAGTGGGCCACAACGCGTTAGGCTGCGGCCAGATTTATTCGCAGGGTGCCAAGCTGGTAAATGAATCCATCGAGTCCGGTTCCATCTATCAGAGCGATACCTGGAAGGATCTTGTCGGTTCCGTTGCCGCAAACGGAAAGACCCTCCACTTCATCGGCCTGCTGTCCGACGGAAACGTGCATTCCAATATCAGCCACCTGCTGGCCATGCTCCGCGAGGCCAAAAAAGAGGGCGTAAAGAGCGTATGCGTACACACCCTGCTGGATGGCCGCGATGTTCCCGCCACCAGTGCACCCGAGTATATCGGCAAGCTGGAGGAAACCCTCGCCGAGCTCAATGACGGCAGCTTCTGGGGCCGCATCGCATCCGGCGGCGGCCGCATGTGCATCACCATGGACCGCTACCAGGCCAACTGGGCCATGGTTAAGGCCGGCTGGGATCTCCACGTCCACGGCGAAGGACGCCAGTTTGCAAGCGCCCTCGAGGCGGTTGAAACCCTGCGTGCCGAGACCGGCGCGATCGACCAGGACCTTCCGGCATTTGTCATCGCGAAGGACGGAAAGCCCGTCGGCGCCATGGAAGACGGCGACAGCGTTATTCTCTTCAATTTCCGCGGCGACCGCGCCCTGGAGATTTCCATGGCATTTGACGGCGGCGCCGAGTTTGACAAGTTCGACCGCGGCGTGATCCCGCAGGTGAAATATGCGGGCATGCTGGAATACGACGGAGACCTGAAGATTCCGCACCGCTATCTTGTGAACCCGCCCCAGATCCGCGACACCCTCACCGAGCTGCTTGTAGCCAACGGCATTAAGGAATACGCCGTCTCCGAGACCCAGAAGTACGGTCATGTCACCTATTTCTGGAACGGCAACCGCTCCGGAAAGGTATCTGAGGAACTCGAAGACTACTGCGAGATCCCGAGCGACGTGCGCTCCTTCGACGAGTGTCCCTGGATGAAGGCCACCGAGATCGCCGACTGCGTCATCAAAGCCATCGAGAGCCACGAGTACGGATTTATCCGCTGCAATTTCCCGAACGGCGATATGGTCGGCCACACCGGAAATCTTTATGCCACCGAGATTGCCGTTGAGAGCGTTGACCTGGAGCTTGCAAGAATCAAAAAGGCCTGCGATGCGGAAGGCTGCATCCTGATTGTCACCGCCGACCATGGCAACTCCGACCAGATGCTGGAGAAGAACAAGAAGGGCAAGATTGAAGTGCGTACCGCGCACAGCCTGAATCCGGTTCCGTTTATCATCTACGATAAGGATGAGCGTCACGAAATGAAGGAAGGCGCCTTCGGTCTGGCCAACGTTGCCCCGACCGTTGCAGAGCTCCTCGGCCTCAAGCCCTTCGACAGCTGGGAGGAGAGCATGCTGAAGTAAGCCGTGCTCAGGCCGCTTTTCCCATGTATGTCACAGAGATAACCTAGTTTCCGGAAACATATTTTCGGAAATTAAGATTCCGGTTGACGAACCGCTTTATCTGTGCTATTATATTTATGCTTTTTTAAGGTATTGTCCGCGTAGCTCAGCAGGATAGAGCGACCGCCTCCTAAGCGGTAGGTCGGAGG
>CAMOSC010000033.1 GCA_946624325.1 uncultured Clostridia bacterium
TTCTCAGCCCTTTACCGCGCCGGCGGTCAGTCCGTCGACGATCTGGTTGCTGAAAACCGTATAGACAACAATTGTCGGAATGATGGCTATGACGATGGCCGCGAACATCTGGGTAAAGTTCGTCTCATAGGGACTGACGAATTTCGACAGCGCCACGGGAAGGGTCTTTTTCTTATCATCCGATATGAAGACCATGGCCATCAGCAGCTCATTCCAGTTGGCGATAAAGGTCATCATGCCTGTCACGATAAAGCCGGTCCTGGCTAACGGCAGGCAGATCCGGAAGAAAATCCGGTAGATGGAGCAGCCGTCGATGCAGGCTGCCTCCAGCAGCTCGTTCGGTATGCTCCTGAAGAACCCGGACATGATAAAGACCGTGGTGGGCAGACTGAAGGTCAGGTACGGAAGGATCAGGCCCAGCAGGCTGTTGGAGAGGCCTGCTCTTGCAAAGCGGATGTACAGCGGAATCAGCACGCAGTGGACCGGGATCATCATGCCTGTCATGATGTAGGTCATGGTGGGCTTCGCCAGCTTCCAGCGCAGGCGGCCGATCGCAAAGGCGGCCATGGCGCCGATGATCATGGTGAAAATCAGCGTGATGGTGCAGACCAGGAAGGAATTCATCATGGCCATGTTCAGCTTTCCGGCGGTCCAGGCGAAGCTGTAGTTCTCCCACTGGGGTACCTCCGGCAGGGCAAACGGCGTCTTGATCAGCTCTCTCCTGACTTTCAGGGAGGAGATAATAACCCAGAACAGCGGCGCCAGATAAATCACTGCCATGAAGCAGAGAAATACGTAAATCAGGACCTTTGAAACCTTGATTCCTTTTCTTTTCTTATTCATAGCCCGCTCCCCCTTATGATACATAGCTGTCCGTCTTAAACAGGCGGTTGATGACGCCGGTTGCGATCAGGCAGAGGATGACAAGTACAACGCCGATGGCGCTGGCGTAGCCGTACTTGTTGAACTTGAAGGCCTGCCGGTACAGATGGGTGGCCAGCACATCCAGCTCATGGTTCAGGGCGTTTTCATCCGTCATATTGAAGATCAGGTCGAAGAACTTCAGGGAGCCGATAGCATTTAAGCTCATAGCCGTTCCCACCATGGGACGGATCAGGGGCAGCGTGATATGCCGGAAGGTCTGGAGTTTTGAGCAGCCGTCGATGTATGAGGCTTCATACAGTGAGCGGTCGATGCCCGAAATCTGCGCCATATAGAGCATCATGGACTGGCCGACGTACTGCCAGAGTGCCACAAAGCCCACAACCCACATGGGCAGGATGATGAACCCGTCTATGGAGGACATCCACAGGGGCCCCTCAATTCCGAACTCCCGCAGCATGTTGTTGATGCCGAGCTTCTCGCTGAAGATAAACATCCACAGAAGACCAAGGGCAGCGGAGGAGAGGACGCAGGGAAGGTAGATGATATTCTTGAAGAGGTTCCGGCCTCTGTTGATATTGGTCAGGAGTCCGGCCAGGATCAGGCCCATGATCAGCTGGGAAACGCAGGAGAAAATCAGGAAGAAAATGGAATTCTTCAGCGCCGTTTTCATGACCGGGTCCTTCGCAAGGTCGGTAAAGTTTTTCAGGCCGATGAAACTGTAGGAACGGGTCTCGATCTGATATTTGCACAGGGAGTAATAGACCGATATGCAGATCGGAACGAAAAGGACCAGTGTGAACAGTATCACGGCGGGAGCAACAAAAATGATAATTGCCTTCTTGTTTTTCAGAAGCTTGTCCATAAATCCCTCCCAGGAACTGCCGGCAGCATCCTCAGGAACCGTTGCGAAATAACTTTTCAGTTTACGAAGGATGATTGCAGTCCGGCAAGGCGGAGGAAGAAGCTGCAGCGACTTGCCCGGGCATGCAGACAGAAGCTCCGGTGGAGCGTTTATCGCAGACGACAACGCAGTCCGGACTGTAATCAAACGAGTAAAGCGAAAAGTGATCTGTAAACAGTTCCTTATCCTGCTCAAACGGCGGGATTGCTCTTATAACGACCAATCCCGCCAAATTTATTTCTTTTCAGCTTTCAGGTGCCTTTTTCAGGGCCCGGTCCGTTTATTCATCGCGCATCTGCGCCGGATCCGGAGGCTTCCGTACGCCCGTTTTCGGTTTGAAGGAATGCGCGGCAATTATTCCTGATTCCGCACATTCTCCTCATACCAGTCCTCAATGCCCTGGAAGGCCTCTTCCGGAGTCAGCTTGCCCAGATACATAGCAACCATCTGATCATCGAAGAAGGAACCTGCCTCGGTGGTGGCAAGGGATTCATTGTAGAAGCCGAAGGTGGAGCTTGCGTTGCTGAAGATATCCATAACATATGCCAGCTCGGCCGGGGCCTTTTCCGCATCGTATTCCACATTGGTTACCGGGATCTTTCCGCCGACTTCCGCGGTGTACTTCTGAGCGGTTTCATCGGTGAAGTACTTCATGAGGGCAATGCAGGCTTCCGGATATTTGGTGGCGGAGTTCATTGCCAGGGAGTCGGATTTCGCAATAACACGGTTCGGATCGTTTCCGCCCTCGATGGCCGGGAACTGGAACACGCCGCAGATATCCTCGAAGTCCGGATTCTCGCCGTTGATCTGGCCGATTGCCCAGGAACCCTGGATCAGGATGGCTGCTTCTTCATCAAACAGGCCTGCGGTAGCCATATCGTTGGAATCGCTTGCTGCGGTTTTCTGGAAGTACTGGGAGAGCTCTAAGAGCTTCTCGCCGGCCGCAAGGGTCTTCTCGTTTACCCAGCTCTCCTCACCGGACTCCAGCTTCTCAAGGTCTACGCCCTCTCTGTCGCACAGATACCCGGCCAGCATGGACAGGCACCATGCGGTACCGGCGCTGATGGTGATGGGTGTGTAGCCGGCATCCTGCAGCTTCTGGCAGGCATCCAGCAGTTCTTCATAGGTGGTGGGAACCTCTGCACCGGCATCCTCAAACATCTCGGTATTGTAGAATACGCAGGCTGCCGCAATGTTCAGCGGGATGGCGTAGATTTTCTCGTCATAAGTCATCTGGGCGAATACGGCGTCGCTGGAGAAGCTGTCCTTCCAGCCGTCCTCCTCCAGATACTCAGTCAGGTCGGCTGCATCGCCGGGGAGTACATAGACATCCAGGTTCGGGCCCGGGCTCACGATGAATACGTCCGGGGCATCCGGGGTGCCGATCATGCCGTTGAGCTTCGGATAATAGCCTTCAAGGTCGGTCGTTACGGGCGTTACATGGTATTTGCCCGCATAATCCTCATTGAAGCGGTCCACAACATCCTTGTAGCCGGCGGTAATCAGGTCATTGGAGGTCTCCAGGTCATCCCAGAACATCCAGGTGATTTCCTGAACCTCTTCTTCAGCCATAGCGGTTACCGGCACTGCGATTGCGCCTGCCAGCATGGAAAGAGACAACAGAGCTGCTAACTGTTTTTTCATGATTTTTCTCCTTTTTCTGACGATTATGCATGTTTCAGGTGCATATTCCGTTTTCAGCTGCATCTGTTTTCACTATATCAGAATCCTGTTTTGCCTTCAACCGAAAAATTGCTTTTTCATTATTAATTCTTGCTATCTTTGACGTGTCTGTGTTTTATGTATTTCATAAATTTCTGTTTAATATGGCGTTATATCTGTGCCTATTGCCGAATTTTGGAACGTTTCTTTTCTCATTTCAGCCGAATTTTTGCCTGATTATGCTCAAAAACAGCAGGAACCGTTTGACATACGCAGGCAAGTATTCTATGCTGAGAATAGCAATATTTCGGGGTTGAGCACGCTTGTATTCAGCCGGCAGGAAGGAGGGCTCCCCATGATCGCCAATCTGAAAGGCATTTATGAAACAGTTGAATATACCGACGGCCGCTGTATCCAGATGTATGACAATACCGAGGTGGAGGCTTATCCGAGCCACTGGCACTCCGCCATCGAAATGATCATGCCGTTTAGCGGGACCTACAGCCTGCAGTACGACGGCTCCAGGGTCTGTATGCAGGAAGGGGATGTGCTCTTAATCTGTCCGGGTGCTCTGCATTCCTTTGATGCCTGTGAAGGGGGCCGCTATATCTTCCAGGCGGAGATGTCCTCCGTCACGCAGCTGCAGTCGGTAAGATCTTTTCTCACCCTCTTCTATCCCGGTGTCCTGATCACCCCGCAGCGCTTCCCGGATATTCATCCGCGTGTGCGCGCCCTCATGGCGGAGATCGCGGATGAATACCACACGGAACCGGAACTCTATGAGGCCTCTATATACGCAAAGCTCCTGGAGATCATTGTACTGATCCGCAGGAGCTCCGGTGATGCCGTCCGTCCCTTTGGTGTTTCCGGGAACAAACAGAAGGAATATCTGGAAAAATTTATGAATATCTGCAACTACATCAACGATCACTGCACCGAAGACCTCTGTCTGGACGATATCGCCGAGCGCACCGGCTTCTCCAAATATCATTTCAGCAGGCTCTTCAAGCAGTTCTCGAATGTCAGCTTTTACCGTTATCTGAACCAGAAGCGGATCGAGCACGCCGAGCGGCTTCTCATAAATCCGCAGATTTCCGTCACGGAGATCTCGCTCTCCTCTGGCTTTACAAGTCTCTCATCCTTTATACGCATGTTCAAGCAGATCAAGGGCTGTACGCCTTCCGAATACCGGGTCCTGTCCAGTCCCGACAGCAGCCCCGCCCGGGCAGACCGGCCTGTCCGCCGGCGGGCCTGAGAGCCTGCCGGCTTTATCAGTCTGTGTAACGGTTTTTCAAATTGTTGTGCGGAAGGAAAAGCAGGCAAAATGACCGGTTTATTTCCGGGCAGTTCCTTACCCTTCCAGTTTTCCGACAAAAGCCTTCATGGCCTCCGTCACCATCTCCAGATGGTGGTCATAGCAGTGCGTATCGCCCGGGATGATCACAAGCTCGGCATTCCGGTAGAGCTCTGCGGCTTTCTTTGCATAGGCAAGCGGCACAGCCTCATCCGCGTCGCCCTGGACAATCAGCACCGGACCCTCGTAGCGGGCGATCTCATCCTCCACGTGGATGGTCTGGGCAACACGGATATAATTTCCGTTGAGCTTCAGGCCCCAGGATTCCAGCTCCCCGGGGATATGCTTCGGATCAAAGCTCTGCCCCAGCAGCATACCCGCACGGGCGCCGTCCGGAATCATCCAGGCGGGGGCAAGCGGGATCACCGCCTTAAACGCCTCCGGCTTCATGCCGGCCACCAGCATCGTAAGCAGGCCGCCCTGGGAGTGCCCGCACAGATACAGATCCGTCACAAAATCCAGCTTTTCCGCATAATCGACCACTGCCAGCGCTCCGGTAACCCATTTGTAGAGGGTGTGATCCTCAAATTTTCCGCCGCTCTTCCCGTGGCCGTACATCTCCACGCGAAGCGCCGCAACGCCGATTTCGGTCATGGCCTGGGCAGCCGCCACGATATGGCGCTCCTCCATATGTCCGGTAAACCCGTGAATAATGATGGCCAGCGGACATTTCTCCGCCCCCTCGGGCATATCCAGTTTGGCATGCAGCCCCATCCCGTCGCAGTCAATGTAAAATTCCTTCATGGTGCCATACTCCTTTCACGCGGCAGAAAACAGTCTCCGGTTTATGTGCAAAACAGAATTCTTACAGCTTTTTCTTTTCCGCCTCCAGCTCCAGCATCTTCTCATCCGTAAGGATATACTTCTTTTTGAACAGGATAAACGCGATGATCAGTCCGATCATGGGGATGACGGACATGGTCATGCGAAGACCGATCTTGGCGCTCTCGGCCACGCCCAGGGAGAAATCCACGGTCTGATCGGCCTCGGTGGTAGCGGCGTCGCTCAGGGCGTTGATCTGCAGGCAGATGGAGGCCGCAAAGGCCGCCAGGCCGGAGGCCAGCTTCACGACGAAGGTCTGCATGGAGAAAATAACGCTCTCATCCCTTCTGTGGTTTTTAACCTCCCCGTAATCCACCGTGTTGGCAAGGAAAACCGTGGTGAGGACATTCAGCATGCCCACGGCGGCAAAGATGAAGAACGCCGGGACAAAGAGAATGAATACGCTCTGCATGCCGGTAAAGGTGAGCCCCAGCAGCACCAGATAGCCCGCGGCCGCCATTGTCAGGCTGATGTAAAAGATCCGGATGCTGTTGAATTTCCGGCGCAGCAGCGGATAGAGAAGCATCATGGAGAGAATCTGGATGCCCCCGCCGAAGGTGTTGAAAAGCGTGTAGCTCCCGTACCAGCCGCTTCCGCCGAAATCATACTTGAAGAAGTAGATTACCAGGTTGGAGGTGATATAGACCGCGCTGTTAATCAGCACGATGGCACCGACCACGGTCATGGTCTGGTCATTCTGAACCAGCGCCCTGAACATCTGCCCGATGGACGCGGTTTTCATGTCCACCGTGGATTTTTCCTTGATATTGATGCAGGTAAGCAGTATGAATATCACAAACAGAACGGCAACAATCAGGGCGAACCAGGAGAAGCCCGTGCGCTCCACCTGCTTTGCGGTGGCATCCGCACCGCCGAAGGCGCGTCCCAGGGCCTGCACCGCCATCACCGTGATGATGGTGATCAGGGCAGAGCCTACGCCCGCACTGGAGCGGGCCAGGGTCGTGAGGTTTTCACGTTCTTTACCGCCCTCCGTGAACGCCGGAATCATGGACCAGTAGGGAATATCCATCATCGTGTAGGTGACGCCCCAGAGGATATAGGTGACCGCCGCATAGGCAACCAGTCCAGGGCCGGACAGGGCAGGCGGCGCAGAGAACATCAGGTACAGGATAACGGCATTTGTGAGCGTTCCGATTAACAGCCAGGGACGGAATTTGCCCCAGCGTGTTTTTGTTTTTGCCACAATCACGCCCATGATCGGATCGTTGAATGCGTCAAATACACGGGCGGCAAGCAAAATCACGCCCATGGCGACGGCACTCACGCCGAGAACATCCTGAAAATAATAGAGCACATAGCTCGCGGAGAGCATGTATACCATATCCTTGCCCACGGCTCCGAGGGCATATGAGAATTTGGATTTTCCGGTCAGCTGCTGATTCATGTCTGTGGTTTCCTTCCTTGTGTGGGAATTGTCTGGTGAACGGGTTACTCCGGAACGGGCCTTTAAGGCTTTCGTTCATGGTGAAGCCGGGCATTGTCCGGCATGTGAAATTGTTCCGGAACGGCCTGCCTCCGGCGAGCTGTAATGCTACCATCTCCCTGCCCTTCTTCAGATAGTGGCCGTCCAAGCCGCGAGCGTGCAGGTTACTCTGCAACAGCCTGCCTTCGGAGAGCCGTAACACCATCCGCTTCTCTGCCCTTCTTCAGATGGCAGCCCGGGCTGCGGCGTGCCGTTTTAAGACGGTTTTTAAAGACGGTACATCCGCCTGGCGTTCTGCTCCGTCACCTCCATGACCTCCTCCGGTATAATACCCTTGATCGCACTGATGGCATCCACCACCAGGGGCAGGTAAAGGGACGAGTTGCGCTTTCCGCGGTGCGGCGCCGGCGCGAGATACGGGCAGTCCGTCTCCAGCACCAGATGGGAGAGCGGCGTCTGTGCCACAACCTCCTTGATGACCTTCGCATTTTTGAAGGTGACGACGCCGCCGATCCCGAGATACCAGCCCAGCTTCACATACTCCCTTGCCATCTCGGCGGAGCCGGAATAGCAGTGAATGACGCCGCCCAGTTCCTCGGCGTGCTCCTCCTTCAGCAGGTCGAAGGTGTCCTGCGCCGCGTCCCTGGAGTGGATCACCACCGGAAGACGGACCTTTCTGGCCGCGCCTAGCTGCCGCCGGAACCAGTATTTCTGAACCTCGTGCCGTTCCTTGTCCCAGTAGTAATCCAGTCCGATCTCGCCGATGGCCACAACCTTTTTCTCCGAAGCGGCAGTCTCCTCCAGCCAGCGCATATCTGCCTCCGTGAGGCTTCCCACATCATCCGGATGTATGCCTATGGCGGCATAAATGTGCGCGTACCGGTGCGCCAGCTCCAGGGCTTTCCGGCAGGATTCCGGAGATGCGCCGATGTCCACGGCGGCTGCTATACCATTCTCCGGAAGACTCTCCAGAAGAGCTTCACGGTCAGCGTCGAAGGCTTCGTCATCGTAGTGCGCATGGGTGTCAAAAATCATTTTCAGAATCCTTTCATGTATGCCGCGTCAGTTCAGTTCTGCGCCGTCCCGCTCCCGGAGAGGTCCAGCGCGCGCACAGACCTGCGCAGCGAGAGCACCGACTGGGGCGGGACGCTCAGCTCGTCCACGCCGGCCGAGAGGAAAAAGCCCGTCAGCTCCGGATCCGCGGCCAGCTCGCCGCAGATTCCCGTACGGATGCCGGCGCGGCGGGCATTTGCGCAGGTCATTTCAATCAGGCGCAGCAGGGCCGGATGATGCGGGTCGAGGTAGCGCTCCAGTGAAAGGTTCCCGCGGTCCGCCGCAAGCGTATACTGGGCCAGGTCGTTGGTCCCGACGGAAAAATAATCCGCCTCTGCCGCCAGCGCGTCGCTGATGAGGGCCGCCGCCGGGGTTTCAATCATGATCCCCAGCCGCACCGCCCTGTCATAGGGGATTCCGGCCTCCTCCAGGTCCCGGCGCACCCCTGCGCAGATGCGCTTTGCCTCCCTCAGCTCCCAGAGGTTTGCCACCATCGGGAACAGGATGCAGAGCTTCCCGTACACGGACGCGCGGTACAGAGCCCGCAGCTGGGACCTGAAAAGCTCCGGGCTCTCCAGGCAGAACCTGAGGCCCCGGATGCCCAAGGCGGGATTTTCTTCCTTCGGCAGCTTCAGGTAATCCATCCGCTTATCCGCTCCGGCATCCAGCGTACGGATGACCACCTGCCTGCCCCCCATGCCCGCGAGCACCTCCCGGAAGGCCGCAAACTGCGCCTCCTCGCCCGGCGGGGCGCCATGGTCCGGATACAGGAATTCGCTTCTGAACAGGCCTATCCCGTCCGCGCCGCTCTGCAGCACGGCATCCAGGTCCGCACCGCTCTGGATATTGCAGCAGATACGGACGGCACGCCCGTCCTTTGTGACACTTGGCAGGCCCTTCAGGCCGGACAGCTGCTCCTCCCTTTCCCGCGCCTCCCTTCTCTGCCGGGCCAGCGTCTCACGGGCGCCCGCGTCCGGCTCAATGACCAGCGTTCCGTTCGTGCCGTCTATAACGCCGGTCAGCCCGTCATACTCCTGCTTCAGCTGCCTTCCTGCGCCGATGACGGCCGGTATGCCCATGGTGCGCGCCAGGATGGCCGTATGGCTCATGGGGCTTCCGTCCTCTGTAACGATGCCCAGCAAGAGCGATCGGTCCATCTGGACAATCTCCCCCGGGGCAAGATCCTCCGCCAGGAGGATAACAGGGCCCGGAAGCTCAGGCGGGGAGGAGCTTCCGCCGTCAAGCGCCGAAAGGATGCGCGCCGCCACATTCCGGACATCGGCGGCTTTTCCCTGATACCAGGGATCGTCCATGGCCGCGAAGCGCCCGGAAAACCTGGCAGCGGTATCCGCCACCGCAGCTTCAGCATTCTGGCCGGAGGTCAGGATCGCGCTCTTTATGGCTGCCTCAAAGTCCGGATCCTCCGCCATCTGCCCATACGCCTCAAACACAGACGCAAAGGCTCCCCCGGCTTCTGAGCGGGTTCTGGCCGCCAGCTCCTTAAGCTGTCCGGAGGCCTTCCCGCGGGCATCGAGAAAGCGTTCCAGCTCTATGCCGGGATTTTCAGCCTGATGCCGCGGGATCACGCGCTTCGCCCGCCTGTAGTGGTATAAAGGGCCTTCTGCGGATCCCCCCGATACGCCCTTCCCCTGTATTACAATCATGTCCATTCCTCACGCAAATCCCAGCAGCCTGAAGGCTCTTGCAAGTCCGTCCTCCTCCACGCGGGGGCAGATCAGGCTGCTCTTTTCCTTCAGGGCGGGGCTGCCGTTTTCCATGCATACGCCTGTACCCACAGTCTCAATCATCTCAAGATCGTTCATGCTGTCCCCAAAGCCCACGGTGTCCTCCAGGGAAAAGCCCAGCGCCTTTGCCGCGATCCGGACCCCCCGTCCCTTGTCGAACCTCCGGTTGATCAGCTCCCCATTGACCGTCTTGCTGTCCCCGTAATCCTGAACCACGAAATTGTAGTCTCTCTCCAGGGCCTTCCGGGCGGGCTCCAGCTGTTCCGCCTCCCGGCACATAAAAACGATCTTGTATACCGGGCGACCGTCGTAAAGCGTTCCGGGAAGAATATTCAGCTGCCTGGCTATGGCATTGCGCCAGCGAAGAAGCTCGCTGCCGGCATCCTCCCCGGGGCTGAAGAGCGTGCTTTCCCCTTCCGGGCCAAATGGTACGCGTTCCGCTTCCGGAAGATCCTTCCCGCCGCTTCCGACCGCAGCTGCAGGCGCCGCCCCGCCAGCTTTTTCTACGGCGTTATCCGCGGTATTTCCAGCCTCAACCCAGTCCGCCCAGGTGGCATCCCTTGCCTCCAGCGTGCAGGAAACGCCGTTCTCCCTCAGCAGCCTTAAGGCAAGCTCCCGGTCCGTCCCCGGCATGGGGCAGTCAAAAAGGATCCGTTCTCCCATAAACACATACCCGCCCGCGCTTGCCACGGCGCCGTCAAAGCCGTACGCAAGGAGGGGGCTGAGCATGGCCCGGTTGCGCCCCGTGCACAGGAAAACCCTGTGCCCAGCAGCCTGCGCAGCTTTTATTGCAGCCAGCGCGCTCTCCGGCGGGGTGTTATGTCCCGGCACCGTCAAGGTGCCGTCGATGTCAAGAAATATCAGTTTTTTATTCATACCCTAAGAATCTCCCGGCCGGAGCTGTTCAGAAGTTCCCGTTCCCGTGCCCCGCAGCCGGGCAGGGATACCACCATGGCCGCGCACAGGGCAGGCCGATTTCGAAGCAGCCCGGGGCACCGCCGCCGATAAAAGCACAGGGCACGGATACCCTCATGGCCACGCGCAAGGCGGGCCTTTTTGAAATAAACGTTCAAAGCAGATCAGTTACTGTTCAGCGCCTGACACTGAACAGTAATACAGATCACTGAAACATTCATTATAACATCTCCACTGCGCCGCGGCAACAGAATCCTGCAGTCCCTGTCCGGAATTTACCCGTCTTTCCCGCAGGAAGGTTCCTGAACGCAGGAGAACTGCGGGCGGATCCGCCCGCAGTTCTCTCTTGTTCAAAAAATCTGTAACCCGGATACCCCGAAGCCTGGGGGTATCGTCTCCGGTAAAAGCACCGGGGCGAGGATACCCTGAGGCACGCCGAAGGCATGCCGTATTCGGGGAAGCAGTTCAGAGCCGGTTCTTACCTTCTCTTCTTTTTCCTGAGGAACAGCAGCGCCGCCAGCAGCTCGATCACAAGAAGGCCCACGCCTGCGCCGATATCGATGTTGCGGAACAGTGTAACCATCTTGTCAGGCTGGTTGGCCGGATCGCCCTCGCCCTGGAAGTTCGTGTAGTAGCCGGAATTTCCGACAGTGTAGAGAATGTTCTTCGCCGCCCGGCGCATAGCCAGGGTTGCGGTTGCGCTGGTATCGGTGAACTTGTTGGATTCCGCCATGCCGAAGCCTAACATCAGGTCGCCGCCGTTTCTCACAACGTTATCAGCGATCATGTAGCCGTAGGATCCGTCGTAGTCCGTCTCCACCATACCCACAAAGCCCCATTCGTCGCGGAGCACTGTCTGCAGCAGCTCCGGATTCGCGCAGCAGGGTTTCGTGCCGATCCAGTTGAACGCGGACATAACGCCCAGAGGCTTGCCCGCCGGGAAGTTCTTCACGGCCATCTCGAAGGGACGCAGATAGATCTCACGGATCGCCTGCTCGTCCGCCCAGGTCAGCAGGAAGGAGCAGCGGCTGCCCTCCTGGTCGTTTAAAGCGAAGTGCTTGATTTCCGGATAAACGCCCTTCTCGGCAGCGCCCTGAATCTCATAGGCTGCCATGAAGCCCGCCAGCACACCGTCCTCCGAGTAGTACTCGAAGTTGCGGCCCGCGAAGGCGTTCCTGTGGGTATTCATAGCCGGTCCGTACCAGCCATAGTTGTTGGCATCCACATATTCCTGCGCCATGGCGTAGCCCATCTCCTCAACCAGGTCCTTATTCCAGGTCTGTGCCATGAGGACTTCGGCCGGATATGCGGTACCGTAGGCGCCGGTGATGAAGTTGGACAGGCCCGCGGGGCCGTCGCAGTCGGAGGTGGCAAGCTTGCCGACGGACGGAATCGCCGCCGTGCTCCAGCCGCCCATGTTGATCATAGTGCTCATATCCTCAAAGCTCAGCTGGTCCAGGAGCTTCTCCCACTGCTCGTCATCGTAGGATTTTCCGGTCAGCTGATAGAGGTTCAGGCCGTTCTTCGCGCCGAGGGTCGGCATGGTATCCGAAGCATTGTCATAGAGGGTGGGATCATAGATGCCTACGGCCTTGAGCTCAAGAAGGTTTCTCACCTCATCGCTCATGGACAGATCCTTCGGGGCCGCCGTGGCTTCCTCATAGTTTGCAAAGCCGTCCGCGCGGGAGAGCTGTTCGAAATCTCCGCGGGAGTATTCCTGGAACACGTTTACAGCCGGGATTTTGTCGCTGGGGCGTCCGCTGCTGTAATCGATGTCCTCGTCCACCTCAAAGCTCTCCTCCGCAAGTACGGTGTGGGAGTCGGAGCGGACGGAAATGGTGTACTCACCGGCCTCCAGGATGTAGCCGCCGCCCTTGACCTTGATCTCGTTTGAATCGTAGGATGCCAGATCCACCAGGTCCAGGCTGAAATGCAGCGTCTGGGAGGCCTTGGGCTCCAGGACGTTTGTCTTCGCGAAATCGATCAGGTTGACGGAAGCCTTCTCAATGCCGCCGTTCTCGTAAGGCGGGGTAAAGTATACTTCAACGACATCCTTTCCGGCAACATCGCCGGTGTTGGTAACGGTTACGTCAAAGGATACGGTGTTCTCCTCTGCCTTGAAGCCTTCGATCTTCTGTTCAAATTCCGTAAAGCTCAGGCCATAGCCGAAGGGATACTGCACCTCATCCTCATACTTGATCAGGCCTTCCTCTGCGGCCGTCTCGTAGAACTTGTAGCCCACATAGATGCCTTCAACATAGTTGACGAAGGCCATGCCGCCCTCGGACGCGCCGTCCGCCGCCGCGATCTGCTGCTTCAGGTCTTCAACATTGTCGTATGCGTGGGTGCCGAAATTGTTCCAGGTAGGCGTTGCGGTGAGATCCTTCACGAAGGTGTCCACCGTTCTGCCGGAGGGGTTCACGGAACCGTTCAGGATTTCGCCGAGAGCCGTGAATCCGGTGTTTCCGGGGCCGGGAGCGAGGATAACCGCCTGGATCTGCGGGTATTCATCCACCCAGCCAAGCTCCATGGCGTTGTTGGCGTTGATGAGCACGATAACCTTCTCGAAGCTTTCGCAGACCTTCTCCACCATGTTTTCCTCGGTGACGGAGAGCTCCAGGTAATGCTCACCCGGCTCGAAATCATCGTAGTCGCCGTTGTTTGTGTAGCTGGCCCTGTAATATCCGAACTTATCGGGTACCACGGAAACATCTCCCGAGACATCATAGGTGCCCTTGATGACGGCGTTCATGTCCACCGGCAGGTCCGCACCCTCGCCGCCGGAACGGCTGATTACGATGAGCGCGGTATCGGAGAATTCCTCCGCCTTGCCCATGACGTCATCCGTATAAACGTCCACGGTGGGCTCCGGAAGCGTCCAGTCCTGCTGCTGCATGGCAATTCCGGGACGGTCCGCGCGGTAATCCGTATAAATCTTGGTCAGGTCCGCATTTGTGGCAAAACCGGCCGCCTCCAGGGAGGGCAGGATCCACATGGATGAAGCGCCGTCCGAAGAACCGGAGCCGGTGCCGCCGAGAATGGGATTGGTGGAAGCCCAGCCGAATACGTTCAGATTTTTGGTATCGGATGAAAGCGGCAGCAGGCCTTCGTTTTTCAGCAGTACAAAGCCCTCTTCGCCGATTTTCTGAACCACATCCTTACTGGCCTTTACGGTTTCCTCCGAAAGCTCGATCTTCGAAGAATTCAGCATGGAAGAGACATTGCTCTTGAGCGGTCCGAAGCAGACCAGGTTGACAATCAGTACCAGACAGAGCAGGAAGGCTACAATGGCGGTCACCCGTGTGAAGCCACGAACGCCTTTCTTCAGCTTATGAGCTGCGATCAGGATAACAATGAGGACAACCAGTGCCGCGAGTATGATATAGACATACTTCATGCAGCTGCCCAGATAGCTGGCAAAATCGGCCTGGCTGACGCCCATATCGTAAAATATGGGTCCGAACAGTTTGATGATGAGATCCTGCATACAGTTTCCTCCTTAAAAAAGATGTACCCGCCCGCCGTAAAAGCCGCTGCCGCATACGGAGCCTGCCGGCAAAGGTTGTCGGGATTCACACCCTGCCCACATGCCGGATAGAAGATCCCGGGTTTTTCCGCAGTGTTTGTTGAAAAATCCGGGACCTTTCTGTTCAGATGTGTTTTACTGCTGTTATAATACATGAATTTCATGGCGTTTTCAAGTCCTTTTCATCCCTTTTGCGCAAACAAGCCCCTCCTGCATGGCTAAAAGGCTTTTAGTCCGATTCCGGAGCTGAGGCATGCTCGCCGGATACAAGTCCGGCTCTGAACAGCTGCACTTTCCAGTTGATTCTTTTTGGATTTTTAGCTATACTCATTTCTAAGAAGCTTTTCAGCAGCCTCCGGCGGATCGCATACCCCTTCTGGTACGGGCGGACTCCCCGGAAAACACGGATTCCCGGCGCTGTTTCAGGGAGACAGACATCCGGACCAACAGACATGGAGGAAATGCCTATGAAATTCTGGAACGATTTTGTTGAAAAACATCCGAAAGCCGCAAAATGGATCCGCGAAGGCGGTCTGTTTGTGATTGTCAGCAATCTGATCACGGTATTCAAATACCTGATCCTCACTTTCCTGCCGGCAGCTTTTTCCTCCCTTCCCGAGACAGACTTCGGCTGGCCGGCCATTCCGGTACACTGGGAGATCGCCGGCAAGGCCTTTGATTTCCAGTGGAACATCCTCGGCTACGACGCCGCTTCCGGCGGTATGCGCTATTTCTTTGCCTACCTGGTCGCGATGATCATCGGCGAGGCCGTCAATTTCCCGCTGCAGCGCAATCTCGTCTTCCGGAGCAAGGGCAATATCTGGTATCAGATCCTCTGGTATTTCCTGGCATTCGTGGTAATCACCTGCATCGTCAACTCCATCAACTGCGTCTGGGTGGCGGTCGGCGGCGCTTTTGTACCTCCCGCGGTTTACAACATCGTAACGGTCGTGCTCAACGGCGGCGTTTCCATGGTGATCTTCTTCTTTGTCAACAAAATCATTTTCCCGTCGGCAGATAAGGCCTGATTCGGTATCATAACTATATAAGAAGGGGGAGGCATGAGCCTCCCCCTTTTTCAACCGGACTTCCGCTTATTTCCGGCGCGCCCTGCTTACGCCGTATCCTGCGGCAAGCATGGCCAGAATCGCACCGAAGGTGATCAGGAACATTCCTATCGGCTGGCTCTCATCGAAGATACCGAGAACCGGCGGCGTTCCGTTTGTGTTATTCTGTCCGGCAGGTGCCGCGGCCGTGGTGGGTGCTGCAGGCGCGGTCGGAGCAGCCGTTGTCGGCTGGTAATTCGGATCCGCGGTTTTGCATACGCTGCACACGCCGTTTACAAAGGTATGGGCCAGCCTGGTTCCGGGAGCGGTAATGGTATCCTTCATTCCGCAGCCGAATTCGCAGGCAGCGGTTTTGGTTCCGTCCGCCGTGCAGGTGGCGTTGTTGTCATACACATAGTTGATAAAGCGGTGTCCCACCTTCGTTCCTTCCGCGGGTATGGTGTTGACCGTTCCGCAGCCGAACTCGCAGGAAGCCGTCTTCGTTCCATCCGCCATACAGGTGGCGTTATTGTTGAAGACGTAATTCGTAAACCTGTGCTCTGTCTTCGTTCCCTCCGCCGGAACGGTGTCCTTCGTTCCGCAGCCGAAATCACAGACTGCGGTCTTTGTCCCGTCTGCCTGGCAGGTGGCATCGTTGTTGTAGACGTAGTTCGTAAACCTGTGCGCCGTCTTTGTTCCCTCCGCCGGGACGGTGTCCTTCGTTCCGCAGCCGAATTCGCATTCCGCGGTCTTTGTTCCGTCCGCCGTGCAGGTGGCGTCGTTATTGTAGACGTAGTTCGTGAACCTGTGCTCTGTCTTCGTTCCCTCCGCCGGAACGGTGTCCTTCGTTCCGCAGCCGAAATCGCACTCCGCGGTCTTTGTTCCGTCCGCCTGGCAGGTGGCATCGTTATTATAAACGTAGTTCGAATAGCGGTGCGCTGTCGCGGGAACCGTTTCTGTCCTGGTTTCCCCGCAGACGGTACAGGTATAAACCCGTTCTCCCGCTTCCGTGCAGGTCGCTTCTTTACCGGCGCCTTCCTCCCAGATATGGTTCACATTGACCTTGAACTTTACGGTAGTCACATTTCCGGCGCTGTCTGCAGCGGTCAGCGTCTTATCTCCGGGTGTGCTCACCGTTACCTCCCCGTTGATCAGGGCGGTGATCATATTGTTGATGCGGACGGTAACCGGCTGAGCATCCGAAACCGTGAGTTTCACAGTTTTGCAGTATGCTTTTCCTTCCTCAACACCCTTCACCTCCGGCGCCAGAGTATCGGCGCGCAGCGTCATGGCACGGTCCACAATGGTCGTGGATCCCTGCTTCAGGAGGCTGTAGCGGATGGTATTGATTCCTTCCTGCGGCTTCACTGTTACGGCCTTCTCCGTTCCGAAATTTTCGGCAGTGACCGTGGTGTCCGCAGCGGTCTTTTCACGGATGTAATAACCCTCAGGCGCATTCAGCGTAATATCCCCGCGGTACCAGCCGTTTGTCCCGAGATTCTCCGTCGAAGCAGTTGCCACGACAGTGATCCCCACATAATCCGGATCAATCTCGCCGCAATTCCTGCATACGCCGGCTATAAACTGGTGGGCTGTCCGTGTATTCTCCTTCGGACGGGTATCTTTTTCGCCGCAGCCATAGTCGCATTCCGCGGTCTCCGTTCCGTCCGCCGCGCAGGTAGCATCGTTATTGAACGTATACTTTGTGAACTTGTGCTCTGTTTTGGTATTTTCCGCGGTACGGGTATCCTTCTCGCCGCAGCCATAATCGCATTCCGCGGTCTCCGTTCCGTCCGCCGTGCAGGTGGCGTCGTTATTGTA
>CAMOSC010000034.1 GCA_946624325.1 uncultured Clostridia bacterium
AGATGCATTGAGTGGAAATCCTGATGCTATATTTGCGATACCCTGAATAGTAACCAGAAAAAAAGAAAACCAGTCCGTACTAAAACGAACTGGTTTGTGCGCAAAGCCGTGCCAATCGCAGCGCACGTTCTTTGCACTGCGATCTGTAGGCATGGCTCAAAGCAGAGAGCAGGATGGGCGGAAATTTCCCGCCATTCGATTCCGTTTGATTTGATGAACATGGCCGAAGACGGTCCCTCACAGCACCTTGCTTAAGAAATCCCTGAGCCTTGGATGCTGCGGGTTCCCGAAAATCTCCTCCGGGGAGCCCTGCTCCAGGAGCTTGCCGGCATCCATGAAGAGGACGCGGTTGCCCACCTCTCTGGCAAAGCCCATCTCGTGGGTTACGACCACCATGGTCATGCCTTCCTTTGCCAGCTGCTTCATAACGTCCAGAACCTCGCCTACCATCTCGGGATCCAGGGCGGATGTGGGCTCGTCAAAGAGCATCACCTCGGGCTCCATCATCAGTGCCCGCACAATGGCCACGCGCTGCTTCTGCCCGCCGGAGAGCTGTATGGGGTATGCCGCGGCACGGTCCTGCAGACCGACGCGCTTCAGGAGGGAGAGTGCTTTCTGCTCGGCCTCGGCCTTCTGCATGTGCTTTACCTGTATGGGGGCAAGGGTCATGTTCTCCATGATGGTCTTGTGGGGGAACAGATTGAAATGCTGGAAGACCATCCCCATGTGCTGGCGGTGACGGTCGATGTTCAGCCTGACCATCTTCCCGTTTGCGTTCGGAACCTTCTTTTTGGTGATATCCACGCCGTCGAAAATAATGGAGCCGTGGGTCGGCTGCTCAAGGAGGTTTAAGGAGCGCAGAAATGTGGATTTCCCGCTGCCGGAGGGGCCTATAACCACCATGACGTCGCCCTTCTCGACATCCACGGTGACACCGTCCAGGGCCTTGATGGTACCTTTGTTATAGTATTTTTTCAGGTCATGAACCTGAATCAGCTTATCGTTTGTCGCCACGGCTCATCCTCCTCTCGAAATGGGCTATCAGCTTGCTGGTGGGGAAGCACAGGCAGAAGTAGATGGCCGTCGCCACCAGGAGCGGTTCGATGATGATAAAGGTTGCGCCGCGCACCGCGTTGACCGCGGACATGATATCCTGTACGCCGATGGTATAGGTGATGGCCGATTCCTTGATGATTACCACGAATTCATTGGCGATGGCCGGAAGAATGTTCTTGATGGCCTGCGGCAGGATGATAAAGCGCATGTTCTGCAGGCGGCTCATTCCCAGGGAACGGGCCGCTTCGGTCTGGCCTCCGTCGATGGACTGGATGCCGGAGCGGATGATCTCGCAGAGGTAGGCGCCGGAGTTCATGCCCAGAGCCACCACGCCGGGGAAAAAGCGGTCAAACTTGATAAAGCCGAAAAAAGTAAAGTTCGGGATGTTGATCAGGTTTCCGAACACGCCGTAATAAATCACCGCAACCTGGACAATGACGGGTGTGGAACGAAGGATTTCCACGTAGGCGGTGGCGATAAAACTTACGGGGTTGAAGCGGCTGATCACCGCAAGCGCTCCTTCCTCCCGCTGGTTGCCGTCGCGGTCAATGCCGAGAAAGGCGAAGGGGCGGATATTGGAGAGACGCATGCCCGAGAGGATCAGGGCAAGGACAAAACCGATCAGGACCGTGAAGACCGAGAGCAGTACTGTAACGAGGATGCCCTGCCAGAAAAGCTTCATGTAGGGTACAAGCTTTGGAAAGTTATCTATCTGTACAAAAGATCCCATCGGAGAGAATCACCTTTCTTTGCGGAATAATGGGCTGTTTGCGGGATAAAAACCAACCCTGCAAGAATCCCTGAAAGGTTCCTGCAGGGTCGAATGAATACTGTCTGATCAAAGACCGGACCGTGCTGCCGCTAAGCGGGAGCCGCTTTGGCGGAAATACTTATTCAGCCTCGGTTGTCTCCTCGGCGGTCTGATCCTCAAGCAGTCCCTCGATAATCTCGCCGCTGGCAAGCTCGTTGGCTTCTGCCACGAATTTATCCATGCTTCCGTCCTCAATGGCGGCGTTTATGGCCTTGTTTACGCCGGCAAGAAGGGCCGCATTGCCCTTGGAAACGCCTACTGCGGATCCTTCGGACGCTTCATAGGGAACATCCAGGGCGATGTAGAGCTCCGGATAGTTGGTGGCATAGCTCTGGGCCACGGCGGTCTCGATGTAAGCACCGTCCAGTTTTCCGGCAAGGAGCTCTGCAATGATATCGGTAACCTTGGCCAGCTGGATGATGTCGGCATCGGGGCTGTTGGTCTGTGCCAGATCTACCTGGATGGAACCGGTCTGAGCGCCGATCTCGTAATCCTTATTGTTGACATCCTCGAGGGTCTTGAAGAGATCCTTGTTGTCGTTCAGGCATACAAAGGACTGTCCGCCCTTATAATAAATATCGGAGAAATCCATGATGGCATCGCGCTTGGGATCCGCGGAAAGACCGGCTACGCCGAGGTCTACGGATTTGGTCTGCAGCTCCATCAGGACGCCGTCGAAATCGATCGGGATGATCTCAAGCTCGAGATCCAGGTAATCGGCAATATAGCCGGCCAGAGCAATATCGAAGCCTGCCAGCTGCGGCTCGCCGTTCTCGTCAATGGCGTAGAACTCATAGGGAGCGAAGTCCGGAGAGGTTGCGACGGTGAGCTTGCCGGCGGTTATGGTTTTGATCTCGCCGAGATCCTCTTCGGTGGCGCTTTCGGTATCCGCTTCGCTTGCGTCCTCGGTCAGGGCTTCGGTTGCGAGCTCTTCGGTTTCGTTCTCAGTCTCTTCCTCAGTCTCGGCCTCGGTGGCTGCCTGTTCTGTAGCGGCTTCCTCGGTCTGCGCTTCTGTTACCTCTTCGGTTTCTTCTGCGGAAGCGGCCTCGGTCTCTTTTTCGGCCTCACTCTCAGCCTCGGTTTCTTTCTCGGAAGCAGCCTCGGTGGCCTTCTCGGTTTCTTTCTCAGTAGCGGCCTCGGTGGCTTTCTCGGTTTCCTTTACGGTAGCGGCCTCGGTGGCTTTCTCGGTTTCCTTTACGGTAGCGGCCTCGGTAGCCTTCTCGGTTTCCTTTACGGTAGCGGCTTCAGTGGCCTTCTGGGTTGCCGGTTCAGCGGCAGCCGTGGTGGCCTTGGCTGCGGTTTCCTTGGGAGCAGCGGTGGTAGCCTTGGTGTTTCCCGTGTTGGAGCAGGCTGCCATGGAGAGTCCCATCATACCGGTCAGCAGAAGCGCGGTGGCTTTTTTCAGTCTCATGATACAATTACCTCCTTATAATCCCTGCTGTCGTTGTCTTTTGGACAGCTGTGTCGTACCGGAAGACGGAACACTGCATATATAAAAAGCCCAGTGTATAAATGATTCCGGCTTTACAGGGATAATCATAATACACAACTGCACTTTAAGTCAATGTTATAAAGGCAGAAATCACGCATATTTTTGGCCGGAAATTAGTAAATATTCAGAATCAAAAAATCTGCAAAAGCTGCAACGCATACAGCGGGATTCCTGTATAATAGGGCAGAGGGGAAAAATATCCCTTTTCCCGGGGAGGGGGTAAGGATCCATGAAGGATGAACAGATTATTGCGCTCTATTTTGCGCGGGATGAAGCAGCCATAAGCGAGACGGATCATTCCTATGGAACGAGGCTGCTTGCGCTTGCAAAAACCATCCTGGAAAACCGTCAGGATGCGGAGGAGATACGGAATGATACCTACATGAAGGCGTGGAACAGCATACCGCCCGTTCGTCCCCTGCATTTTTACGGCTGGCTTGCAATGGTCTGCCGTTCCCTCTCCCTCAACCGTCTGGACTGGCTGAAGGCAAAAAAACGCGGGGCGATGGTCGTTTCTTTAAGCGACGAGCTGGCTGAGATCCTGCCGGATACGCATGCGGAATCCGCAGCGGATGTGCTGAAGGCAAAAGAGCTGGGCGAAAGGATCAATGAATTCCTGCGAAAGCAGCCTTTGGACCGGCGCCGCATTTTTATCCGGCGCTACTGGTACATGGATTCCGTTGAACAGATTGCCGGGCGTTTCGGCTTCGGACAGGAAAAAGTCAAAACGGACCTGTTCCGGATGCGGAAAAAGCTGAAGGCCGAGCTGGAGAAGAGCGGATATATCCTTTGACCTGCATCTGAAAAATGTATTCGGAGAGCAGGCAAGGCATGACGCCCTGGGGCGTCAGAAAGTCCTACACTACAGAAAAACCTGTTGCTGGGAAGAGACATATTTTGCCCACGGCTGAACTTTTGTCAGGCGTGGCTGCAAAATAGTCATCCGGGGCATTCGGTCAAAGTACAAAACTGTGTTTTGGGAGGAGGGGAGAAAGTTGGACGGGAAGCAGCTGATGGAAAGCCTTAACGAGATAGACCCGGATATGGTGCAGGACGCGGAAACGGCGTTTGTGAAAACAGAAAGGGGAAGGGACATGAGGATTATAACATCTGCGGTATCTGCGGCTGCTGTGATTCTGATAGCAGCTTCGCTGATCGTTTCAAATTTTATGGGAAAAGGCGGCGGGCAGCCGGGCAGGACGATTGCTGTCTCCGAAACTGTAACTGCGGAGGTTTCGCAGGGCGATACAGCCGGGGAAGAAACAGCGGAAACGGCAGAGGAAGAAATGACGGAGAACGGCATGTCCGATCTCGATCCGAATGAATCTGCAGCTTCCACGGAACCGGCAGTCAGTACCCGGGGCTCAGATGTGAGCCTGCAGGAAGAACACCTTCCCATTCTGGCTGCTAAGGAGCGTTTTACCATGCGTGTGTCCTATGAGCAGGACGAGACGCTTCTGGCCTTCTGTAAGGAGAAGGGAATCAGCGATCCGGACACGGTCTGCCGTCTTGTGCCGGAGTGCTTTGGGGAGGCGGATGCCCCGGACCTTTTTGTGACGGATGATGGAATCTGGGGAATGTACGGCGGCAGGGTTTCAGGGACGCCATTGGGAACGGATACGCTTTCCTCCGCCGCACTCGCGGATTTTGACGGAAACGGTATTTATGAGATGTATTATGTGATCGGCGCCGGCGCGAATACATCGGGAATCATGGTTTATTATCCGGAACGCCCGACCGTGCTTCAGGGCCCGGTTTATTATGAGAGCAACGCCCTTGCGGCGTCGGTGGAATCCATGAAAAACGGCTGCGTCATCCGTGCGGAAGACCGGATCCGTATGATGCTCGAGCCCTGGGAGACGGTTATGCTGTCTACGGATGCGGGCGGGGAACTCTGCGCATATCGGGGAGAGATTTCCGAGGGTGAAGCCGGCGGTTACAACGTGGTAAAAAAGGAATTGCTGGCCGACCGTTTTGGCGAAACGCTGATCAGAGAGGGAATGCGGTGGTGTAAATATGACCGGCAGACAACTCTGCTCCAGGAGCTGTTCGCTGCGGATGCAGATCTCTCGGTGACGGGCCTCTTTGAGAACATGCAGATGGGAATGAGTCCTGACGAGGTACAGGCGAGGATGAACTATGAGCCTGCATCGGTCATCATGGATGATGAGGATACGGTGTTCAATTTCGGACCTTTCGATAACAGTGTCGGTGAAAACGGGGAGGTCCGGGACTTTACCTGGGAAAAGAGCTTCCGATTTTCACCGGACGGCGGTCTGTATGAGGTGCGGATCCTCTCGGACAATCTTTTTATAAATACGGACAGGATTACGGTACCCGTGCGCTCCATGACAGGTTCCTCTCGCCTTTATCAGAACACCGTGCCGATGGCCCGGGAGGATGCAATTCTTACGGGAGGGGAATTTGCCGAAGGAGTCTGTGCAGACTGGACGGGAACGGCTGATGAATCCGGGATGCTTTCCGTATCAAGGTGTCAGGAAGACAGCAGCGCAGAGCAGGGCGGGGAATCCGGCGATGACAGGTTTCTGCGCATGGAGCTTGTACTGGATGCGGAGGAGGCGCAGGGGAAGGATATCCTGACCTTCCGTGTACTGCCGGGGAAAGAATCCCTGTGCCGCAGGGCGCTGGAGAAAAAGGAAGAGATAATCGGCGAAGAGATGTCCGCCATGTGGGAGAGCCTGTCATCAGGAGAGCTGCCCTTTATGGTCTGCTATCCGGAAATTGCACGGAAACAGGAGGATGCAGGTGCAGTGCGCAGGGGATTCGTCATCCGTCCGGAGGATGGCCCGGTGCTTATGGAAAAGCTGACCGCTGCCATGAACAGCCTGCAGGCGGATCCTGTTTGCGATTCTAAAAATACGCTTACAGGAATAAACGATCTCGTCCTGGCATGGGATGTCTTTGATTCTGCGGGGCTTCTGCAGCTGGAGACACGCGGAAAAGGCAGGGCATATCTGATGTTTTTCCCGAACGGAAGCATTGATGTCTATCTGGAAACCTGCGATGAAAACCGTAATGTACTGCAGGCAAAGGGCTGTATTATGGACCGGGAGGCTGCTCTTGAGCTGGAAAAACTTTTAGAGGAGATCGGTACCCGCACGCCCTTTGACAGGATGAAGAAAGTCGGATGGAATAACATGTCGGATCCGACTGCTTACGAAATCCCGAAGGAAGTGGAGTAAATCCTTTCCGCCCGGCCGGGCTGCAGCATCTTTTCAAACCCGCGGGTTTCTGATATAATAGTATCTGTTCAGAGCCGGACTCCGGAAACAGCGGGAAACAGCCATTTCCGGAGCTGCGGCCTATCCGCCGGATGACAATCTCAGGAGAAATCATGGATTCTATGCGGCTGAATCCATGATTTCTCACAGATTTGCGCCCGGCTCTGAACAGTTTGGAAAAAGAAAGAACGACAGCTGGTTTGAAGTTTGAAAGGAGAGCGAATGAGGCGGGTTGAGGGTATCATAAAAAAAATCCTGACTTTGGGAATGGTCTGTTCGGTTCTTTTTACAGAGGCCGCCTTTGCGGAGGCGGAGACGGAAGGCGCCGGCTCCGGACAGGAGGCCGGGACTGAGGAGAAGCTGTTTTCCGGCAGTCTGGCCGAACTCCTCGGAGGCCTGCTTCCTGCGCTTCCGGCCCCGGAAGCTGT
Source organism: uncultured Clostridia bacterium (assembly GCA_946624325.1). GTDB lineage: Bacteria > Bacillota > Clostridia > Lachnospirales > Lachnospiraceae > Anthropogastromicrobium. The sequence goes on from CAMOSC010000034.1 coordinate 7,030, forward strand.
ACAGACGGAAGATACACAGAACCCGGAGACTGTGCAGACGGAAGATATGCAGAACCCGGAACCTTCGCAGAGCGAAGACACGCAGAACACGGAAGCTGTAAAGACAGAAGATATACAAAACCGGGAAAATGTGAATTACCCGGAAGGCGCAGATGTTATTATTCAGGCCCACGCCGGGCTGGGTTCCATGGCTCCGGAGAATACGCTTGCGGCGTTCAGGCTTGCCTGGGAAATCGGTGCGGACGGCTTTGAAACCGATATCCGGATGACGAAGGACAACCGGCTGGTGCTGCATCACGACGATGCCATCGACGGCACGAGCAGCGGGTCGGGGAAGATCTCCGGCCTGACCCTGGAGGAGCTGAAAAGCTTCGATTTCGGCTCCTGGTACGGGGAGGAATACGCCGGGGAGCGGATCCTGACCCTGGAGGAGTGTCTGGAAGCGGCCGGGGAGCTTGGATTTCAGAGCATCAATCTGGAGATGAAGCCTACCCGGGGTGAGAAGGATATTTTCGTGAAGCTGATGGCGGAGGCAATAGAGCAGTCCGGCCTCAAAGACCGCATTATGGTAAGCTCCTTTGACCCGGAGCTTTTAAAGGCGCTCAAGGACTGCGCGCCCGATATCCGGGCTGCCATGATTACAGTCCCGGGCCTGACGTTTCTCTCCTTCTTCGACCTGGGAAAGTATTTCCCGGAGGATAAAGCGCTGACGGATTTTGGCCCGGAGGACGTAAAAAACATTCCGGGCTTTCTGATTATGATGATGCGCGGCTTCGGGGCCAGGGGTGAGTCGCCGGAGGAAATCGCCCTGGAGGTCATAGACAACCTGGCCGCCGTCATTCCCACCGGGCTCACCCTGCCCGAAGCCCTGGAGCTCATCGGCCAGGAGGCAGACCTGGTCGGGTTTATAGACAGCCTGGATTTTGAGGTGGATTGCCTGAACTGTCATTATAATTCCCTTTCCGATGCCCTGATGGAAGCAATGAAAGAAAGGGGAATTCAGGTGTACGCCTGGACCCCGGATGAGGATGCGGACCTGCTGAAGGCCTTTTCCTTCAGCCCTGACGGGATCATCACCAATAAGCCGGAGCGGGCCAGGGAGCTGCTGGAAAATCCTTCCGCGGTGAAAGCTTTGTCAGAGCAGGAGCCTGCGCCGGAGCGGGATTCCGCGGAAGAAAAGCCGTCAGACCGTGAGAACTCAGAAGAGAACCTGCCGGGGCGGGATTCCGCGGAAGAAGAACCGTCAGACCCTGAGAATTCAGAAGGGAACCTGCCGGAACAGGAGTCTGCGGCCAAAGAGGACGCTGCTTAAGGCAGGAAAGAGAGGATGCAATGAAAAGCAGATATCTGGAATATATTGATGAGAATGCCGCCTGCTTTACAGAACTCTCGGACAGGATCTGGGAATTCGCCGAGCTGTCCGTCATGGAGTATAAATCCGCGGCGCTCTATGACGAAACGCTTCGAAAACTGGGCTTTGAGGTGGAGGAGGGCTTTGACGGCATCAGGACCGCCTTCACCGGCACCTATGGGAGCGGACACCCGGTGATCGGGATCCTTGCGGAGTTTGATGCGCTCTCCGGCCTCTCCCAGGAAGGCGGCTGCACAAAACGTCAGGAGCTGGTGAAAAACGGCAGCGGGCACGGCTGCGGACACAATATGCTCGGGGCAGGAGCCCTGGCAGCCGCTTACGGCATAAAAAAATACCTGGAGGAGCATCCCGGGAAGGGCACTGTCATCCTCTACGGCTGCCCGGGGGAGGAGGGCGGCGCGGCGAAGGCCTTTATGGCCCGGGACGGCGTATTTGCCGGCACGGATCTGGCGCTCACCTGGCACCCCGCCGTCGTAAATGAGGTTCCCGGCGGCACCTGTAATACCTGTATCCAGAATGAATACCGCTTCACGGGGACGGCATCGCATGCCGCCAGCGCGCCGGCACTCGGCCGCTCCGCCCTGGATGCCGTGCAGCTGATGAATATGGGCGTGGAGTTCATGCGGGAGCATATGCCGGATTCCGCCAGGATACACTACGCAATCACCGATACGGGCGGTCCTTCCCCCAATGTGGTGCAGCCTCATGCCCGGGTCCTGTATATGGTCCGCTCGAAGCTTGCGAAGGATGCCTTGAGGCTCCAGGAGCGCGTGGATAAAATCGCCGAAGGCGCGGCTTTGATGACCGAGACGAAGGTGGAAAAGGTCTTTATAGACGGCTGTTCGAATACCGTACCGAACCGCGTGCTGGAGGAACTGCTGTATCAGAATTTTGAGCGGGTGGGCGTGCCGTCCTACACCGAAGAAGAGCAGGCCTTCGCTGCAGGCCTGGCGGACTCCGTTGAGATGAAGGGGGATGCGCTGCCGGGCGCCGCTGCCGCGGAGTTTCCGGATATCGCGGATTATGTGCGGGAAAAGTCCGGGAACGGGACAAAAGCCCTCAATGATTTCCTGATTCCCTACCGTTACCGCGAAACCCAGGGCATGGGCTCCACCGACGTGGGGGATGTGAGCTGGTGTATTCCCACGGCGCAGCTGCACGTGCTGACCTTTGCGGCGGGGAGCCCGGGCCACAGCTGGCAGAATGTTTCCTGCGGAAAAACTTCCATCGGTCATAAGGGGCTGCTTACGGCCGGAAAGGTGCTTGCGGCGACCGCGATTGACCTGTGTGAGGATCCGGAGCTTGTAAAAGCGGCGCAAGAGGAATTTGAAAAGAAGCTGAAAGCAGCCGGCGGATATTTCTGTCCGGTTCCGGCGGATGCCGTGTTAAGGCCTGTGGAACAGGCGTGACTCTGCGGCTGCCTTTTCAGACCTGTCCGATTCTGGAGCCCTGTTTTTCTCACGCTGGGTCGCTCCGGTGCCGCGCGGCCGGGACACACCGCGAACAAAGATTTTGTGACAGCGAAGATCAAATGAGCATATTGACAATCCTGTCCGGGAAGTTTATATTATTAGCAGCAATAAACCTGGTCCGAATGAATTCATTCAGATTGCTGTGCTTATGGGAGGTATTTGTATGAGGAAATTGATGAGCGTACTGCTGGCAGCGTCCCTTCTGACAGTTCCGGTATGGGCTGAGGAGTCGGAGACCGAAGAGCTGACCGGAGAGGTCTTTGAGGTGGAGACGGAAGCCGTGGAAGAAACCGAAGCCGAGGAGGCCGCGGATCCTGCGGAACTTGCTTTCGGATCCTGGAATCTTTATCAGATTGACTTAAACGGAGAAACCATTACAGACAGTGCTGATAATGGCCGCTTCGATTTAAGCTATGGCGGAAGGCTGAACGCGTATGGCGCTATCCGCGGGGAGGGCAGCTATGAAATCACGGAGGATGAGCTGATCCTTCGCGTGGACGGGCAGGAATATGCCGGTGCCTACGAATTCTTTTCCGAGGATGAACCTCATAAGGAAGTCACGCTGAATGAGGACGTTGCGGCTTTTATTGCCGAAGACAGCAGCGCAAACCGTATAAAGGTGTTTTATACGGAGTCCTATACGGATAATTCCGATCCCCTTGCCCCGAAGGAAGTGAACAATGAATATGTTTACTATCTGGAGCGCGACTGGCAGAGCTTTTTCCTGTATCTGGATGACTGGCTTCAGGATCAGGTTTTCTCCCTGGCAAGCGGTGCGGCCCTGCATTTCTACATGACGCCGGAATATGCGAATCTTGTTGATATGACCATGAACGGAGAGATGGTTCAGGAGGGGGTCACTTTCACCACAATCTATAATAAACTGGGCATCTACTGGGAACAGGGCAGTGTCTACTATGTAATCGACAAGATCGGCCCGGAAGGCTTTACGACGCATAATGAAAAGGATGAAACCTCTGTTCTGGAATTCCACTATGAGGGGGCGGAAGCAGATCCGGCTGAGGAAGCCGGAACGGAAGCTGTCGAGGAAGAATCCCTGACAGAGGCGGAATAAGCGGTCAAAAGAACCGTTATCCCGGCGCAGGACGACTGTTGCCACGGCTGTGAGGACCGGCAGAGACGTAAACTCTCTGCCGGTCTTTACAGTCCGGCATGACGATCTTAAGGACATGAACAGCTTGCCGCCGGAAGCAATGGCTTCGCGGAATGACGGAAACCATGAAAACAGTTGCAAATTTAAAAATTTTGAGGTAGAATCGTCCTGAATCGGAGAAAGAGGGTGGAAGAAATGATTTTTAAGGGTGAAGCAAGCCTGGCGGATGATAAAACCGGCCCGGAAACCGGTCGCAGCCCGCTGGTATTCAATATCCAGAAGTTCTCCATCCATGACGGTGACGGGGTACGCACCACCTTCTTTTTTAAGGGCTGCCCGCTTCGCTGCGCCTGGTGCCATAACCCCGAGAGCCAGCGCTTCGGCGCGGAGCTGGTGTTTTACGCAAACCGCTGCGTAAGCTGCGGTGCATGCGCTGCCCGCTGCCCGGAGAATGCCAACCGACTGGAGGATGGGAAGCTGATCTTCTCCCGGGATCTGTGCAGGGCGCACGGTGCCTGCGCGGATGTCTGCCTTCACGATGCGAGGGAGCTTGCAGGCCGCCGCAGAACGGTGGATGAGCTGGTAAAGGAAGCCCTGAAGGACCGGATTTTCTACGAGACCTCGGGAGGCGGCGTTACACTCTCCGGCGGCGAGGTGATGGTTCAGGACATGGATTTCGTGGAAGCGCTCTGCAGGAGGCTTCACGGCGAGGGCGTCAGCGTCTATATCGATACCTGCGGTTATGCGCCGTATGAAAATTTCAAACGGATCCTTCCCTGGACGGATCTGTTCCTGTACGATATCAAGCTGATGGACGGGGAGGCTCACAGGAAATACTGCGGCAGGGACAATGCCCTGATCCTGGAAAACCTCATCCGTTTAAGCCGTGACGGCGCGCGGATCCACATACGCATCCCCGTGATCGGCGGCATCAACGATACGGAGGCGTTTATGGCGCAGACTGCGCATTTCCTCACGGAGAATCATATCCGTGCGGAACGGATCAGCCTCCTGCCCTATCATGATTACGGAAAGAGTAAATATGAAAACCTGCAGCGGTCCTACGCGGAGGACGGGATGCGGGTGCCTTCTGCCGAACGGATGGAAGAGCTGAAGAAGGTCCTGGAGGAAAAGGGCTTTCAGGGTGTGCAGATCGGCGGATAATTAATAAAGCGAACAACAGTTCCGGGGCCCCGGATTGTCGGGGAAAAGGTGCCCGCCGGAAATATGCCGGCGGAAAGAAAGGAATGGAAAATGGCACAGACAGTACACGGCATGAATGCCAGAATTCAGAAGCTGCGCAAAATCAGTCATGAGACACAGCCCCATGTGGACCTGGAGCGTGCCTCCATTGAGACGGATGTTTATCAGAAATATGAGGGCTCCGTTTCCATACCGGTGCTGCGCGCCCTGGTGCTTAAGGAGTATTTCTCCAGAAAGACCTTGTACCTGGGCGAGGGAGAGCTGTTGGTGGGAGAGAAGGGAAAGGATCCTCAGTCCTCGCCTACCTTCCCGGAGCTCTGCTGCCATACCGTGGAAGACATGCGCATCATGAATGAGCGCGAGCTGGTGAGCTTCTCCGTCACGGAGGAGGATATCCGCCTGCAGGAGGAGAAAATCATCCCCTACTGGAAGAACCGCGCCGTCCGTGAGAAAATCCTCAGCCACATGACGGATGAGTGGAAGAGCTGCTATGACGCGGGAATGTTTACCGAGTTCATGGAGCAGAGGGGCCCGGGACACACCGCCGGCGGAAAGAATTTTTACATCAAGGGCTATCTGGACTATAAGCAGGAAATTGAGGAAGCCATCGCGAAGCTGGATTACTTCAACGATCCGGAGGCTTACGATAAGTGTGAAGAGCTCAAGGCCATGAGCATTGACTGCGACGCCATCTGCATTCTGGGACAGCGCTATCACGATCTGGCCCTGGAGATGGCCGGGAAGGAAACGGATCCCGTCCGGAAGCAGGAGCTTCTGCAGATAGCCGAAAACTGCGCGGTGGTGCCGGCACACAAGCCCGAGACCTACTGGCAGGCGCTGCAGATGTACTGGTTCACCCACCTGGGCGTGACGAGCGAGCTCAACCCCTGGGATGCCTTTACGCCGGGACGTCTGGACCAGCACCTGACTCCTTTCTATGAGCGGGATACCGCGGCCGGAATCCTTGACGATGAGCGGGCTCTGGAGCTGTTGGAGTGCCTCTGGGTGAAGTTCTACAACCAGCCGGCCCCGGTAAAGGTGGGTGTGACGCTGAAGGAGAGTGGCACCTATGTGGATTTTGCCAATATCAACACCGGCGGCGTGAAGGAGGACGGGACGGACGGCGTCAGCCGCGTCAGCTATCTCATTCTGGACTGCATGGAGGATATGCAGCAGGTTCAGCCCAACTCCAACGTGCAGATCAGCAAGAAAACGCCCCTGAAATTTGTAAAGCGCGCCTGCGAGATCTCCAGGAAGGGCTGGGGTCAGCCCGCCTTCTACAATACCGATGAGGTGATCCAGGAGCTCTTAAATGCCGGCAAGAGCCTGGCGGATGCCAGGGACGGCGGCTGCAGCGGCTGCGTGGAGACCGGTGCCTGGGGAAGCGAGGCCTATATCCTGACCGGCTACCTGAATATTCCGAAGGTGCTGCAGATCACGCTGTACAACGGCTTTGACAAGATCTCCGGCAGGCAGATCGGCCTGAAGCTCGGAAACGCCGAAGACTTCAAGAGCTATGAGGAGCTGTGGCAGGCCTTTAAGAAGCAGCTGGAGTACATCATTGACGTAAAGATGCGGGGCAACCTGGTCATCGAAAAGATTTACGCTGAGGAGATGCCGGCCCCCTTCCTGTCCATCTGCACCAATGACTGCATCGCAAAGGGGAAGGATTACAATGCCGGAGGCGCACGCTACAATACCAGCTATATCCAGGGTGTCGGCATCGGCACCATCACGGACAGCCTGGCCGCGCTGAAATATAATGTCTACGACAACCATAAGTTCACCATGACCGAGATGGTGCAGGCGCTGGATGCGAACTTTGAGGGTTTTGAAGCCATCCATAACCTCGTCAGCAGCCGCACGCCCAAGTACGGAAATGACGACGACTATGCGGATGACATCATGAAGGATGTATTTGCCCTGTACCGTGACAGCATTACCGGCAGGAAAAATATCCGCGGCGGCGAATTCCGCGTGGACATGCTTCCGACCACCTGCCATGTGTATTTCGGAGAGGTGATGATGGCAAGCCCCAACGGGCGTCTGGCCCACAAGCCTGTATCCGAGGGAATCTCTCCGGAGAAAGGCGCGGATGTGAACGGTCCCACGGCCGTGATCAAATCCTGCTCCAAGATGGACCACTGTTCCACGGGCGGTACCCTGCTGAATCAGAAATTCACCCCGAAGGCGGTGGCGGGAGAGAAGGGTCTGGAGAATATGGCAAACCTTGTCCGCTCCTATTTTGCCCTCGACGGCCACCATATCCAGTTCAACGTAATTGACCGTGAAACCCTGCGCGAGGCACAGCGCCATCCTGAGGAATACAGAGACCTGATCGTGCGCGTGGCCGGCTACAGCGATTACTTCCGCAACCTGAGCCGTGCGCTTCAGGACGAGATTATCGAGCGCACCGAGCAGAGCTTTGGCTGACGGACAGTAGGGAAAAAATTCAGAACATAACGGAATCCGGACTGCGGAAAGGGCAGCCCGGATTTTTTCTTTGTATAAAATTCACAAAAATATTGGCGAATATTGTGAAAACATCCGTTGCAAAAAACAAAAAAAGAAACTATACTGACACTTGAAAACGGTTTCAAAAAAGAGGTGTAAGCAAAATGGCACGGGAACGCACGAATATTTACGAGATCGCGCGGGAAGCGGGAGTATCGGTATCCACCGTATCCAGGGTCCTGACGGGAAACGCGCGGGTGAGCGCGGAAAAGCGGGAGAGGGTCGAGGAGGCAATCCGGCGGTTTTCTTACCGGCCGAATGCGCTCGCGCAGGGACTCAGCACGGCGAGGACAAGCCTGCTCGGCGCGCTGTTTGCGGATATCTCCGGGCCCTTCTACGCCACGATAGCCATGCACTGCGGGCGTGCCGCCTATGAGCGCGGCTATATGCTGCTGATGCTCAGTCCCCAGTCCGACGGGGAGATGGAAAAGAAGCAGCTGGAGAAGCTGTATGAGCAGAACCCGGAGGCGATTCTCTTAGTGGGCGGCTTAAGCGACCGCGTGACGGGATCCGAGGAATATGTGGAGATGATCAACCGCATCAATGCGACCGTTCCCATCATTTCCACAGGGAAGCTTCCCGGCGCCGACAATGCCCAGGTCTGCCTGGATGAGAGCGGCAGCATGGAGCTGGCGATGAACCGCCTGCTTTCCCTGGGACACAGGAAAATCGCGCTGATCGGCGGCTGGAAGGACGCAAAATCCACGCTGGAGAAGCGAATCCGCTACCGCACAATGCTCAGCCTTGCGGGAATTCCCTACCGGGAGGATTATGTGTACGAATCAGAAGGGTATGACGATATCAGCGGCTACCGCTGCATGAAGGAGCTCCTGAAGAAGGAGGACCTTCCCACCGCAGTGATCGCCATTAACGACCATACCGCATCCGGTATTCTCAGAGCGATTTATGAAGCCGGCATGCATGTCCCGGAGGATATCTCCCTGATCTCCTTCGACAACACCTATATGTCCAATGCCCTCACGCCCCCTGTCACTTCCGTCGGCTGCGACTACGCGCTGTTCGGGAGAACACTCGTGGATACGGCGGTCCGTGCCGCTGCGGGGGAGAGCGTTCCGCCGGTCCAGACGGTGCCCGTAACCCTTACGGAACGGAAGTCCTGCAGAAGGTGCCCCTGTGAAAACCGTCCCTGATAATTGTGCAGGATTAACAAAAAACATCGTGCATAATGTGGATGTTGGACAAAACAGAAAGAGGCGGCCAAATTATGATTGACAGGTACGGCGAAAGTGACTATAATGCAAGGTATGAAAGGGGTTTCAGACAGACAGAATTGGTATAAACCCCTGTTCAATCTTGTTTACAGGAGGGGAGAATTATGGCTGGTTCTAAAGCAAATGTTCCTCAGAAACCCGGCTCCTTCGGCAAAAAGGTTTACAACGGAAGAATCCTTATTCTGATGTGCCTTCCGGCGATCATCTTCTTCATCGCCTTCAGCTACGCGCCGCTTCCGGGTATCTGGGTGGCATTTGTCGAGTACAATTACAGAAACGGTATTTTCGGCAGTAAATTTGTGGGGCTGCGCAATTTCGATTTCGTCGCCAAGTCCGGCAAGCTGTGGATGCTGACAAAGAACACCATTCTTTTCAACGTCGCCTTTATTATCCTGGATAATTTCCTGGCGGTTGTCGTGGCTATCCTTCTGAAGGAAATCCAGTCCAAGTGGTTCCGCAAGGTATCCCAGACCATGATGTTCCTTCCCTATTTCATATCCCAGGTTCTTGTAGGTCTGCTGGTATTCAGCCTCCTGAACTCGGATACCGGTTTCCTGAACGTGGTGCTCGGGAAGCTTGGCATGGAGCCTTTAAAGCTGTATAAAACGGGCAAGCCGTGGCCGGTCATCATCACGCTTGTCCACCTGTGGCAGAAGACCGGCTATAACTCCGTGGTATATTTCGCGGCCATCATGGGCATTGACCAGGAAATCATCGAGGCTTCCCTGGTGGACGGCGCCAACGGCTGGCAGAAGATCAAGTATATCATCCTGCCATCCCTCCGGCCTACCATCGTCATCCTGCTGCTGTTTGCACTCGGCGGCATCGTAAAGGGCGACTTCGGTCTGTTCTGGAACCTTGTGGGCCGCAACCCGGTTCTATACAACCCGGTTGATATCATTGAAATGTATGTCTACCGCGCCACCATTTCCGACTTCAACTTCTCGACCGCATCCGCTGTCGGTCTGTACCAGTCCCTGATCGGCTTTATTCTGGTTCTTACC
>CAMOSC010000035.1 GCA_946624325.1 uncultured Clostridia bacterium
AGCTTGATTACCTGACCTATGTCAGTGCCATGTACGGTCTCGATGTGGAAACCTATCTGTCCTATGTGGGCTATACCGAGGACACCCTGAAAGAGCAGTGCGAAACCCGCGCTTCGAATTACCTGGTGCTTCAGGCAGTTATGGAGGATGCCGCACTGGAAATCACTCCGGAGTTCTTTATGGAGGTTACCGATACCACGGAAGAAACGTATCAGAGCTATGTGGAGTTTTACGGTGCCGGATACGTTCACTGGTCTGTTCTTTCCGATTGTGTAGCACGTTTTATGGCTGAAAGTGCTGCCGTGATAGAAGATCTGGAACCGGAAACAGAGCTTGCAACGGAAGCGGGAACTGAAGCTGAAGCTGAAACAGCTGAGATGGAAGCCGAGACCGTCGCTGAGACAGAGGCCGCGGAAGCTGACACGGAAGCAGCTGAGGAAGAGACAACGGAAGAGGCGTAATGAACAGGAAAAAAATGATGATTCTGGCAGCGGCAGGTGCGTCATGCCTGCTGCTGTCCGGGTGCTTCGGATACGGCATGGGGTATGGAAGGTACCGCAATCAGGTCCCGAAAACGACCGCTGCCCGGGAAACACTCGAAGAATTCGATATCAATGACCTGCGAAGGGGTCCCGGGGACAGCTTCCAGTATAAGGATCTTGCGTGGGGTTCTACGGCAGAGCGCGTGGAAGAGGTACTGGGAACCAGCATAGGCACAACGAATGCCTTTGCGGACGGAGGCGGCTACGGGGATATCAACATCAGCATTAAGCTGGCGGATTTTATCTCCGTCGGCGTTATGCCCGTGTTCGATACAAAAGGCCTCAGCATGCTCACATTCTATTTTGAGGATGTCTATACTGCCGAGCAGCTTGACGATCTGTACGGCAGGCTGCAGGAAATCTGCACCGGGGCTTTTGGCGAACCTGAGAAGATCACGCCCGAAACGCGGGAAACAAACGGTGTAACCTTCAAGACGGAAACCACTTTCTGGTACGCTCCGGTGAGCGATACGCAGGTGACCAGCCTTCAGATCGGGAAAACCGATACCGGCCGCGGCACAAACGCCGTTGTGATCGGGGTGAATTCCTATAATCCGGAGGAGCTGGAGGAAGAGAGCACCGGGGAGGACGGTTCGGAAGCCGAGGATACCGAAGCACCCGCGGAATCTTCGGCGGAGTTGTCCACAGAGTCCTGAGCAGAGACGTTTTTCGCTGCTGGCTTGAACCCGGACTCCTGAAACGGCGAGGAGATGCTTCTTGGAAGCGGTATCTGTATTTGATTCAGGAAACGCTTTAATGCGTGTTTCCCTGAGACCGTTCTCTTAGGATCAGTCACAGCGGCGTAAAGCATTGCCGGAGAACAGCTGCAAAACCGAAATAAAAAGGACAGTCAGGCTTAACAGTCAGCCTGGCTGTCCTTTCTTCAAAAAAGGTAACTGTTCAGCTGCAAAAAAATATCTTCAGAAAACCCCGCCTGCAGGGCAGGCAGGGCCGAAAAACATGCGGTTACTTCGGCTGTTTTCCGATATAAGCAAGAATACCGCCGTCAACATACAGAATATGGCCGTTAACAAAGTTGGAAGCGTCGGATGCAAGGAAAACAGCGGGACCTGCAAGGTCATCAGCATCTCCCCAGCGGGCAGCCGGCGTCTTGGCAACGATGAACTGGTCAAAGGGATGACGGGAGCCGTCGGGCTGGATTTCACGCAGCGGAGCGGTCTGCGGAGTGGCAATGTAGCCGGGTCCGATGCCGTTGCACTGAATGTTGTATTCACCATACTCGGAGCAGATATTTCTGGTGAGCATTTTCAGTCCGCCCTTTGCGGCAGCATATGCGGATACGGTCTCGCGGCCGAGTTCGGACATCATGGAGCAGATGTTGATAATTTTGCCGTGGCCTTTTTTGATCATGCTGGGGATAACCGCCTTGGACACGATGAAGGGTGCGTTCAGATCCACATCGATTACCTGCCTGAACTGCTCGGCAGTCATCTCAACCATGGGGATTCTCTTGATGATTCCGGCATTGTTGACCAGAATATCGATAACGCCGACTTCCTGCTCGATCTTGGCAACCAGCTCGTTGACAGCGGCCTCGTTCGTGACATCGCATACATAGCCGTAGGCTTTGATGCCGGCTTCTTTGTATGCGGCAAGTCCTTTGTCAACCAGTTCCTGCTTGATGTCGTTAAAGACGATGGTAGCGCCTGCGGCAGCCATTCCTTTTGCAATTGCAAATCCGATGCCATAGGATGCACCGGTAATCAGGGCAATCTTTCCTTCAAGGGAAAAGCAAGACATATCCATAACAGAATTCCTCCTATTCGGGTGATAAACAATTTGCCGGGTTTTCGGCTTGTTACACGAACTGATTATAACATATTTTTCGCGGACTTAAAAGCACATTTCAAAGGAAACGCTGATTTAATGGTAAAATCAGTCTTTCAGGACTACTGGTGCCGCCGGCCAATGGCGGCGGAATGGAGTTTCGTATGAAAAGAAGAACCGGAATCATCTTCGCGGCGGCCTCGCTGTCCGCTGCCTGCCTGAATCCTGCTGCCGCCGAGACACTTGCGGAGCAGACGCAGGCAATGGAACTGACTGTGAACTTTGAGACGGAGGAGAAGGCGTTCACGAAGATTTTCGTGCCGGCGTATGATGAAGAAGGAAATTTCAGCCTTCTGGTGAAGGATCCGGAGGAGACCGGGCCTGACGAAACTGTGGATGATGCTTCCGGTCAGCGTGAAAATGCGGATATCGCCGCCTCCGGAGCCGCGGAAGATGCGGACATCGCTGCCTCTGGACCCGTGGAAGACGCGGAGCTTATCCGCTTTATAGACGGACAGCTGTGGCTGAATATGGAAACGGCATCCGCCCTCTATACCGGGGTGACCGGTGACGCGTCGTCTGCTAGCCTGCTTGCGCTGCTGGGGGTGCTGCATCCCTGGCTGTCTGTTCCGGCTTTTGAATTGCAGACGCTGGATGGTTATATGCTTCCGGATTTCAAGAACCTTCCGCCGCTGTCCGATGAACTGCTGTCAGACCTTGAGGGAATCGGGGAAGCGGTTCACATGGAACAGACAGAGGAAACGGTAAGCTATGCTTTTGACAGGGACCTTCTGCTGGCAGCGGCCGATCGGCTGGAGGGCGTGCTTGCCGGACACCGGACCGAGCTTGAGGAATACAGGAAAAAGCTGGATTTTGCGGCGTTTCTGGAAGGTGTGGACTGGAATGCGACATTTGCGGGATATCTGGAAGCTGCCGCAAAGGGATGCATGACGGTAACCGAGAAAACGCAGGAGGAGGCAGAAGCGGAGATAGAGCAGGCGGCTGCCGCATTGAAGGATCAGGCTGCCGTTCTGGCGGGAAAGCTCCCGTCACCCGAAGAACCGATCCCGGATCTGTCCGCCCTGCTTGGCGCGGTACTGGAAAACTGCGTCCTTCACGGACAGCTGGATGTCCCTGTTCCCCCGGAAAACGGAGAGACAGTCCTTGCAATGGATTTCACAAGGGGAGAGTCCGTACTGGATTTTCGCGCGGCGTTTGACGGAGAGGGTTCTTCAGACGGAGTGCTGCATTACCGGGATGCATTCAGAAACTATGGCATGAGCTTTTCCCTCAGAAAAACCGATGCGCTGACTGTTGAAGAAGTGAAAGCACCTGAGGAGGCCTCCTCCCTATACGATGTGACGACGAATATTGCCTCCCTCTATTACGGGCTTCAGGCCATGGGTGAGAAGCTGAATGAGGAACAGGGCGAAAGCGCAGAGCCGCAGGGATGACGCGGATAAAACAAAAGGGGAAGGACGATGCCTTCCCCTTTTGTTTACAGTGTTACCCCATTCTTTTTCAGAAGCTCGCGCGCACTGTCGACTGAATCGATGCCGTGCAGGTTTTTGATCGGCGCAAACTCTTTTTCACGTACCACCTCATATGCCAGGCAGCTGTCCATCATATGGATCATATCGAGGACGAGGAGCTCGAATTTGTATCCGTTCGGTTTATCGGGAGAAACAGGATTCCCTTCCGGATCCAGGCAGGGAATCTTTTTTTCGACCACATGAATGGGAAGCTTCTGGTCCCGGATGGCTTCCAGGCGGTCAAGCCGGAACATATAATTCAGGATGACGCCGAAATTGTAGAGCAGGTTCCCCTTTTCGTCCCGCAGCCGGATCATATCATCCGTCATTTCATAGTATTCTACGATGGAAGGGCGCCCATCCTCCAGACAGAGGACACCGACCCGTTCATCCGGCGTGGCTTTGCGGACCACCTTTCCGCCGCAGTCACATCCGGAGGAGATAACGGCACCGATAAACGCGGGATCGTTGATGCGCTGGAGTACATTATCCACGGCAAAGCAGGTGAGCCATTCCACACCCATGGCCTTGAGCTTCTCAAGAACCCCGGATGCGGAGAGGGAGACAAACCAGCCGCCGTTGCCGTTGGGAGAGAGGGAAATTTTTCCTTTTTCCTCTAACAGGATGTGTCCTTCAAAATCGGTGCTGGGAGCCATCTGCTGTTCGAAAAAGAAAACATAATCCGGATTGTAGCCGAAATACGCTTTTTCCCTGAAGAAGGCGACCGTCTGGTCATGGTTTTTATCGCTGGTCATGATGCAGAGAGGGATCCAGGTATGAACCCGGTTTACCACGTCTGTCAGGTTGTTGATGAGGCACTGGAAGATATAAAGCTCCCGGGTTTCCCCGACATTGAACATGCCCTTGGGCTGGTTGTAGCCGAGCCTGGTGCCCTGACCGCCGGCGAGCAGCACTGCGGCAACCTTGTGCGACTTCAGCGCTTCCAGGCCGATCGCTTCAAATTCATTCCTGCGTGCCTCAATCTCATCGGTTTCGAGTGCACCGAGCGGTGCGAAAACCCCGCGCTGCGCCCCCGGAGTGTGATCGGACCGCAGCACATCAAGCAGGCTGAAATCGATGGCATTGATCTGCCGTAAAAGGGTCTGCTGCTCATTTTCGCTGAGAGCATCAAAAAAACGAAGCAGATGCTCCTGCCCATGCTGCTTAAGAAGGGTTTCTGTTTCCTGCCTGTTCATTTTTTCCTCCGGAATGGACCGCTGTTTTGGACAGCCGTCGGTACAGATGATGGATGAACCCGCAAAACCATATGGATGCGGGCTTTTTTCTGATTCTTTCTGAACAATAACCATAACATAAAAAAATGCGAAAAGCAACTGCTGTAAGAAAAAAGTAAAGAAATGTAAGGGAAAAGCCTATTGAATGCCGGGCGGAAAAGCGATAAAATAAATGCGCTGTCCGGCGGGGGATTGGGCCGTGCGCGCATTCCGGTGCCGTATTTCCCCGGCCTGATTCAGTAAAGGAGGCACAGGATATGCAGTTGCACAGAAAGATCATCGGTTGTGCGGTCGCGCAAAGCCTGGCGGTTCTGGCATTGTGTGCCGGCGTTTTCGCGTCGGAACCTTCCGTCTCGCAGATGGAATCGAAAAGCTATGAACTGTCGGTCCGCTCAATGGGAGAGCAGGTAACCTTTCCAAAGGGAATCTCCGTGGCCGGTACCAGTATGGAAGGAAAGACCATCGAGGAAGCGCGCGCTTTTATTGATGATTATGTCAATACAAGACGAAGCCGCTCGGTTACGCTCTCCGTATTCGGAGATAATGTCTACAATTATGACGGAAGCAGCTTCGGTGTTACCTGGAGCAATCCGCAGATGGTGGACAGTCTGTCCTCCTACGTATCAGACGGTAATTTTATCGAGCAGTATAAAAAGCAGAAGGATCTGGAAAGCGGCCCGGTCAACCTGGATATTGAGCTGAGCTTTGACGAGGCTTCCCTCAGGGAGAAGATTCAGGCTCTGGCCGACAATTTCAGCGCGGAACCCATCAATGCCACCGCGGTGCGTATCCCGGAGGGCTTCAGTGTCACGGAGGGGGTTGCGGGAAAAAGCTTCAATGTGGATTCCATTACCGCCGATCTGAAGGCACGCATCACCGATTTCGACAATACGGAAGGCATCTACTACGATCTTCCCTTCGAGGAAATACCGCCGGCCTACACCTCACAGGATTTCATGGGCTTTGCACTTCTGGGAACCTGGGCCACGGGTAATCTTGGGCCGAACCCCAACCGGATTCACAATATTGAGCTTTCCGGAAGCCGGGTTAACGGTACGCTGATCTATCCGGGAGAGGAGTATTCAGCCCTGGGGCTTTACGGCGCACAGACGCTGGATAACGGATATCTCATTGCGCCGGGCTATTTAAACGGCACGCAGGTGGATGTTCCGGGCGGAGGCGTCTGCCAGACCACGACGACGCTGTACAATGCACTGATCCGTGCCGATGTGACCATTACCCAGCGTTTCGCCCACTCCATGCTTGTAACCTATGTCGCTCCTGCCATGGATGCGGCTGTTGCGGAGGGTTCCAAGGATCTGAAGTTCCGCAATGATTTCGAACATCCCATATACCTGGAATCCTATACGACGGACGGAAAGCTGGTGATGAATGTCTGGGGTGTGGATCCTGATCCGGATCACCGGACGAATTTCCGTACTGATGTTGAGTCCGTGATATGGCTGGATCCGCTCTACGATGTGGTTGTGGATAACAGCAAGGTTGTTTACGGCCCCAATTGTGATCCTGATGCCAAGGAAACCGCTCCCGTTGAATCGCATCCGAAGGTTGTTGCAACCTCGTACAGGCAGATCGAGGAACGTCAGCCCGACGGCAGTTGGGTTGTCGTCAGTGAATCCCGGCTGAATCATGATACATACCAGGAGATGCGGGGACTGCTCTATATCGCGTCGGATGTAAAGGTTGTGAATGAGCCGAGAACCTGTGCTTTCGGAGAAGGTGTGTACCCGTATCTCGGCTGGACCATTTTCCATGGAATCTATTTCAAGAACGGTGAGCCCTGGAATCCGGCGACTGCCAAGAAAAACTATGAACCCTGACCTGTGCCGGCAGGCTTTGCAGGCTTCAGGCTCTGATGCCCTGCTTGAAGGGCGGGGCTCATTCAGTCTGGCGAATACGCCGCGACCTCGGAAACAGCGCTTTTGCCATTTCCGGATTCCGGATCTGAACAGCAACCGGTATATACGATTATGAGAACAGGAAAAACAGAATATAATGTGCTCATGAGGAGCATCAGAAAACCTATGGAGTCGGGGAGCGGTCTGCTTCCCGGCTTCAGGCAGTTTCGGGAGTGTATAAGCCTCCCGGGTGGCGGAAACGCGGTGCGGCTGTGTTCCGCCGTTTCGGGATCGGCTGCAGATCCGTATGAACTGGAGCTTATGTTTGTACGGGTCTGCAATGAGCTATATGCCTCCGGCTTTTCCGTGGAGACGGTGACGCTCTCACTGATTCTTCCGGAAACCGCACAGGAGCCGTTCCTGCGGGGCATGACAGCGTGCTTTTTGTCTTTGTGCGGACGGGAAGGTATTGTTCCCGGACAGGTATCCGCGCGATGTGAAGCTTATGTCGCGAGCGCGGCGGCCTCCCTTTTTGCTGTCGGTATTTCAGGAAAAGAGGAATTCATGACGGAGAAAAAGAAGAACCCACCGTGTCTTGCTGATTCCTCTTTAAATGACCGCGGCGGGATGCGGGAGGAAAAAAATGCCGAGACAGTCCATGGCCCGGAAGATCCGGCGGGATCCGCAGAGGAAAATGCAGCCGGCCCGAACCATGCCGGGAAACGGCAGGTACTTCCCGGAGAGGAGCTGTATGCCATCGGCAGCACAGGCTGCTCCGGAACCTGGCTCCTGGAACAGAAGAAGCGCGGCGAACTTTCCGAACATTATGCGGGAAGCTTCCTGGATGGCGCGGCGTCACTCAGAAACCATATGTCCTTAAAAGGCCTTCGACAGCTTGTACGAATGGTTCCTTCCACGGTTTATCCGGTGGGGGAGGGAGGCGTATTTGCGGCACTCTGGTACTTTGCCGAGGGGGAACGTTTCGGATTCTGCGCTGATTTAAAGGCGATACCTGTCAGGCAGGAAACCGTAGAGATCTGTGAGTTCTTCCGGATCAATCCGTATATGCTTGCCGGGGACGGCATGGCGCTTGCGGTAAGCGGGAGGGGAGAGGCTTTTGCCCGGGAAGCGGCTGCGCTGGGCCTCACATGCAGACGCATCGGCATGGTGACGGCAGAAAAAGCGCGGATTCTGCGCAATGAGGATGAGGTACGCTTCCTCGACCGGCCTGCGCCGGACGCCCTCTATCAGGTACTCGGGAGGCAGTAACCGAATGCCATCGGTCAGCGGCAGCGGGACCGGAGCCTGATTCAATTCGCTCTTGAATCTGCTTTTTAATTCTGTTATACTATTCCTATTATCCGCACCGGGATCCAAACCGGTAACTGCCTGGAACCGGACTGCTGAAATGGCGAAAAACAGCCGTTTCCGGAGCCGCGGCGCGCTCATCGGATTCGCGCCCGGATTGAAGAGCTGCAGAAGGTTTTCCGGTACAGGCATCGCTGCGGGAAAGGAAGGAAAAAATGAAAGAGAAGATACTTGCCATTATAGAAAAAAACAGCAAGATCGATGTTCACGAGCTTGCCGTTCTGCTCGGAGAGTCCGAGATCGCCGTCGCCAACGCCATCAGCGAGATGGAAAGGGACCGCATCATCTGCGGCTATCATACCATGATCAACTGGGAAAATACTTCCGAGGAAAAGGTGGTTGCCCTGATTGAAGTGAAGGTTACGCCGCAGCGGGGAAAGGGCTTTGACAAGATCGCCGAGCGTATTTACAACTACAGCGAGGTGGACGCCTGCTTCCTCATGTCCGGCGCTTACGACCTTATGGTTATGCTGGAGGGAAAGAATATGCGCCAGGTTGCACAGTTTGTCTCCGACAAGCTTTCCACGCTGGATGAGGTTATCAGCACCGCAACGCATTTTGTGCTGCGCAAATATAAGGAGCACGGCCAGATTTTTGCCGCGGAAACCAGGGATGAAAGGATGATGGTGACACCGTGAGGAATCCGATTTCAGAAGTTACGGCGGGAATCCAGCCATCCGGTATCCGGAAGTTTTTTGACATTGTCAGTGAGATGAAGGACGCTATCTCCCTGGGCGTGGGTGAGCCGGATTTCGATACGCCCTGGCAGATCCGTGAGGAAGGCATCTATTCCCTTGAGAAAGGAAAAACCTTCTATACGTCCAATTCGGGACTGAAAGAACTGAAGATGGAAATCTGCCATTATCTGCGCAGAAGCCTGGATATCTCCTACCATTATCAGGATGAAGTGCTGGTCACGGTTGGAGGGAGCGAGGCCATCGACCTTGCCATGCGCGCTATGCTGAACCCGGGCGAGGAGGTGCTGATTCCGCAGCCAAGCTATGTTTCCTATGTCCCCTGCTGCGTCCTGGCAGGAGGAAAGCCCGTGATTATCGAGCTGAAAGCGGAAAATGAATTCCGCCTCACGGCACAGGACCTGCTCGCAGCCATAACGGACAGAACCAAAATACTGGTTCTTCCTTTCCCGAACAATCCTACCGGTGCCGTCATGACCAGGGAGGATCTGGAACCCATTGCGAAAATCTGCGCGGAGAAGGATATCTTCATCATATCCGATGAAATCTATGCGGAGCTGACGTACAGCGGGAAACATTTCAGCATAGCAGCCCTTCCGGGAATGCAGGAGAGGACCATACTGATCAACGGTTTTTCCAAGGCGTATGCCATGACCGGCTGGCGTCTCGGCTATGCCTGCGGACCGAGAAATATTATCTCTCAGATGACGAAAATCCATCAGTTCGCCATCATGTGCGCGCCGACGACCAGCCAGTATGCGGCGGTTGTAGCCCTGCGTGAAGGGGATGCCGACGTGGCGCGCATGCGCGAGTCCTACAATCAGAGGCGCCGTTATCTGCTGGATGCTTTTAAACGGATGGGCCTGGAATGCTTTGAACCCTTCGGCGCTTTCTATGTATTCCCGAGTATTAAGCGGTTCGGGATGACCAGCGATGAGTTTGCCACACGGCTTCTGCAGGAAGAGAAGGTGGCCGTAGTACCGGGCACGGCCTTCGGTGCCTGCGGCGAAGGGTTCCTGCGGATATCCTACGCCTATTCGCTGGAGGATCTGAAGCGGGCGATTGCCTGCCTGGAACGCTTTGTCAACAGGCTGGATGGGGAGCGCGCATCATGATGCATATTGTGCTCCTGGAACCGGAGATCCCGGCAAATACCGGGAACATCGGGCGTTCCTGCGTGGCTACCGGGAGCATGCTTCATCTGATTGAGCCTTTGGGCTTCTCCCTGGAGGAGAAACAGCTTCGCAGGGCCGGTCTGGATTACTGGCCGAATCTGAAATACCGGGTTTATCCGGATCTGGAAACATTTTTCCGTATGAATCCCGCGGCTCGCAGCCGGATGTTCTACGCTACAACCAAGGCGCATAAAATGTATACGGAGCCGGCATACCGGGACGGGGATTATCTGATGTTCGGAAAAGAAAGCGCGGGTATCCCGGAAGAGCTGCTTGTGGAACATGAGGATTTTTGCGTCAGGATTCCCATGCGCCCCGAAATCCGCTCCCTCAACCTCTCGAATTCCGTCGCCGTCGTATTGTTTGAAGCACTGAGACAGCAGGATTTTGCCGGGCAGGAAGCCTTCGGAGAGCTTCACCGCCTGAAATGGAAGCAGGAAGGGTAAACGGAATGTCCGGCTGCCGGAGGCACCGGCACGTAGTCCAAAGGGTTTCACCGGCGCGGACGTCGGTATGTAAACGGAATGTCCGGCTGCCGGAGACGCCGGCACCGAAAAAAGAGGTGTGCGGATACAGCGGTATTTTCTGAAGCAAGGTTCATTGCTTTGCGCTGGAAACCGCCCGGAAAGCGGTTTGTTCAACCGCTTTCCGGGCGTTTCCTTTTTGTGCGCGGCCCGGCTTCTTGTGCTGCGGGAACGCTGAATTTATATCCGACTCCCCAGACCGTGGAGACAGACCATTCCCGGTGAACGCCAAGCTTTTCCCGGATGCGTTTAATGTGAACATCCACCGTACGGACATCACCCGCATATTCATACCCCCAGACGAGGTCGAGGAGCTGTTCCCTCGTAAAAACGCGATTGGGCTCTGACGCGAGAGAAAAAAGCAGTTCCAGCTCTTTGGGAGGCATATCCAGATAGCGATGCCCGCAGAGTACTGTGTAGTTGGTGAGATTGACGATCAATCCGGGATGCTCCGCGAGTTTGCAGACCCTGCCGGGAGAGCCGGATACCCGGGCCAGTTGGCTGCGGCGCAGCAGGGCATAGACACGTGCGCACAGCTCTTCGGCATCCCAGGGCTTTGACATGTAATCATCGGCGCCGGAATAAAGCCCCTCGGTCCGGATAGCGGCGTCACATTTTTCCGAAAGCATGAGAACGGGAATCGCAGAATAGGTCCGCATGTATCGGCAAAGTTCAAATCCGCTGCCGTCCGGAAGAAAGGGATCCATCACCAGCAGCTCCGGGAGGAAAGCAGCGGTCTTGCCCCGGAGTTTAGAGCTGTCCTCCAGACAGAAGGTTTCGTAGCCTGCCTGCGTCAGACAGGTCTTCAGGGCTTCGGCATCCGGCAGATGCATATCCAGAATCAGGATCCGCTGAGGATTATCCATGAACTGATGCTCCGTTCTACTTAAACTCGACGATGGTTACGCCGGAATCCCCCTCACCGAACTCCCCAAGGCGGAAGGATTTCACATACTTGAGCTTCCGCAGGTGCTGATGCACCGCGTTCCGCAGAGCTCCCGTACCGCGCCCGTGTACCACGCGAACCTTTTCCATGTGCGCCAGATAGGCGTCGTCCAGATATTTGTCCATGGCCGGAAGCGCTTCGTCCACGGTCATGCCGATCAGATTGCATTCCGGCGAGATCGTCGCCGATTTGGACATACGGATGCTTCCGGTATTGCCGGCACCCTTGCGCGGTTTTCCCTGGGGTACACCGTCGCCGGAGATGGTCGGCACATCCACGAGTTCCAGGTCCGAGACCGGCACTGCGGAGCGGAAGATCCCCATCTGAACAAACACCTCCCCCTTTGCATTCGGAAGAGAACTGACCGTGCCTGTCAGATTCATGGAGAGAACCTTTACGGTGTCTCCGACATGCAGCTGCGCGGCATCGAGCTTCTTTTTCCTGGCGGAGGGCTGTTTTGCCGTCAGACCCGGTTCCATATTGTTTAAACGGTTGCGAAGCTTTGTGCGTTCCTCCTCCAGAAGCCGGCTCACGCCGTTGTCGGATGTGGTTTTATTGATAATGCGGATGGTCTCGTCGGCGTAGTCCTTTGCCTCCTGGAGTACATCCGCAGCTTTTTCCCGTGCCTGGCGGATAATCGTTTCCTTCTGATCCTCAAGCTTCTTCTTCTGAGCTTCCAGCTCCTGCTTTAAGAGTGTGATCTCGTCCTTATAGGCAGCGATCTTCTCCTGATCCTGCTCCATCTGCACGCGGGAAGATTCCAAGTTGGAGATAACGTCCTCAAAGCTCTCGTCTTCGCTGTTTAAATGCTTCCGGGCATCCTCAATCAGGAATTCCGGCAGGCCCAGCTTCCTGGAAATGGCAAACGCATTGCTCTTTCCGGGGATACCGATCAGGAGACGGTAGGTGGGCTGGAGGGTTTCCACATTAAATTCGCAGCAGGCATTCTCCACATGGTCCGTGGAAAGGGCAAAAAGCTTCAGCTCACTGTAGTGAGTGGTAGCCATGGTCCGAACCTTCATGTTATGGAGGAAGGTCAGGATGGAAATGGCCAGCGCCGCGCCTTCCGCGGGATCCGTTCCCGCGCAGAGCTCATCAAACAGTACAAGGGAGCGGCTGTCTGCCTTGTCCAGGATCCGCACGATATTGGTCATATGGGAGGAAAAGGTGCTCAGGCTCATCTCGATACTCTGCTTATCCCCGATGTCCGCATAGACCTCCGTAAAGACATTGATGGTGGATCCCTCATTGGCGGGAATATGCAAACCGGAGAGGCCCATCATGGTCAGCAGGCCGACTGTTTTCAGGGAGACCGTCTTGCCGCCGGTATTCGGGCCGGTAACAATGAGCTGGTCAAAGCCTTCACCGAGCGTGAGGTCAATGGGGACCACCTTTTTCGGGTCCAGAAGCGGATGCCTGGCCCGCTTCAGGCGGATAATGCCTTTTGTGGAAAGCCTGGGCTCAACGCCCCGGTATTCCTTTGAAAGCATGGCTTTTGCAAAAATAAAATCAAGCAGCTCAAGCGTATCCAGATTGACGCGCAGTTCATCCAGAAACTCCGCGCAGTGATTGCTGAGCGCGGCAAGAACCGCCTCGATTTCCTTCTGTTCCCGGATTTCCAGCTCCCTGAGTTCATTGTTGAGGCGCACTACGCCCATCGGTTCGATAAAGAGGGTGGAACCGGAGGAACTCTGATCATGGACCATGCCCGGAACGTTGCCCTTATACTCCGAGCGGACGGGGACGCAGTAGCGGCCGTTGCGCATGGTGATGATGGCGTCCTGCAGGTAGGTTCTGGCATTTACCAAAAGCCCCGACAGCTGGGAGCGGATTTTTTCCGCCGCCGCATTCATACTGCGGCGGACGGCTTTCAGGCCGGGGCTCGCATCGTCGGCGATTTCCTCCTCGGATAGAATACAGCGTTCAATTTCCTTCTGAAGCGAGGGCAGCGGGGAGAGCCGTGAAAAATACGGATCCACACGGTCCTCGGCCGTTTCCTCAAGCTCCCGCTTCCCATAGGCACTGGCTCTTGAAGCCGCATTCAGAAGGGATGCGACCGACAGCAATTCGGCAGTTCCGAGGGAGGCTCCCACCTGAAGACGCAGGAAGGAATCCCGGATGTCTTTGACGCCTGCGAAGGAAAGGCTGCCTTTCCTGATAATGCGTGCAAGGGCATCGCTGGTTTCTTTCTGCGCATCGATGATATCATGGATGGAATCCATGGGTATCAGCTCGGAAGCCCGCTTTTTTCCGCCGGCTGTGGCGGCCTTTTCGGTAAGCAAAGCGGTGATTTTGTCAAATTCGAGGGTGGTAAAGGCCTGTTCGTTCATTACGGGTCAACTCCGTTCCGCCGCGGTGCGGCAAGCTTTTTTCTGATTATACACCAGAACAGCCTGCCTTGCCAGCAATATTTTCCGGATTATACCAGGGAGACATCCTTTTGGGGCATCGCTTTTTTCGGCGCGATCGAAAAACAGGTTTACACGGGAGCAGGAAAACTGTATAATCAATACAAATCCGGTCTGCACAGAGCCTGGAGGGAGGCCGCCCGCGCTGCAAGCTTTTTTTCGGAGGCTTCCTGCGTTTTGCTGCGGCTCGCGGCTGCCGGATTGCTGCAAACGGTTCATTAAGCTTTTTCCGGACGGATCCGGATTAGAAGGGAAACCCATGAAATATATCCAGGAGCTTCGCGAAGGCGAGCGTATCTCTCAGATTTTCCTCTGCAAAAACAAGGTGGTAGCCACAACAAAGGCGGGAAAAACCTATTATTCCCTGACCCTGCAGGATAAAACCGGGACACTTGACGGAAAGGTGTGGGAGCTGAGCGGGGCGATCGACCATTTTGAGAGTGCTGATTTTATTCAGGCGGACGGTGAACTGATTGTTTATAACGGTCAGATGCAGATGAATATCCGGCGGATCCGCAGGGCAAAACCCGGCGAGTACGATCAGAAGGATTATTTCCCCGTATCCGATAAGGGAATTGAGGAGATGTACCGGGAGATCATGAGCCTTATAGCTTCCGTTAAAAATCCCCATCTGAAAAATCTGCTGGAGAGCTTCTTTGCGGAGGATGAGGCTTTTATCAAAGCCTTCAAGAGCCATTCCGCGGCCAAATCCATTCATCACAGCTTCATCGGCGGCCTTATGGAGCATACGCTGGCGGTGGCAAAGCTCTGCAATTTCTATGCTGCCCAGTACCCGATCATCAACCGGGATCTGCTGATCACGGCCGCGCTCTTTCATGATATCGGAAAGCTCAGGGAATTATCCGGCTTTCCGGAGAATGACTATACTGATGAGGGCCAGCTCCTGGGGCATATCATGATCGGCTGCCGGATGGTTGCGGACCGGATCGGCCGCTATCCGGAGTTTCCGGCAAAGCTTTCCACAGAACTTCAGCATTGCATTCTTGCACATCATGGGGAGCTGGAATACGGATCTCCGAAGAAACCCGCCATCATCGAAGCCGAAGCGCTTTTCTTTGCCGACAATACGGATGCCAAGCTACAGACCATGAAGGAGCTGTTAGTAAACGCGGCTCCGGGCGAATGGCTCGGCTACCAGCGTCTGCTGGACAGCAATGTAAAACGCACCGTCACTGACTGAAAACGGAGAGCCGGAAGTGGATAAGAATCAGGAATATATTATAACAATTGAAGATATGACGACAGACGGGGAAGGTATCGGGAAGACGGATGGCTTCCCCCTTTTTGTGAAAGATACGGTGATCGGGGATACGGTTCGTGTAAAAACCGTGAAGATCAAAAAAAATTACGGCTATGCGAGACTGACGGAGGTTCTGAGCCCGTCAAAAGACCGCGTGGTACCGGCCTGCCCGGTTGCCAGGCAGTGCGGCGGCTGCAGCCTGCAGGCCATGAGCTATGAAGCACAGCTGGAATTTAAACGCCGCAAAATTGAAGGAAACCTTGCCAGAATCGGAGGGTTCCAGGATATCAGCATTCCCCCAGTGATCGGAATGGAACATCCGTGGCGCTACCGGAATAAGGCGCAGATCCCGTTTGGAAGGGACCGCAGCGGAAATACCATTGCCGGCTTTTATGCAAGCCGCACGCATAGTATTATTCCCTGCACCGATTGTCTGCTTTCCCCGGAAATTAATCAGGAAATTCTCCGGACAGTTCTCGAATTCATGGAGGAATATCACGTTCCGGCCTACAACGAGGAGGACCGGAGCGGAATCCTCCGGCATCTGCTTATCCGCTCCGGTTTTTCCAGCGGTGAAATCATGGTCTGCGCCGTGATCAATGCGGAGAGGCTTCCGCACAGCAGGGCGTTTGTCGAGAGCCTGCGGCATATATCCGGGATCACTACAATAGTAGTCAACAGCAATTGTGAAAATACCAATGTAATCCTTGGAGAGCAGGAGACGGTTCTCTTCGGGCCCGGGTTTATCCGGGATTCCATCGGTTCCCTGAACTTCCATATCTCCTCCAAGAGCTTTTTCCAGGTCAATCCGCGTCAGACCGAGCGGCTGTACAGCCTTGCCCTGGAATATGCCGGACTGACCGGTTCCGAGACCGTGTGGGATCTTTATTGCGGAATCGGTACCATTTCCCTCTTCCTGGCTTCCGCTGCAAAGAAAGTTTATGGTGTGGAAATTGTGCCGGAGGCCATCGAAAATGCACGGGAGAATGCCCGCCTGAACCATCTTTCAAATACGGAATTCTTTGTCGGCAGGGCGGAAGAGGTGCTCCCGGCCTGGTATCGGGAACACGGTGAACATGCGGATGTCATCGTGGTGGATCCTCCCAGGAAGGGCTGCGACAGGGTATTGCTTGACACGATCGTGGAGATGTCTCCTTCCCGTCTGGTCTATGTCAGCTGCGACAGCGCGACTTTGGCGCGTGATCTGAAATACCTCTGTGAACGGGGGTTCAGCCTTGAACGGGTGCAGGGGGTTGACCAGTTCGGATGGTCTGTGCACATCGAAAGCTGCGTGCTCCTCGAGCGGGTGAGCAACCGAAAAGCGGATTCTTACGT
>CAMOSC010000036.1 GCA_946624325.1 uncultured Clostridia bacterium
GTTTCGTTTCTCCTCGGCTGGCGGGTGATGCCCCGCGTGTGGCCGGGTATTAAGACAAATGTGGTATACCGCATACTTCCCTGGCTGAAGCCTGAACCTGCCGAAACCGCTGAGCCTGAGCCTTATATACCGGAGAGCAATGCCGCCTTCGGTGATCCGGTTTCCGAAACGGACAGCCTGATTTACTATTTCTATAAGGATTACTGTCCGTATTGCCGTCAGCTTGAGCCTCTGACAGCGGGCCTGCCCGAAAAGATCACGCTTCAGGACGGAAGAACGGAAAGCGCGGTGCGGTTTGTCTGCCTGAACAAGGTAGAGGAGGAAGCCTCACGCGTGATCGCCGAATACTATGAAGCGCATGATGTGCCGGAGGAGCGCCAATATGTACCAGCGGTCGTGATTGGCGACCGTTACCTGTTCCTTGGCGTTGAAATTATTGATGAGCTGATGGATGCGCTTATGGCGGGCGAAGGACTGCAGACGCCTCTGTTAAACGGACAGGAGCGCGTCTCGGACCCGCTTTGAAAAAAGGAAGCCGGCTGCTCTCATGTATGCGCATATAGGAGCAGCCGAGTTTTTTGCGCGGCGCATAGCTCAAGATGGGAGGGATGGATGGTCGGGAGTTTCTTTCGTTCATTCTCCATTTGTTTTTTTGGAGCATGGAGTACGGGACAGAGTCTTTTCAATTAACAAAGCAGAACGCACGTTCTGCTTTGTTGCCTTTTCACTGCTTTTATGATATGCTATCTTCAAGTACTATATTCAAGACTCAAGAAATGGCGTTCTTTGTCATTTCTTGAGTCTGGTTCTGAACAGTAATCAGTACTTTTATATGGATCTGTTCCTGTCGGCAAAGAGAGGAAGCGGTATGAAAATTATGGTCAGCGCCTGTCTGACAGGTGAAAACTGTAAATACAACGGCGGAAATAACCGCAATGAAAAGGTCCTGGCACTTCTGGCAGGAAATGAAGTCATTGCGGTGTGCCCGGAGGTGATGGGCGGTCTGCCTACCCCCAGGGTTCCTTCCGAACTTCGGGACGGTATTGTCATGTCCCGGGATGGGCGAAATGTAGATGCGCAGTTTCGTGCCGGAGCGCAGAAATGCCTGGAGATTGCCCTTCGGGAAAAGCCGGATCTGATTATTCTGCAGTCCAGGAGTCCCAGCTGCGGCGTAAAGCAGCGGTATGATGGTTCCTTTTCCGGAAAGCTGACGGACGGACCCGGTGTGACAGCGGAACTGCTGATTGGGCATGGCTTTCATGTGGTGGATCTGGAAGATATCCGGTAGCTGTCATGTTCCGGAGTAAAGTGAGGCGGTGAACCTTTCCCAGCAGCTCAATCTCTGCAAAGTGAGCCAATAAACCTGTCTCCGCGGCTCAATCTCCGCAAAGTGAGCCAACAAACCAATCCCCGCGGCTTATGTTCTGCAAAGTGAGCCAATAAACCTGTCCCGCGGGTAATTTTCTGTAAAGTGAGCCAGCAAACCTGTCCTCATGGCGCATTCTCCGCATCGTGGGACGAGAAATCTCTCACACAATTTAAAATGTATTATGTATAAATACATACGCACGAAAGCATTTGCATATAATAAAATGATATAGTGTTGACAGAATCACTTCGTTACTGTACTATAATAAAGCGTATCTTCAACTGAAACGATTAAGGAAGCAAAGCAACGGAGCCTGTTTTTCCTGAAGGCTCCGGTTAAGGATAACATCCGAAGGTTAATGAACGATTTTGGGAGGCTACTGACATGGCAAAGAAGCTGGTGATTAACACAGCCTGGTGCAAGGGATGCGGTATCTGCGCAGCCTTCTGCCCGAAGGGCCATCTGGAAGTGAAAAAGGAAAAGGTCCGTACGGTGGAGGGGAGCGAGTGCATTCTCTGCGGCTTATGCGAACTGCGCTGCCCGGACTATGCGATATATGTTGAGGAAACGGAGGGCTGACCATGGGAAAGACGGTATTGATGCAGGGAAATGAGGCCTGCGTGGAGGGTGCCATTGCTGCCGGTATGCGCTTCTTTGCCGGTTATCCCATCACCCCGTCCACGGAGGTTGCCGAGCAGAGCGCGCTCCGGCTTCCCCAGAAGGGCGGCCGCTTCATCCAGATGGAGGATGAGATCGGCTCCATCGCCTGCGCCATCGGCGCTTCCGCCACCGGCGTGAAGGCCATGACAGCCACCAGCGGCCCCGGTTTCTCCTTAAAGCAGGAGAATATCGGCTATGCCTGTCTGGCGGAAATCCCGCTCGTGATTGTCGATGTGCAGCGCTCCGGTCCTTCTACCGGCCTGCCCACCTCCCCCTCCCAGGGAGATGTGATGATGGCCCGCTGGGGCACCCACGGAGATCATCCGGTGATCGCCCTGGCACCCTCCTCCGTGAAGGAGGCGTATACGCTGGCGGTCCGCTGCTTCAACCTGTCGGAGAAGTACCGTACACCGGTGCTGTTCATGATGGATGAGATTATCGGCCACCTGCGGGAAGGCGTTGAGCTGCCTGAACCGGGCGAGCTTGAGGTGATTGACCGCGAGGAGCCGGAGGAATATACGGCAAAGACGCCGGCATACCATGTGGAAGAGGGTCAGCTGGTGCCGAAGATGACGAACTTCGGACACGGCGAGCGCTACAACATTACGGGCCTGATTCACGATGAGGACGGCTTCCCCACCAACAACAACGCCAAGGCAAAGGCCCTGGTCACCAGGCTCATGCGCAAGATCGACGATAACTATGACGATATCGTCCAGGTGGAGGAGATCGGCACGGAGGATGCCGATGTCGTCATCTTTTGCTACGGCGGAACGGCCCGTGCGGCGCAGACCGCCATGGAGGAAGCCCGCGCGAAGGGCATAAAGTGCGGGATTTTCCGCGCCATCACCCTCTGGCCTTTCCCGGACCGGGAGCTGGAGCAGCTTTCCGGGAAAGTGAAGAAGATTGTGGTCGCCGAGCACAATTACGGACAGCTTCTTCGCGAGGTAGAGCGCGTGAATAAGGGCCGCGCGGAGCTTGCCTTTGTGGGCAAGGTGGACGGCACGGTCATCACGCCCCAGGAGATTCTCGAAAAAGTGGAGGAAGGATAACCATGGTTGACATGACGAATGTGAGCAAGAAGACAACCAATACCTCCGACCTTATCTATAAATATATGCGGCCGGAACATCTGCCCCATATCTGGTGCCCGGGCTGCGGAAACGGCATTATTATGCGGGATATCGCCCAGGCCATGGAGAATGCGGGCCTGGACCGCGCAAAAACCGTGATTGTCTCCGGTATCGGCTGCTCCAGCCGGGCTGCCGGATACATGGACTGTTACACCATCCATACCACCCACGGGCGTGCCATTGCCTTCGCCACGGGTGTGAAGATGGCTAAGCCCGAGCTTGAGGTGATCGTCATCACCGGCGACGGCGACTGCGCTGCGATCGGAGGCAACCACCTGATCCACGCGGCCAGAAGAAATATCGGCATCACCGTGGTGGTGATGAACAACAATATTTACGGCATGACGGGTGGCCAGTACAGTCCCACAACGCCGACCCACGAGTTCGGAACCACGGCGCCCTATGGGAATATCGACCGGGATTTCGACATTGCCTCCCTTGCGGCCGGCGCCGGCGCCACCTATGCGGCGAAGGGCTCCGTCTACCATGTGCCCCAGACCATCAAGCTGATCGAAAACGGCATTAAGCACAAGGGCTTTGCGATTATCGAGGTGGCGGATGTCTGTCCCACTTATTACGGCCGGAAGAACAAGAAGGGTTCCGCGGTGGATATGATGCGCTGGCAAAAGGACAATATGGTGCCGGCGGCAAAGGCGAAGGGTATGAGCCCCGAGGAGCTGCAGGGAAAGCTTGTGGTGGGCATGATCCAGGAGCTGGATTATCCGGAGTATACGGAAGAGTACCAGCGGATTATCGAGAAGGCGCAAAGCCGCAGATAAAGCAGGCGGGAGCCGACGGGCTGACGTGGGATCTGTGCCGGCGGGCGTATGACGGCCCGGCCATCTTTCCATGTAGTGCCGTATTTCTCCGCGGGATCTGTACCGGCGGGCGAATGACCGGAAGCGGGGCAGCCTCCCACGAGATCCGCGGAAAACAGCCATAAAGGGAACAAGGAGATTTAAAAAATGAGCAGAATGGAACTTCGTCTGGCCGGAAGCGGCGGACAGGGCGTAATCCTGGCGACGGTCATTCTTGCGGAGGCAGCCGTGATTGCGGGAAAGCATACGGCCCAGAGCCAGTCCTACGGACCGGAGGCGAGAGGCGGGAGCTGTAAGGCGGAGGTGATTATTTCCGACGACCGGATCGGCTTCACCAAGGCGCAGAAGCCTACCTTCCTGATGGCGCTGACTCAGAAAGCCCTGGAAGCGTACGGGCACAATCTGCCGGAGGGCTGTGTTGTGCTGGCGGATGAGGGCCTTGAGATATTTGACGAGCTGAAAAACTACCGGGTAGTGCAGCTGCCGATACTGCGCACTGCGGTAGAGAAGGTGGGCAAGGCCTTTACGGCCAACATCGTTGCGGTAGGTGCTATCAACGAGCTGCTGAAGCTGGTGGATCACGAGCACCTGAAGGAAGCGGTTTTCATGCATATCCCGAAGGGCACGGAAGCCATCAACGAGAAGGCGCTGGAGGCCGGGATCGCTCTGGCGGAGGGTGTGTAAGAAGCGGCTGTTCCCATAGAAAATGGAGGAAAGAATGAATATACATGAGTATCAGGCAAGAGATTTACTGAGCGCCTACGGCGTACCGGTGACGGACGGTGCTGTGGCCGAAACCCCCGAAGAAGTTTACGAGATCGCAAAGAAATACGATAAGTGCGTTGTCAAGGCACAGATCCACTCCGGAGGCAGAGGAAAGGGCGGCGGCGTAAAGCTGGCCAAGAGCCCGGAGGAAGCCAGAGAGATTGCCGAAAAGATGATCGGCATGCAGCTGGTCACCAAACAGACCGGCCCGGAAGGCAGAACGGTCCGCAAGGTCCTGGTCTCTGAGGCTTCGGATATTCAGAAGGAATTCTATCTTTCCGTTGCGCTGGACAGCGAGCGCGCAGGCCTTGCCGTGATCGCAAGCGCCGCGGGCGGCATGGAAATTGAGGAGATTGCCGAGAACCATCCGGAACTGATCGTCCGGGAGCTGGTTTCCATTTACGAGGGTCTTCACAATTATACCGCGATTGAGTTTGCAAGGCGCCTGGGACTTTCCGGAGAGCTGAAGAAGGAGTTTATGGACATCCTCAAAAAACTTGCGAAGCTCTATCTTGAGAAGGACTGCACCCTCATTGAGATCAATCCGCTGGCGCTGACCGGGGACGGACACCTGGTGGCGCTGGATACGAAAATATCGTTTGACGACAACGCGCTGATGCGTCATCCGGACGTTGCGGCCCTTCGCGATACCAACGAGGAGGATCCGAAGGAGGTCCGAGCTCACGAGCACGATATCAGCTACATCAGCCTGCACGGCAACATCGGCTGCATGGTCAACGGCGCCGGTCTTGCCATGGCAACCATGGACATCATCAAGAAGTTCGGCGGTGAGCCTGCAAACTTCCTGGATGTCGGCGGATCCGCAACGGTAGAGCGTGTGACCGCTGCCTTCGAGATCCTGCTTTCCGACCCGAACGTGAAGGCGATCCTCGTGAACATCTTCGGCGGTATCATGAAGTGCGATATCATCGCCGAGGGCGTGGTTGCGGCTGCGGATAAGCTGGGCATGACGGTTCCGCTGGTCGTGCGGCTTGCGGGCACAAATGTGGAGAAGGGAAAGGAGATCCTGAAGAATTCGGGCCTTTCCATTATCTCGGCGGATGATATGGCGGATGCGGCCGTGAAGGCCGTGGCAGCAGCGGGAGGTGCAAAGTGAGTATACTGATTGATGAAAATATGCGGCTGCTTGTACAGGGAATTACCGGCGGCCAGGGCCGTTTCCATACGGAACAGATGCTGGCCTACGGTTCAAAGGTTGTCGGAGGCGTGACGCCGGGCAAGGCCGGACAGGAGGTCTGCGGCGTACCGGTATTCGATACCATGCGCCAGGCAGTCACCGAGACCGGCGCGAATGCGTCCATCATCTATGTACCGCCGAAATTCGCGGCGGATTCCATCTTTGAGGCCATCGATGCAAACATCGACCTGGTGATCTGCATCACCGAGGGTATTCCGGTGCTGGATATGGCTCACATCAAGAACTACATCCGCGGTAAGAAGACGGTTCTTCTCGGGCCGAACTGCCCGGGCATCATTTCCCCCGGAAAGGCCAAGGCGGGCATCCTGCCCGGACACATTTACATGCCGGGCCATGTGGGCATTGTCAGCCGCTCCGGGACCCTGAACTATGAAGCCGGAAACCAGCTGACGGAGCGCGGCATCGGACAGTCCACCTCCGTAGGAATCGGCGGCGACCCGATTCGCGGCCTGGGCTTTGTGGAAGTGCTGCAGATGTTCGAGAATGATCCCGAGACGGAAGCCGTTGTGATGATCGGTGAGATCGGCGGCTATGGCGAGGAGGAGGCCGCTGAGTTTATCCGCGACCATATGACCAAGCCCGTTGCGGCCTTTGTATCCGGCCACACCGCGCCTCCCGGAAAGCGCATGGGCCATGCCGGCGCCATCATCTCTCACGGAAGAGGCACTGCCTCCGGCAAGATTAAAAAGCTTGAGGAATGCGGCGTTACCATTGCCCACACCCCGGATCAGATTGCGGACGCATTGATTGAAGCCGCGAAGAAGGCCGGCGTTTATGAGAAGCTGAAGTAAAACTCAGGAACTGTTCAGAAATAACCTGATCATTTTGCACAGGATTTTTCTTTCGCAGACCTCTTCAAAATCAGGCGCATAGCGGGCTATGTAACTGATTTTGGAAAGGTGCTGCGGAAGAAAAAGACAAGCAAAATGACTGGTATATTTTTGAACGGTTCTATAGTCAACAGGGACAAATTTCTCTGTGCTAACAGGAAAGATACCTCCGGGTAAGCGTGATGGATATCTTTTAAACAACAGGGGCAGATTTCTCCGAGCTAACAGGAAAGCTACCTCCGGGTAAGTGTGATGGATATCTTTTAACCAATGGGGCAGATGCCTCTGCGGCTTAAATCTATGGGGACAGATTCCTCCGGCCGGTTCTTCGGAATGCGTCAGAGGAATCTGTCCCCATTGGTTCAACAAAGAAACCTGCCCTGATGGCCCGGAGGATGCTGATTGGATTGAAATCAGAGATAAACCCTCAAAATAAGGACAAAAATAGCTTGACGTACCCTTAATATGAGGATATACTGGTTTTTATGAAGACGAAGTATGCATTTGCCGCAGCATTAAGCGGCCAGGATATCAAACGGGCAAGAAAGCAGCTGCAGCTTACACAGCAGGAACTGGCTGATCTGACCGGCATCTCAAAAAAAACAGTGGAGCGCTGGGAGAGCTCCGGGACAGATATTACAGGTCCGATCATCCCATTGCTTCGTATTCTGACAGAACAGCCGTCTTTCATTGAGCGATATCGCATATCGCCAAGAAATACACCGTTAAGATTGTACTACTATAACAGGAAGGATTTGTGCACGGTAATAGATGTGGACGAACCCGCAAGGAAAATAGAGATCCGGAATTATACGGATCATCTTCAATTCCGGGCTTTTGGAAGTATTGAACATCCGGATTTCAGACAGTATGAGGACTTTCTGGAAAGCCGCTGCTTTCCGCGCGGGCGGGATAAAATGAAACTGGAACTGCGGGAGCTGGGACTTCCCTTTTATGATCCGTTCCTGATTATAGAGAAGACGGAGGGCCGCATGGCAGAGGATGACTTCTGGATCCGGATAGAACGGTGAGAGGAGACATATTTTGCCCACGGCTGCGTTTTTTGCAGGCGTGGCTGCAAAATAGTCATCCGTGGCTATTCGGTCAAAGTACAGAACTCCGTTCAGGGAAGGAGGCGGAGCATGGTAGAATTATTCAGCAGGGACGAAAAAGGGCAGGATCGACAGTCTTCCAAGGGTAATCAGCTGAAATGGTGCTCCGGCGGAATCTGGTATAAGGCGGATTATCTGGGGTATGAAGGTTTGGCGGAATATGTTGTATCACGCCTGCTGGAACGGTCGGATCTGCCCCCCGGAAGTTTTGTGCGGTATGAGACAGAGGAAATCTTTTACAGGGGAAGGAGGTATCTCGGATGCCGCTGCGCGGATTTTCTTCACGAGGGGGAACAGCTGATTACACTGGAACGGTTGTTTCAAAACCGCTATGGCATCAGTCTGTACGAAACAATTTATAAGATCCCCGAAGTAAAGGAACGCGCATCTTTTCTGGTGGATACGGTAGAACGTCTGACCGGCCTGAAAGATTTCGGAATTTATCTTCAGAGAATGCTTACAATAGACGGCTTTTTCCTGAATGAAGACCGGCATATGCATAATATTGCGGTAATCATGGATGAACAGCTGAAATACCGCCTCTGTCCTTTTTTCGATCAGGGAGCCGCCCTTCTGTCAGATACAAGAGGCGATTATCCTATGGAAAACGAACTGGATAAGCTGCTGTCAATGGCTGAGTCCAAAACATTATGCGCTGATTTTGACGGGCAGATGGATGCCGTGGACGAGCTTTACGGGCTGCACCTGAGCTTCTGCTTTGGGGAGAAGACTGTGGAAGAGATTCTGCGCTCGGAACCCTATTATCCTGAAGACGTAAAACAGCGTATCTTCGATATTCTGGCCGTACAGCGCAGAAAATACGATGCTCTGTTCCGGTAAAGAAAAGCCCGCCGAAATATGCTGCCCTGGGGCGGCGCAAATCCGGCGCGGCAAGCGACAAAGGAAAGAGAACTTTGCCGCTGCTATAAATTGCCTAAAAGCGAGATATTTCCGAAAGCTGTGCTCATGGCAGCACGGCATTCGGGTTATTATGATACAATTACAGGGAGGAACAATAATACAATGCTTTCATCTGCTTTCTACACGGAAAACCGCCGCAGACTGGCGGAGTACATGACCGACAATTCCATCTATTTCGTACACAGCGGCAGCGAGCTGGAATCCACCCACGATGAGAACTTCATCTTCCAGCCCTACCGCAATTTCCTTTACCTCACCGGACTGGACCGGAGCGGCGCAATTCTCTTTATCTCAAAGCTCTCGGGCAAGGTGAAGGAGACCCTCTACATGCACATCCCGACGGAGCGCGAGCAGCGCTGGATGAACCTTACCTGGGATCCGGAGAAGATGAAAGCGGAGACCGGCATTGAGGAGATTGTTTCCATTGAGGAGTGGGATGCCCGCGTTTCCCGTCTGCTTGTGAGCGGCCGCATTCAGGACTGCTACATCGATATGGCCCGCTGGAGCATGAATTATGCGCCGAATAAGGAACAGGAGATGGCAAACCGCCTGAAGAACATCTATCCCTTCCTGTCCATGCACAACGCGTACGCCTTTGTGGCCTCCATGCGCACCATCAAGCATCCGGATGAGATAGCGGCGCACAGGAAAGCTGTGGATATCACGGAGAAGGGCGTGCGGAACATGCTTGCAAACATGCGTCCGGGCATGTACGAGTATGAGATTGAGGCTTACTATGATTTTGTCCTGAAATCGAACGGCGTGAAGGTACCGGCCTTCCACACCATCGCCGCCTGCGGACAGAATGCCAACCATATGCATTATGTGGACAACAACACGCAGACCAAGGAAGGGGATCTGATTCTCTTTGATCTCGGCGCCAGATGGGATTACTACTGCGCGGATGTCTCCAGGACTTATCCCGTAAACGGAAAGTTCACAAACCGCCAGGCTCAGCTCTATGAGATTGTTCTCAAGGGTCTGAAGGCCGCGGAGGATGCGGCAAAGCCGGGCGTGGTGAAGGATGAGCTCCAGAATCTTTCCAAACAGGTTATGGCGGAGGAGCTTGTAAAGATCGGCAAGATCGAAAAACCCGAGGAGATCAGCCGCTATTATATGCATGGAAGCGGCCACCTGATCGGTCTGGATACGCACGATGTGGGCGATTATGAGCTGAAGCTTCAGAAGGATATGATGTTCACCCTGGAGCCGGGACTTTATTTTGACGACGAAGAGACCGGCATCCGTATTGAGGATACATTAGTGGTTACGGACGACGGCGTGGATATCCTTTCGGACAGCATTCCGAAGGAGATCGCCGACATTGAAGCCGTGATGAAACACTGAGCGGAAGAGAGAGAAATGCTGTATCGGATTATCTGTCATAAGCATATATTTGCGCCGGGAATCCCGGAATATCTCCAGTGTCATGCCTCCACGCTGACGCTGCTGCCCGGGGATGGAATTGCGGCGGCGTGGTTTGCCGGCGATCACGAAAAGGCACCGAACGTGGGCATCTGGTTCTCACGCTGTACAGCGGACAGGAACTGGACCTATCCGGTAAAGATTGCCGATGGAGACGGCGTTCCGTGCTGGAATCCGGTGCTGTATTATGACGGAAAGCTTTTGCTTTTCTATAAGGTGGGGCAGGAGATTCCCCGCTGGCAGACATTCATCAGGGAATCCTGCGATTACGGCCTCAGCTGGAGCCCCGCCGCAGAGCTTGTCCCGGGTGATTACGGCGGCCGGGGCCCTGTGAAAAACAAGTGCATCCGCCTGAAGGACGGAGCGCTTCTTGCCCCGTCCTCCGTTGAGGGGGAGTACTGGGACTGCTTTACGGACCGCTCCGAGGATGGCGGAAAAACCTGGAAAAACAGCCCGTATGTTCCGCTGAATCACAGGGGCCTTCAGGGCAGGGGTATTATACAGCCTTCGCTCTGGGAGGACGAAGCCGGGGCAGTGCATATGTTCACGCGCAGCAGTGAAGGCGTCATCATGAAAAGCGTATCAAGGGACGGCGGGAGAAGCTGGAGTGAGGCGCAGAGAACCGCGCTGCCCAACAACAATTCCGGTTTGGACGCAGCAAGGCTGGAGGATGGCCGCATCGTCCTGGTGTTCAATCCTGTCTCTGGAAACTGGGCCCCGCGCTCACCCATCGCCTTCGCGGTATCGGAGGATAACGGAGAGACATTCAGCGAGCCCCAGATCCTGGATTATGTGCCATGCGAGCGGAACGAGCCCCGTGCGGAGTTTTCCTATCCGGCTGTGGTGACACGCGGAAACAGGGTTTTCATAACCTATACCTGGAAACGCCAGAGCATTGCATTCTGGGAGCTGGAGTTTTAATTCCGTTTCCCTATTGCAACAATCTGTGGAATCCTGTATACTCGGGGCAGAAGACCATGTTGCTGAAGACAGATGAGCGATACACGAATGCCTGTTCAGGAAAGGAGAACTGTTCCCATGAAAAGACCATTTGCGGCGTTATTGACGGCTGCCTGTCTATGTATGCCCATCTCCGCTTTTGCGGACGGTGAACTGACGGCGACACAGCAGGACATTTATTTTACCGAGAGCGATCTGTGGGGCGTAACAGTTTACTGTTACACAAAAATTGAAAACACCGGGGATGTACCGATGGAGGTGTACCAGCCTGAGCTGTGGATGTCGGATCAGGACGGAAACGATATATCTCCCGGGAACTGGGGAGATGTCGGCGCGAGATATCTGCAGCCCGGCGATTACACCTATTACGGCTTCAGCGAAGCCCTGTGGGATGTATCCTCCCTTGAGGAAATCGGTGAGTATGAGCTGCATATTGACGGAGCGGAGAATCCTTCCAGGGCGGTGCTCAGACTCTCTGCGGAGCCAAAGCTTGAGAAGGATGTGCCGGATAAATACTGGCCTGAGGATCAGTCTGATCTCATGTTCGCTGTCGTTACAAACGATCTGGAGGAGCCGCTTTACGATATCGGCATCGTGATGGCCTTACTGGATCAGGACGGGCATATTATGGATGTGGAGTATACCGCACTGCCATACAACTTTGCCCTGATGCCCGGCAGCAGCATTCAGTATCAGAGCAATTTCGACCAGAGCACGGATCTCGGGAAACAGATGAAGGAGAACGGGATCGAGGCCTTCAGCGTCGATGTTATCGGGTATATCGAGTACGATGTTCCCGCGGAGGATGACGGAATCGGTTAACCCCGGGATAGCATCCGGATCACGGAAAACCGAAACGGCTGAGTGTCAGACACTGCAGCCGGACTATAGTGTAAGCGCCGGGGCTGGGATGCCTGAAGACATTCCCCGCCCCGGCGCGTTCGCGAAAATGAAAAACTGTCAAAACGCAGGGATTTTGCAGAGATTCTGCGAAAATGAAGAACCCGTCAAAATGCCGGGATTATTTACTCCACTTCCAACCCGCGACCTCCGGCAGATCCAGCCCATATTCATGGATGTACTGCTTGTGCTCCACCAGCTTATCGCTCATCTTCTGGTACAGATAAGCGCCGCGGTTGCCGAGCATCGGCAGATACTTGATGGCCTCCTGCACAAGATGGAAGCGGTCCACATCATTCTGTACGCGTACATCGAAAGGCGTCGTAATGGTGCCCTCCTCCTTGTAGCCGCGAACATGCATCAGACGGTTGTTGTGACGGCGGTAGGTCAGCTCGTGGATCAGGCTGGCGTAGCCGTGGAAGGCAAAGAGTACCGGCTTGTCCTGGGTGAACAGGATATCGTACTCCGCATCCGTCAGGCCGTGGGGATGTTCATTGGCCGGCTGCAGCTTGAAGAGGTCCACAACATTGATGAAGCGGATCTTCACCTCCGGCAGCTCCTCATTGAGGATGGAAACCGCCGCGAGGGCTTCCAGCGTGGGTGTTTCGCCGGCGCAGGCAATCACGATATCAGGCTCCTGCCCCTGGTCATTGCTGGCCCAGTCCCAGATGCCGATGCCCTGCGTGCAGTGCTTGATGGCCTCCGGCATGGACAGCCACTGAGGTCTGGGATGCTTGCTGGCGACAATCACGTTCACATAGTTGCGGCTGCGGATGCAGTGGTCGAAGCAGGAAAGCAGGCAGTTGGCATCCGGCGGCAGGTAGAGGCGCACCACATCGGCCTTCTTGTTGGCAATGTGATCCATAAAGCCCGGATCCTGGTGGGTGAAGCCGTTGTGATCCTGCTGCCATACGGTAGAAGCCATGATCAGGTTCAGAGAAGCGATCTCCTCCCTCCAGGGCAGCTGGTTGCAGACCTTCAGCCATTTCGCGTGCTGGGCAGCCATAGAGTCGATAATCCTGGCAAAGGCTTCATAGGTGGCAAAGAAGCCGTGGCGGCCGGTCAGCAGATAGCCCTCCAGCCAGCCCTCGCACATATGCTCCGAGAGCATGGAGTCCATCACGCGGCCGTCGGCTGCCAGATGGTCATCCGTGTCCAGGGAACCGGCGTTCCAGTCACGGTTTTCCACCTCGAAAACGGCGTTGAGTCTGTTGGAATTGGTTTCATCGGGTCCGAAAATGCGGAAGTTGCGGGCCTCCTTGTTCAGGGTGAAGATATCGCGGACAAATTTGCCCAGCTCTGTCATATCCTGGCCGTCCACTTCGCCGTGGCCCTTTGTGTCAAAGGCATAATCGCGGAAATCGGGCAGGCGCAGGTCGCGCAGCAGCAGGCCGCCGTTGCCGTTGGGGTTTGCTCCGATTCGGGCATCGCCCCTGGGAGCCAGTTCTTTAAGCTCGGGAATCAGGCGCCCGTTCTCATCGAAGAGTTCCTCGGCGTGATAACTCTTAAGCCACTCCTCAAGCAGCCCGAGATGCTCGGGTTTGTCCATCATGATGGGAACCTGGTGCGCAAGGAAATTGCCCTCGATGCGCTGTCCGTCCACTACCTTCGGGCCGGTCCAGCCCTTGGGTGTGCGCAGGATGATCATGGGCCAGACGGGTCTTGCGGTATCCCCGGTCTCGCGAGCGTGCTTCTGGATTGCCTTGATGCGCTCAATCACGATGTCCATGGTTTCCGCCATCTTTTTGTGCATGGGCATGGGGTCTTCGCCCTCCACGAAATAGGGCTCCCAGCCGCAGCCGTGGAAGAAATCCACAATCTCCTCATGGCTCATGCGGGCAAAGATGGTGGGGTTGGCAATCTTGTAGCCGTTCAGGTGGAGGATCGGCAGCACAGCTCCGTCCGATACAGGGTTCAGGAACTTGTTGCTCTGCCAGGATGTCGCCAGGGGGCCGGTCTCGGCCTCGCCGTCGCCCACGGTAACCGCGGCGATCAGGTCCGGGTTGTCGAATACTGCGCCGAAGGCATGGGCAATGCCGTAGCCCAGCTCGCCGCCCTCGTTGATGGAGCCGGGGGTTTCAGGCGCGCAGTGACTGGGAACGCCGCCCGGGAAGGAGAACTGCTTGAAAAGCTTTGCCATGCCGTCCTCATCCTCGGAGATATTGGGATAAATCTCGCTGTAGCTGCCGTCCAGGTAGTCGTTGGCAATGTAGAAATTGCCGCCGTGGCCGGGACCGGAGAGAAGGATGAGGTTCAGGTCATACCGCTTGATGGCACGGTTTAAATGAACAAACACAAAGTTCTGGCCGGGAACGGTACCCCAGTGTCCCACAATCTTTTTCTTGATCATGTCCTTTGTCAGGGGCTTTTTTAACAGGGGATTCTCCAGCAGGTAAAGCTGTCCGGCGGAGAGGTAGTTGGCAGCGCGCCACCAGGCGTTCATACGTGTCAGGAGTTCCTCCGTAATAGGGCCTTTTTCTGCGCACTGCAGAGCGGGATCAGTTGTCATGCACTTATTTCTCCTTTCATAGGATGTTAATGAGTCAGGCGGAACCGGTTCCTCCGGACCAAGTTTTTCGTAATATTAAGCCAGGCGGAACAGGTTTCTCCGGCTCAAGTTTTTCATAATTCTAAGCCGGGCGGAACAGGTTCCTCCGCTTCAAGTTCTCCATTATTCCTTACCGCTGCACATCATAGCTTTGGTTCATCAGCCTGCGGATGCTTTCCACATCGGTAATGTTGGTATCCCCATGGATGGAATGCTTCATTACGGAGGACGCCACGGCGAAATTGATGATCTCCCTGGGCTTGTAGTTTTCCATCAGGGCATAGATCAGGCCCGAGGCGAACGCGTCGCCGCCGCCAACCCTGTCCAGAATCTGGAAGCGGAACAGTTTGGATTCGTAGGTCTCCCCGTCAAAGTACAGGAAGCCCTTGAGGGAATTTTCGCTGCTGGAGTGGGTATAGCGCACATGTCTGGCGATGGCCTTGAAATTCCACCGCTCGGCCATGGCCTGGAACACGCGGTCCTGGTCCTCATATTCCGGCTGCATGGAAAGGCCGTCCTTGAGGTCTTTGCCGTTCTCATCCTGCAGATGCAGCGGCTCAATGCCGATGAGGACATCCACATAGGGCAGGTACCCGGTGATGACGTCCCTGGCTTCCTCGAAGGTCCAGAGCATGCTGCGGAAATTGCAGTCGAAGCTGGTGGTCAGGCCCAGCTGTTTGGCGGCCTTGAGCGCTTTCTCGATCAGCACGCCGCAGTTGGGCGAGAGCGGCGGCGTAATGCCGGAGAGATGCAGCCAGTCGTAGCCGGAGAGCAGCTGTTCGAAATCCACGGTGCTGTAATCATACTCAGCAAAGGAGGAGTTTTTCCGGTCGTAGATGACCTTTGAGGAGCGAACGCCGATGCCCTCTTCCAGATAGTACAGGCCCATGCGCTCGCCGGCCTTGATAATGGGTGTGGTGTGCACATCGTTGGCTTTCAGGGAACGGATGGCGCTGCGGCCGATATCGTTGTGGGGAAGCACCGTAAAAAAGGTGGTATCCACACCGAGGTTGGCCAGGTTCACGGCAACATTGGACTCAGCCCCGCCGAAGTTCACCACATAGGAGCCGGTGGTACGGATTTTGTCGTAGTTGGGCGGGGAGAGGCGCATGAGCAGTTCCCCGATGGTGATGAATTTCATGAATTTCACATCCTTTCGCTGTGCAGACTGCAAACTGTCCGGGAGCCGTTGCTCTGATAATTTTCATTATAATCAAGATTGGCATAAAACGCAAGTGCGGCAGTCTTGAAAACGGTTATAGAAAGATGGTCTGAACAGCTGCAAAAAGACATTGCCCTCAACGGAAAGCTGCGGTAAAATATGAAGAGCCTTTTTCACGGCTTCCCGCGTAGCCGGGCTGAGCTGCGCGGCGGTGTGCGTGGTGCTTTACCGGGTATTTGCGGGGCCCATCATCGGCGCGTTTATCTCCGAGCCGGAGACGGTCAGGCTGGGGACGGCTTTTATGCAGGCGCGGTGCTTCGCGACGCCCTTCATGTTCTTAAGCTTTATACTCGCGAACGAATTTAACTGCAGATTGCAATTCTGTGCCGCGGTATATGCAGTTACACTAGAATAATTGCCTCCGGCAATTATTAAGTGTAACTATAGTGAACGTCAGAAAAAACTTGACGTTCACTATAAAGCCTCCGGCGGATGCG
>CAMOSC010000037.1 GCA_946624325.1 uncultured Clostridia bacterium
CACCGTATACCGGAACTTTTTCAGAAGCTTTACAAAACGGTTCTCCCGGTAGCCTTCGAGGGTATTGAGCTTCTTAAAGATTTTGCTGATCAGTACCAGCGCCAGGATCACTCCTGCAATTCCCAGAAGGATTTTCACGAAATTGCGGCTCAGGAAATCCTCGCGGATACGCTCGTAAGCGGAGGAATACTCCTCCCGCTCTCCGCTGGCCTTAAAGTGCTCCATGGCGGCCTCAAAATCACCCGCGCGCAGCGCCTGCTTGCCGAGGCCCATACTGGAGGCCACAAGGCTCGGATTGATATCGTACACCTGGTTCCAGTACTCCGCGGCCGTTTCATAATCGTATTCGCCCTGATAGCGCAGCGCCTCATTGATCAGCGTTCCGTAGGGTGTCGGGCTGAACACCTCGATGCTCTTTGCGACCAGGTCCGCCACTAGGAATTTGTCCTCCATGAAGCAGATGTCCACGGGGCTGTTCAGGCTTCCCTCCTGCTTGCCCATGCCGCCGATGGTATACACCAGCAGGGCGCTGTTGCTGTACACAAATACGCGGTTCATGAGGGAGTCCAGCACGGCAAAACGGCCGTCCTCGCTGGTGGTGATGTTGATCAGACGCGATGTGGAAATACCGTTTTTGTAATCGCCCATGGCGGAGGGAATCGTATCGTACTCCGGCATGATATCGGAGCCTCCGGAATTGAGCTTGCGCACCGGATTGTCCGAATTGCTGTCGCGGACCGTTGCCATGAGGAAGCCGTCCTGGTCCATGGCGATATCGCTGTAGTCCGTGGGCAGCCACAGCGTCATGCGGGAGATCTGTTCATCGGTGGCGATCATGCGGTAGAACCGGTCCGTGAGGGACGGGGCAACCGTATTGGCGCCTACAAAGCGGGAATACTCGCCCTCGGGCGTCAGCTCAATGATGCCTTCATAGACGCTCTTGGCCTTGACGAAGATACGGTCATTGGCATCCACCACCACTTTTGTGGGTGCAAATTTCACCGATTCCAGGCCGTTTATCCCGGGATCGGTCAGGGTGCGGACCCATTTCCGGTCCGGACTGAACTGGACGATCTCTCCCCTGCCCTCCTCGCAGACATAGATATCTCCGCCCTCGGTGACAAACAGGCCCGTTGGCGAGGCGATTTTTGCGGGACCCGCATCGGTCTCATAGTCCGTAATGGAGAACTGATAATTGAATTCTTCATCCGTCACGATAACGGCCCCGGTCACGGCGATGTACAGCAGGCCGTTCTGGTAGCAGATATCGGAGAGGCCTGTAAAGGCATCGGTCCCGATATCCTGTCCGCGGATGCTGGCAACCCACTCGTAGGCATCCGGTGAGGGAATGGCATCGTTCCAGATATTGTAGGTATAGGAATCCGCTCCCGCGGCTGCGGGCAGTAAGCCTGCTGCCAGGATC
Organism: uncultured Clostridia bacterium; assembly: GCA_946624325.1. Taxonomy (GTDB): domain Bacteria; phylum Bacillota; class Clostridia; order Lachnospirales; family Lachnospiraceae; genus Anthropogastromicrobium. Next base: position 1,424 of record CAMOSC010000037.1, read on the forward strand.
AGGCACAGCATCGCAGCGAGGAGCTTTTTATATAATCTTTTCATAGGATCCTCCTGTGCCTGGTTATTCCTTCATGCCGGAAGTCGCCATGGTTGAGATGACGTTCGTCTGCATGATCAGGAAAACGGTTACCGGGATAATAAAGATGATGACGGAAGCCGCGGCCAGCACGCCGGCACGGGCCACGCCCACATTGGAGGCGCCTGCCAGCTGCGAGAGCATGTAGGCAACGCTCTTGAGCTTCTCGGTGTAGATATAGCGGTCACCGGTGTTGATCCAGAGGGACTGGAACACCAGAATAAACGCGGTGATGGCCGCCGGCTTGACCAGGGGAAGCACGATCCGGATATGGATCTTGAACTGCCCGGCGCCGTCAATCCTCGCCGCCTCAATGAGGCTGTCGGGAATCTGCTCCATGAAGTTCATCATCAGGTACAGGCCCAGGGTCGACGCGAACTGCGGGAAGATGATCGCCCAGTAGGAGTCGATCAGGTGGAGCCTGGAGATGGTGATAAAGTTCGGGACCATGGTGACGGTGGCGTTGAACATCAGGGAGTACACGATCAGGGCGGAAATGAATTTCGAGCCCGGGAACTTGTACTTCGCCAGCGGGTACGCGCACATGGAAGCCGTCAGGATATGTCCGATGGAACCGATGATTACCACAAACAGCGAATTAAACAGGTATCTTGAGAACGGCACCAGGGTGTTGGCCAGGATGCGGCTTAAATCCCGGAAGTTGTTCACGGTGGGGTTCTGCACAAATAGCTTCGGCGGGAACATATACATTTCGTTCAGGGGCTTTAATGCCTGGTTGATCATATAGATGACCGGGAAAAGGAACAGGAAGCCAAGCAAAAACAGCACGATGCCAAGCAGCAGGTTTCCGAGAAAACTCCGGCTGCTCTGGCGCGCTGTGGAGCTTCGCATATCCAGCCTGCCCTTGCGGTGCTTTTTCAGCTTTGAAATAATGCTCATATTCTCCCTCCTTTCCCGTCAGGTTCCAACCTTCGACAGGAATTTCCTGAAGAGAAGGTTGCAGAGAATCATGATAAAGAACAGGATCACGGCGATCGCCGAGGCCCGGCCCATCTCCATGCGGATCAGGCCGTAGTCGTTCAGATGGTTGACAATCGTGTGCGAAGCGTAGTTGGGGCTTGGGAAGCCGACCAGCGCATCCGCCACGCCGCCGACCGACAGGGCATTCGTGATGGACATGACCGCGCCGAACAAAAGCTGTGGCTTCATGTTCGGGAGTGTGACATACCAGAGCTCCTGCCAGCGGTTGCGGATACCATCGATGGCTGCCGCCTCATACTGGGCTTCATCCACGCCTTTGATACCGGCAACGAAGGACAGGAAGCCGACACCGAGGCTCATCCATACCGACACCAGGATGACCACCGGAAGAATATAGCTGGAATCCGACAGCCACAGGATCCTCTCGGAGATAAAGCCGTACTTCAGCAGGATACCGTTTAAGTATCCGGTGGAGTCGTTGGAGAAGATCAGGGCGAAGATCATGATGGAGTTACCGGCCATGGACGGCGCATAGAAAATCACCGTGAGAATGGTGCCCAGCCAATGGGGCAGTTCATTGATCATCCAGGCTAACAGGTAAGAAAGAATATAACCCAGGGGGCCTACGAAGACCGCAATGATAAAGGTATTCTGGATAGCCTTGATGAAAATGGTATCCTCCAGGAAAAGCTTTCTGTAGTTTTCCAGGCCGATAAAATTCGGGGCTTCCAGAATGTTGTAATCCGTAAAGCTGTAGTAGATCGCCTGCAGCACCGGATAAACCGCGAAGGTGAAGAAGAAGATGAGGAACGGCAGCATCATGAGATACAATACCCTGTTCCGCTTCATCTCTCTGAGGGTAATTTTCAGTTTTCTCATTCCTGCCCCTCCTTTGTGCCGTCTGCGGCAAGTTCCGTTTCAGCCTCCGTTGCTTCCGTTACCGCTTCGGCTGTTTCCGTTTGCGCTGCCTCCGTTGTCGCTTCGGCTGTTTCCGCTTCTGCTGCCTCCGTTACCGCTTCGGAGGTTTCTGTTTCAGCAGCCTCCGTTGTCTCTCCGGCTGTCTCCGCTTCCGCAGCCTCCGTTGACGCTCCGGCGGTTTCCGCTTTAGCAGAGCTGCCGGCGGCTTTGGTCTCCGTCTCTGCGGGGATCACATCGGAAAGACCGAACTCGGCACGCTTGTTTTTGATTTCCTGGTTCACATACCGCACCATGCCGAACATTGTATCCACCGGGTCGGTATAGTCGTTCACCACGGTGAGGAAGGCGTTCTCCACATATCTTCCGGAAATGTATCCGCCCGGAACCTGCGGGATGCCTCTGGACCACTCAATGGTTTCATTAACGGTATCCCCGTAGCCGCGCTCCTCCGCAAGCCGCCGGAGAGCCGCCAGGTTTGCGATGGGGAAGTTGCCGGAATCGCCGTAGATCACCTGCTGTTCCCTGGAATACGCAAGCTGCGTGTCCTCGCTGACCCACCACTTCAGGAAATCCCAGGCCTCCTCGGCGGTGCCGTTTGCCTCCACGCTGTTTTTCAGGATCATGGAACCGCCCACCGTGACGGCGACGCTCCTGTCGAAGCTCCCGTCCTCCCGGATGGTACCGGGGATGGGGGCGATGGACCACTGCCCGTCGATTTCCGGCGCAGCAGCCAGGATGTTGTTGGTATAGGTGTAATCCTCAATGACCACCGGGGCATCGCCCGTACGGAAACGGGTGACCACACTGATGGAAACGTCAAAGTCCTGTTTGGTATAGTACTCGGTCCACTTCTTGAAGACCAGCAGAGATTCCAGAGCATCCAGGTTGCTCCTCAGCCCGCCGTCCCGGTAAAGCTTTTCGCCGTTCTGGTAAAGCATCGACGTGTATACCGCATTCACGGGCTTTGTGGAGGTGGAGCTGTAGCCGCCGAGCAGCGTGTAGCCGGTGGTCGTGAAGTAAGCCTTCATGTTCTCCGCCTGGAGATACGGAAGCAGGGCTTCCAGCTCTTCCCAGGTTTCAGGCACGTCAAAGCCCAGCTGATCCAGAATATCCTGTCTGTAATACAGCACCGGGAAGCTCATCTCATCGGGCAGTCCGTAGGTGCCGCCCTCATACTCGAAATACTCCACCGCTGCAGGCGCAAACCATGCCGCAACCTCTTCAAAGTCGTCAAACTGCTTAAGGTCGTACCCCGCGTTGCGGTAAGCAAAGTTGGTGGGCATGGTATAGTTGAGCTGCAGGGCCACATCAGGGCCGTTGCCCGTGAGGGTGGCCGGCATAACCGTATCCGCGCCGACCATCTTCAGATCCACCTCATAGGAGGCGTCCCCGAAGGAGCGCTCCACCAGGCGTTCGAGGATATCGTACTGATCCCTTGTGGAGGTGGCGATCCATACCTGGAGCTTTTTATCCTTCTTTTCAGAACCGGTGCCGCGCACTTTATAATCGTTGGTAAAGGAGCCCACAAAGGCGCTGAAGCCATGGCCCAGGTTCTGGAAGAAGTTTCCCTCCGCCTTCGGCAGGCTGCTACCCTCGCCCGCAAGCATGAGATAATCCAGCTGCAGGGGCTGCTCATCCAGGGAAAGCATCCATTCACTGATGGCCGTAATATTATCGTTGAAGGTCGAGAGCTGCCTGGAAATCCGGTCGGGCTTCTCGATCAGATCCTCCAGCTGAAGCATGAGCTTCGCAATCTCCCTGGTCTTCGTGCTCTTCTCGACGGTGTCGCCCAGGGAATTCATAACCGTGTTCAGACGGTAATACTCCGTCTTCATGACGTCCACCATCTCCGGAACATTGGAGACAATATCGTAATCGCGGTATTCGTCCGGCGTGCTGCTCATAACGGCCGTAAGTCTCCGGTACAGCGCGTTGAAATTCTTGACGCTGATGCGGGTCTGCTCCACCGCGTAGGCCAGGTCTCCCAGGCTGACCGTCAGGGTAATCAGGTTCTCGCCCTTCTCCAGGTAAAACTCGTAAGGGCCGTTTTCATCGCCGAAAAACTCGGTCTGGAAGCCGTTCTTATAGCCGAATTTCAGGGCGGCGGCCTCCGCGAAGGGGATTTCGCCGTTGATCTTCAGCTCGCGCACAGAGTAGAAGTCGCGGTTTTCCGCCTGCATAAAGCGGGCCGCAAGCCTGTACATGCCGCTCTCCGGCACCGTGAATTTCCAGCTGATGCCCATGCCGGCATCCTTCCAGCTGCTCCCGCCGATGGTATTCATGACGATATTGCTGGCATGATACGGCACGGTCAGCGGCGAGGTTCGGTCATTCTGCACGACTAACATGGAGCTGGACTTGGCCTCGGCGTCCTCCGCCTGAACGGTAATCAGCCCCTTTGAAAGGGCTGCGGGTGCTTTTGCCCTCCCGCTTTGCTCTCCCGCTTCCTCAGCCTGTGCCTTTGCGGCCTCGCTCAGGGTATCCGCGCTGACAGCCCTTTCCGCCTCATGGGCAGAAAGATATTCCGCGTATGCGGGTAGCTTTTCCGCCGGGGCAAGCGCAATCTCCGAAATGCCCAGGGACGCCGAAACGGCCTCAAGGGTCAGGGTATTGGTTCCCTTCTCCAGCCAGAACATGTACGGCCCCTCTACCGACTTGTCGGAGGATTCCAGGAGCTTCACGGTCCACTGCGGGTCCTGAAGCTGGGTGGGGCTTGCCTGGTTGCTGCCATTTACCATGAGGTAATCCTTATCCTCGTCGACCCAGCGCCGCTCAAAAGACAGCGCTTCGGCTCCCGCGAAGGGCACCTCCCCGTTGATATACAGCTTCCGGACAATATTTTTTTCACTGTCCGCAGCGGGATAGAATCGAACGGAAACCGTATAGAAACCGGATTCCGGAATTTCAGCCTCCCAGGTAACGCTTCCGGTATCCCCGGTCAGGATATTTCCCTCGTCCAGTGTTTCCGGCGCACTGCCTTCACTTTCCGTATAGCTGTCCGCCGGAATGCTTACAACGGCGCTGCCCCCCTTCGTCCCGGGTGCACCGCCGTGTTCTGTAAGATAATCGTTATACGCAATGTTCTCGGCGTACGGATCGGTCAGCTCATAGGTGCCGGCCATCAGTTCGGACCGAAGCGCAAGATTCTTCCGGTCTGACGCAATCCGGTTCCATATGATGAAGGCTATGACCGCCGCCGCGATGAGCAGCACGACGATTTTCTGAATTCTCTCTTTTTTCTTCACACCTGTCACCATTCCTGTCGGGTTGATTCTTAAGAACTGTATGCAAATAACCTGTTTCGCTGCAGTTCCTTAAAGAAAAAGGGGCTGTATGCACTGTTAGCAGCAGACACAGCCCCTCTTATCATGCCGGGCAGCCTATTGCCCGTTTTTCATTCAGACGGAAGCGGTTATACGCTCCTCCGTCCTGCCGGATTATTCAGCTTCGGTTGCCACTTCTTCGGTAGCAATTTCTTCGGCAGCGCCTTCGGCCTCTTCATCATAGGTGAAGCCGGCATCCTTCAGGTTGGCGATACCCTCGTTGTAGTAGGACTCCAGTGTGGACCTTGCGTCGAGACGGTCAACCAGCACTTCCCTTGCGGCATCCCAGATCCGGATGATCTCCGCGGAGTCAAGCGTCCAGGAAAGGTCTGCCTGGAAACGGCTGTGAGCCCAGTCAAACAGCTCGATATCCTGCTCGGTGAAGAAGTTTCTCGGATCTCCGGCTTCCTTGCCGTACAGAACGAAGTCGCCCGCCTGCTCTGCTTCCCATGCGTCATGCATGAAGGTGTTATCATCCGCATAGTCCCTGTAATCATAGATGATCTTGTGCATGACTTCGCCGGGGATTCCGAGCTTCTCGCAGGAGAGATCCACTACGGCGTCAGCGCCCCAGTAAACGGTATTGACCTTATAGTTGTCGCTCAGCGTAGTGTAGTCACCGTCGCAGGTAACATTGGAGCCCCACGGCCAGTAGGTGATACCGAACTCGGTGTTCTCGGAAAGTCCGCCCAGCTCCCAGACCTCTACTCTGGCCATAACGATTCTCTCGTCGCTGAACTGATAAGCGATGTCGCGGCTGCCGTCCTCAAGATAGGTCATGGGATATGCGAGGCCCTCGTTCTCCAGCTCCTGATAGAAGCTCATAGCCTCGACAACTTCATCGGAAGCCATGTTCAGGCGGCCGTCGGAGTCAACCAGAGCCTTGCCGTTCGCGCCGGCTGCCATGGTCATCCAGTGATACGGATACTGGCCGATGGGATATACGCCGTCCGGAAGATTGGACTTCATCTCGACGCAGTACTCCTTGAAGCTCTCATAGTCCCATTTGCCTTCCATGAACATGTCGGTCGGGGTCTTTTCCATGCCGATCTCTTCGAGATACTTGCGGTCATAAGCGAGAACCCATGCGTCGCCGAGGTTGTCGTAGGAGATGGCGTAGCACTTGCCCTGCCATGTTCCGGCGTCGGAATAGATGGAACCTACCTGGAGATCATCCAGATACGGGGTCTCATCGAAAAGGATGCCGTTCATGTAGCAGGCAACCAGGGATTCGGGGTTCAGGGTGATGATGTCCGCTACCGGATCTCCCGCGGAAACAGAGGCGATGAGCAGGTCGTCATCGTTGTAGCCGTCATAGCCGTCCATGGTGGCATGCTCAAGAACAACGTTGTACTTCTCCTCGACATAAGCCTTTGCCTCAGCCCATTTCTCATCGGCATCCTCTTTGTCCAGGTTGTCCCATACGCTGCCGAAGCACTTGATGGTAACGCCGCCGAAATCATATTTTTCTTCTTCCTCGGCATGGGCGATAACGCCAAGGCCCATGATCATGGATGCGCAGCAGGTCAGGGAAAGCATTTTCTTCAGGTTCTTCATAAAATCCTCCTTCGTCAATAGGTAAAATTAGATGACTGATCTGCAAAACCCTTGCAGGATCAACGGAATGTTGTTATAATTTTACATGATAAATCCGCTGATGTCAACAATTAATTGCGTTTTTCAGTAGTTTTCCTGTGAAAGTGAATGTTTTTTTGTCTATTTTGCTCTAACAGCACGCACTTTCGCCTTTTTGCGGCCCGTACGTTGATTATCTGTGCGATTGTTCCCTGCTTCAAACGTTCATTTTGCCCACGGCTGCGTCCTTTGCAGGCGTGGCTGCAAAACAGTCATCCGCGGCATCAGGTCAACGTACAAAACTTCTCAGAGAGGAGGCAGACACATGTCTGACAATATCCGTATCCCCATCCCCCGCATCCCCTTCGCCCCGCCCGTCTACTTCTGCGGGAGGGCTCCTTACCGCCTGGTCCCGGACGGAAACCTCGACAAGGATTTCTGGGCGGATGCACCGTTTACCGCTCCCTTTGAGGATATCGAAGGACCACAGAGGCCCGCGCCGCCCTTTTCAACCCGGGCAAAGCTCCTCTGGGACGATGAAAACCTCTATATCGGAGCCGTTCTTGAAGGGAATGAAATCTGGGCCCATCAGACCGAGCATGACTGCGTGATTTTTCAGGACAATGACTTTGAGATCTTCATCGACCCGGACTCCGACACCCAGGAGTATGTGGAATATGAGATGAATGCCCGCAATACCAACTGGGACCTGCTGCTCACGAAGGCGTACCGGGACGGAGGCTCTCCCGTAAACGGGCTGGAGCTCAAAGGCCTTCGTTCCGCGGTGAAGGTCTGCGGTGTGCTGAATGATGCGGATGCCGACAACCGGTACTGGTCCGTGGAGGTGGTCATCCCCTTTGAAACCCTTGCGGAATGCAGCAAAACAAGAAAGCCCCCGGAAGCCGGGAGCTTTTACAGGATGAATTTTTCCAGAGTCCAGTGGAAGGTGGACAAAAAAGGCAGCGCTTGGGAAAAGCGCATCAGCCCGGAAAGCGGAAGGCCTCTTCCGGAGGACAACTGGGTCTGGGCACCCACAGGGGTCATCAACATTCATTATCCGGAGCTGTGGGCATTTGTCTTTTTCTGCGGCAATCCGGCCGGTTCGCTGCCCTCCGGCATATCCGGCCTGACGCCCGGAAAGACCGGATATGCCGGGAACGCAGCCCCCGCAGCCATAAGAAATGAGCGCTTTGCGGCTCTCTGCCACGAAGGCGTCATCCCCCCGGCGGAGCTTGTGAAATGGGAGCTCAGGAAGCTTTATTACGCCGAGCAGATTTTCCGGGATATAAACGGATGCTATACGGAAGATCCGGGGAAGCTTCTTGCAGTCTTGAAGAAGTATGCTCCCTGCCCAGAAAACGCCTCCTTCACCCTGCCGGATACCCTCCGCATAGAAACCACCTCCTCGCTCTTTGAGCTGTGCGCAAAAGTGCCCGGCACCGGGGAAAGCGTGATTCTTTATTCGGACGGAAAGGTGTTTGTCGCCGGCCCGAAATGACCGGAAAGCTGCTTGTCGCCGGCCCGAAAAGAACCGGAAGGGTGCTTGTCGCCGGCCCGAAAAGAACCGGAAGGGTGCTTGTCGCCGGCCCGAAAGAACCGGAAGGGCGGAATCATCCGCCCTTCCGTCCCTTCCATTGAGCCATGCCGACAGATCGCAGCGCTAAGGTAATGCTGCGATTGTCGCGGTTTCCTCCGCCTTGCAGAACGAAATCTATACTTCGCCTCTACCCCGAGTTTTTTTCGTACAGTTCCTTATCGAACCGTGGAATTCACAAGGTGAACCGTTCTTCCGTCCACGGTCACATCCCCGTCAATCCTCCAGGTGAGTGTGCTGTTTGAAACGTAATAGGTATTTCCGTTGTAGGGAACCAAAGCCTCGACGCCCCAGCTCAGAACGCCGTTCCGGAAATAATACCAGGTATCATTGTAATCGAAGTAGGCAAGCCCGGTATACTCCTTCATCAAACGCCCGTCCGACAGATAATACCAGGTATCATCCGTGCCCGGATATGCAAACCCGCTTCTGTCTGAAAGGCGGCTGTTTTCCACATAATATGACGCGCCGTCCAGGTCGGCAAAGCCGTAAAAACCCCAGTAAAGCACGCCCTTCTGCACATAGAAGCTCGCGCCGGCGTACGGATAATAGACAAAACCGGTATAATCGCCGTTAAACATGCCGTTTTCAATATACATCCAGGTATCTGTCGGGCTGAACCAGGCAAGACCCGTGTACTCCGTGCAGTGCTCCCCGTTTTCGAAATAATACCAGGTTTTCCCCGCTTCGTACCAGCCGGGCCCTTTGTACGCTTCGGAAAGCGTACTGTTGCAGATCATCTTCGGAACCCCGTCCGCAAAGATCACCCCGTCAAAGCCCCATTCCAGGCGGCCGTTCTGCACATAGTACTGCCTCCCGTTGTAGGGCACAAGCCCCGTATAGGATTCCTCCAGCCGGCCCCTGCGGATGTAGTACCAGGTATCATCGGCACTGTTATAGTACAGTCCGTTGAAGGTTTTGTCCACGATACCGTTTTTCACCACATACTGCCTGCCGTCTATTCTGTAGCGGAGCAGGCCGTTTGCCTGCGGCCCGCCGATCAGGATATTGTTCCGGATATAATTCACAAGGGTACCCGCTATCACCCGCTCGCCCGGTTCCGTCGGATGTCCGTGGTCAGAGGGGGAAAACCAGTCGTCCCGGGCATTCAGGACACCGACCATCTCGGGAATATCGTAAACCCCGTACTCCGGGAAATGCACATAGGTATCGGCGTATTTCCGCCGCACCATTTCCTTTGCATAAGGGATGCTTGACCAGGCGCAGAACCCGTTTACGACGTTGGCGTTCGGGTAATTCCTGCGGATATGGTCCAGGAAAATCGCCAGGCCGTTGAAGGTCTGCTGCGGGCTTGCCAGGTAATAATCCACGGCGCCGCCCACAAAGATGATATCCGTAACCGCTTCCTTGTCATGAAGCCAGGTCTCTATGATCTTCAGGCAGTCCAGGACGTTGCGCTCCCCGGTCCCGATATTGGAGTAGCATTCTCCGCCGTATGAATACGATTCGATCCGCACATTGCTCAGTTCAGCCTTTGTCAGCGCAATCCAGCCCGGCACCATCCCCTCCGGCGTCCAGCCCGCCCCATAGGAATCCCCGAGCAGTACGATCACCCTCCCCGTGGAGGCATCATCCAGGACATCCGCGGCAAAAGCCCTGTCCCCCGGATGCAGAAGCAGCATCAGGCAGACAGCTGCACATCCCAGCAAAAATCTCAGCGGTTTACAACGGTTCATTTTGAATCTCCTCCCTCTTAATTGTGCTGAAAGCGGACCAGCTCTATGCCAGACCCCTGTTTGCCCGGATCTCCCCGGCAATTGCTTTCATCCGTTCAAGGGCGTGGCCGAAAAAGCGCCTGTACGCGGGGCAATAGAAATTTAGCCCCGCCGCATCCCCCGTTTCCATGCGGTTCCGATAGCAGCCTCCCCTGCAGATGCCGTAATACGCGCATGCCCTGCAGGTCTCAGGCACCATGAGCGAGCGCTCCACGAAGCGGATCCTTCTCCTGTTTTCGTCAATAACCGGAAGCCTGTCCCTGTTCAGATTTCCGAGACAGTACGGATCCAGCACATAAAAATCACAGGGATAGACAGATCCGTCCGCCTCAGCCGCCATCTGGCTACCGCAGTACCCTCTCTGGTCACAGGCCTCGGGCGGGACACCCAGAAGGATTCCAATATAGTTTTCAAACTGCCGGATATAGGGCTGCCGGTTCTTGCGGTAATCCGCATACCAGAGATCAAACAGCCGCACCAGGAAATCCCCGTAGGCTTCCGGGGTCAGCGACCACGGCAGCCCTCCCCGCTCCCCGCCGATCGGATCCAGGCAGGGGATAAACTGAAGGTAATGAAAGCCCCTCCTCCGGTAATCCCGGTAGATTTCCCCGATATTTTCGGCGATCTCCCGGTGTACAACGGTCAGGATATTGTATTCCACCCCAAAACGTTCAAACAGCCCGGCAGTTTGAAGAACCCGTTCATAGCTGCCGCCTCCGCCGGCCGCATGGCGGTAGCGGTCGTGGATTTCCTGTGTCCCGTCCAGGGAAAGCCCGAGCAGGAAGCCGTTGTCCCGGAAAAAAGCACACCACTTCTCATCGATTGCATATCCGTTTGTCTGAAGAGCAAGGGTAACCGGGATGTTGTTCCGGTTGTACTGCCGCACGAAAGCAACAGCCTTTTCAAAAAACGGAAGTCCGGCAAGGGTCGGTTCCCCGCCCTGGAAAACAATGGAATAAGCCCCTTCCGCCGGGATCAGCGACCGCCGTATGACATTTTTCAGCGTCTCCTCCGTCATGATGCCGAAGCTTTCCGTCTCCCGGTTATTCTGTTCATCGCGGTAGAAGCAGTAATCACAGCGCATATTGCAAAGTCCGGATGCGGGTTTAATCAGGATCGATACAGGCGGCATGGATATTCTCTCCTTTTTTGTCACTGTTCAGAGCCATTTTTTCAGCCGGGCCAAACCTTCCGGCCGACGCGGCATTTGCGGTATGCATGCTTCCCGAATGGTCATTTCCTTGTCGCGGGAATGTGAAAACCAACTACCGTTCCGCGCCCTTCCCTGCTCAGGATGCGGATACCGCAGGCCTCTCCGTATGCCAGTACCAGCCGCCTGTGGGTATTCTGCAGTCCGATGCTCCCCGCTGAAAGCGGCTCTTCCGAACTCAGCTGTTTCTTCAGCCCGTCCAGTTTTTCCGGTGCGATCCCGACGCCGGTATCGATAACGGCAATGGATACCATGTCCCCGTGAAGCCGTGCCTTGATCTTGATGATTCCCTGTTCGGGTTTGTTGCGGATACCATGATGAATGGCATTTTCCACCAGCGGCTGAAGGATCATTTTCGGAATCGGAAATATAATGGCTTCCTCCTCAATATCCCAAAGCACCCTGTATTTGTCGCCGTACCGCGCCTGCTGGATTTCCAGATATGCCTGAAGAACCTTGATCTCCTCCGACAGCTTCACGGGGACCTTCGGATCCCCGAGGGAGTACTCCATGAGATCGGAGAGATTGGAAACAGCCTTGGCGCAGCTGTTCGGCCCACCGGAAAGGCGCACTGCCTCCCAATAGATGGAATGAAGCGTGTTGAACAGAAAATGCGGATTGATCTGCTGCTGAAGCGCCTGCATCTCCAGGATCTGCATCTGGTACTTTTTCTCCGAAATCTGCTGCTGAAGAAGGTTTTCCCGCAGATACATCCGCAGAAGGTTTCCGGAGATGTAGCTGTATGGGTCGGTATTGACGGCTGAGGCGGGGATGCTTTCGCTGACGGCCTTCTCCGGGTTGTTTAAAATATCCAGAATGTTTTCCAGCTTCCTGTAATCCTGAGCCGCCTTTATCCCGGCCAGGAGGATGCTCACGGCAAAGGCCAGGGCGGCGACAAGCAGGAGAAGTCCTGTAAGACGCCCCGACGCAGCATAGACTTCAGAGACAGGCTGCAGGGAAAAGTACAGCCAGTCCTCATTCCTGGACGTCTCATGGGCCATCAGCAGGTATTTCTTCCCCTGCAGCTCTACGGTCCTGAAGTCACCATCCTGAGACAAAGTTTCCCGGCTTCCCGCAAGCACCCCCGAGAGATCCCCGGCATCCCGGGTCTGCAGCAGGATCTGGTCGTTGTTGTCAGCTACCGCGAGGATGTGGCTGCGGGACAGCTTAAGGGCATTGAGATCATTCAGAAGACGCGCACAGTCCAGCTGAACGGCGATCACACCGACCGTTTTCCTCGACAAAGAGGAGTGAATCTTCCGGTATACCGTTATCACATCAAACGGTTTTGAAAAGTCATTCCGCCGTACGGACCGCAGTTCATACCAGGTATCCCGGGTTGACGCCGCTCCCCGCTCTTCTTCCTTTTCGGCCTTGTAAGACGCAAACCACCCCGTATCATAGTACCCTTCCAGGCGGGATATCTGCCCCGCCTCGGAGGAGAGAAAGCGCCCGTAGGGATTGTCATAGTAAACATAGACGGATCGAAGGAGATTGCTGGTATTCGTATAATTCTGAAGATAAGAAGCATAGGTAGCCGTTTTTTTCAGTTCTTCCCGGTCAAGGCTTTCCTTTTTGAGGGTACGGGGCAGATAGGCCGTCACCTCGGCATTGACGGAAAAATACAGGTATATGCTGTCTATTTCTTCAAACAGTCCTGTGATGCGCAGGTCTGTCTGCAGCAGTAAATTGCCGCAGCTGTTTCTGGCAGAGCGTTCTGCTTCCCCCCTTGTGATCCCGAGGGCGGCGGCCAGAAGCAGCAGCACCGGCATGATCGTCAGCAGTCCGTAGATGACAAGGTTTTTCCAGAAAAAGCGGAAATGCATGGAATGCGTCAGTTTCCTGATTCCTGCAGGCATTTATACCCTCCCGTTTCTATTCCCGGTGGGCTTCGCGGTATTCTTTCGGTGTTTTCCCAAAATATCCGCGGAAAGCGCGCGCAAAATTCTTCGGGCTGATATAACCCACCTGATTGCTGACATCATAAACCATGGTATCCGGGCTTTTCAAAAGCTCCGCCGCCTTCTTCATGCGCACCTCCATCAGGTAATCCGAAAAATTGCAGCCGGTTTTCTCCTTGAACAGCTGGCTGACATAGCTGGCATTCATGCGAAGCAGCTCCGCGGCCTCCGTCAGGGTAGCGGTCCTGTAATTCTGCTGAATATAGGCGGTAATCCGTTCCGTCACCGGATCGCCGGGCGGTTCCGCCCCGGTGCCGTCCTTCCTGTCCGCCATTTTTCTATCGATCCCGGCCTTCAGCGCCGTAAAGGTTTCGGACAGCTCATGATAGCGTGCTGGTTTGACGATATAGCTGTAAACATTATACTTCAGGGCCTGCTGCGCATAGGAAAAATCGCGGTAGCCGCTCAGGAATATAATGGCAGGCATATCATCCTTCCCGTTCTCGTACAGGGTTCTGGCCAGCTCGATTCCGTCCATAACCGGCATGCGGATATCGCACAGAACGGCATGCACGGTGTGTGTTTTCAGAAACTCCAGAGCCTCTCTGCCGTCAGACGCCTGCCCCGTCACCCGGAAGCCCACCATATCCCACGGAAAGCAGGAAGCCAGCGTATCCCTGGACTGAACCTCATCATCGGCAATCAGAAGATTATACATGATTGTCTCCTTCCCTGATATTTCCGGCCATCCTGCGGCAAGAACCCGTCGAGCACGCCGCAGCTTTGGAAACAGCTGCTTTTTACCGTCTCCGGAGTCTGGACCTGAACAGGAACAAACCGGATCATACGAAGCTTTCCGGCATCCGGACACGGGAGACTCTTTACAGACACGGCCCGTCCTATCCCTCTTAAGCATCTCGCCGAATCAGTCCGGAATACTCCGCGCAGACACGATCCGTCCTTTTTCAGAGCTCCCGATGACAGTATACGGGAATATCCCGTCTAAATCAACCCAAAGAAGCGGCGTTTTCCAAAAAAATGATACCTTTCCCCGAATTCAGGAAGAGAATTCCAAAACGGAACCCCTTCCTTTTTCAAAAAAAACTCTATAAAATAAACCTTACCAAGGTTTTCCATGCCAGAAGCGTTCTGCCCGGACAGCCTCCGGACGCAGGCAAAGCATCGGAAAACGAACCCGCAGCTGCCGGTAACCCGGCATTCATCTTCGAAAGGAGACTAAAAATGAAAAAGAACCTCAGGACCGCCGGAGCATTGCTCCTTGCCGGATGCATGACAGCAGGAATGTTTGGCACCATGGCCTTTGCCGACAGTGCCGAAGACATTACCATCCGCTTCTCCTGGTGGGGCGGCGATGCGCGTCATGCCGCAACACTGGAAGCCATCGAGCTTTATGAATCCCTCAACCCGAACATCCACATTGAAGCGGAATATCAGGGATATGACGGTTATTATGAGAAAATGATCACCACGCTCTCCAGCGGAACCGCTCCGGACCTGATGCAGTATCACAGAGACTGGGTTGCAGACGTGCAGGGCGCGGATCACTATCTTGCCAACCTCTCCGAGCTTCCGGTTGAT
>CAMOSC010000038.1 GCA_946624325.1 uncultured Clostridia bacterium
TCCTTATACCAGGCTTCTCAGCAGCTGCATCAGCAGGTTGATATCGATGGGCTTGGCGATATGCCCGTTCATCCCGGCTTCCCTGGCCTTTGCTATATCCTCCGCAAACGCATTTGCCGTCATGGCATAAATCGGCGTGCCGGCGGCATCCTCCCGCCCGCAGGCGCGGATATTGCGGACGGCGGTATAGCCGTCCATCACCGGCATCTGGATATCCATCAGAATCAGGCTGTAATATCCATTGGCGGATTCCAGAAAGCGCTTTACGGCTTCTTCCCCGTTTTCCGCCGTATCCACCGCGGCCCCGGTACTTTGCAGCAGTTCGCAGGCAATCTCCCGGTTGATCAGATTGTCCTCCGCCAGCAGGATATGCTTCCCGCCAAGATCCGGCGAGGATAGCCGGCTCTCCTCGCCTCCCGTTTCGGCCAGCACACGGTTCAGACCGCCGATCAGGGATTTCCGGAAGAACGGAAGCGGCAGGAACGCGTCTATGCCGCTGTGCACGGCCCGGTACTCGATTTCATCCCATTTCTGCTCGCCCGCCAGAATGACCGACAATCCGGCGTTAAACTTTTTCAGATACCCGGCCAGTTCAAAGACATCGGAGGTCTGCTCCTGTGCTTTTCCGATAATCACGACATGATAGGGATCATTTCTGAAGTCCGCGTCGGTCAGGGCCGCTATGGCTTCGGAGGCGGAGGCGGCGAGGCTGAAGCGCAAGCCGAATTCGGCAAGATAGCGGGTGTAGGTTTCCCTCAGCTCCGGATCCGCCTCAATCACCAGCAGCCGCTTCTCCAGGAGCGCTTCCGTTTTTACCTGCTTCGGTTCGAAGCGGAGCGGAATGCGCACTTCCACCCGGGTGCCCTTTCCGGGCTCGCTCTCAATCACAATGGAACCGTCCATGGCCTCGATCAGCTTTTTGACAATGCTCATGCCAAGGCCGGTCCCCTCAATCCTGGAGCTTGTGGTATTCTTCACACGCTCAAAGGGCATGAAAATGCGGTCCAGGAATTCACGGCTCATACCGAGGCCGTTGTCCTGGCAGACAAACACAAGCTGCACCCGTTCCCCTGCGGCAGGCGGCTGAGCAGGTGCTTTCCCCGCCCCGGCGCTTTCCTCGCGCACCGAGACCCGGATATCTCCGCCTTCCTTTGTATATTTTACGGCATTGTTGATGATATTGACAAATATCTGCCGCAGGCGAAGCGGATCCCCGTAAAGGCTCTCGGCGGCAATTCCCCCGGCCTCAAAGCGGAAGCTGTGCTGCCTCTGTTCCGCCTGCGGGCGCACGATCACCAGCAGGTCATGCAGCAGATCGCTGAGGGAAAAGAGCTCTTCCGAAAGGTTCAGCTTCCCGGAATTGATATGCGACATATCCAGCACATCGTTGATCAGGCCCAGCAGATGGGCGCTCGCCACTTCGATCTTGCCCAGCGCGTCCACGACCCTGGCCTTCTCATCGATATGCTTTTTGGCCAGCGCCGTCATCCCGACGATGGCATTCATGGGCGTACGGATATCATGGGACATGTTGCTCAGGAAAACTTCCTTCGCGGCATTCGCGTTCAGGGCGTCCTCAAGCTGCAGGCGCATGGAATCGATTTCCGCGCGAAGCCTGGCGTTTTCTGCCCGGAGCTTCGTCAAACCAGCTTCCGGCGCGTCTGCTTCGGGCGCGGAAAAGTCCTCGTTTTCCGGAAGGATTCCGGGTGCTGTCCCCCGTTCACTCTCCGGATTTTCTCTCACATGGTTTTCACCTGTCTCCTTCATGGATCCGCTTTCCTCCTTTCCGGGAAGTATTCCGGCGATGATCACCCCGGGGATCCGGTCAAGACCAGGCGCCCCATGCCGCCGCTTTTCTCAGAACTGGCGTTTCCCGTGTCCCATCTCCCGCAGCCGGTACTGGAAAGTGACATTCTCCTCCGTAAACTTGGAGGTGAAGATCTGGTGGATTCTCTCCATTACCAGGTTTCCGGTGACATAATTGACGGTCGGGAGCAGCACCGCACACACATTCGGAGCAAATTTCGTGACGATATCACCGCGCCTTAAGTGTGAGCGCAGAATCTCAATGAGGGCATCCGTCCACCGGGTGGTGTTCTCCTCGATCTTCGAGGTTTCATCCGGCCCCGTAATGAGCAGCAGTCCCAGGAACAGCGTTGCGCCCAGACGGTCCAGATTGCAGACCTGGAGGTTGAAAATTTCCCGGAAGATGGTGTATTCGCAGACAAACGCACCGCGCTGCTTTTCGCTCTCCTGGAGCTCGTTGCGCACAAAATCCAGATTGTAGTTCAGGGTATTCTGGTTCCGCAGCAGGCGGCTGCGCAGGCTCTTCATCTCGGGGCTCGGCGCTGCGTCCAGATACTTGCGGTTCATGTCCGCCGCATGGGTATAGTGGTCCAGGGCGTCCTGCGTGCGGTTGACAATCGCCAGCGCTTCCATCAGTTCCATGTTGAGGCGGTCGTCAAAGCCGTCCACGGCCAGGGCTTCCCTGCAGATCGAAGCGATGCGGTTGTATTCCTCCCGTTTTTTCAGGATCTCAACTTCGCCGTAAACCGCAGCCTTATAGCTGTTGCGCAGAGCCGTGGCGTAACCCTCCCCGCCTTCCAGCTCGCCGGAGAGATACAGATCGCCCCGGTACATGCTGCGGATGACCGCATAGACCTCCAGCTTTTTGTTTTCCTCGGCCTCCTTCGGGAACTCCTCAAAAAGCTGCATCAGCTCCCAGAGATCCACCGTCAGGCCGTCAACGGGCTGGAAGCGGTAGGCGCCGCGTTCGGAGAGGATGCATGCCCCAAGCCCATCCTCAATCTCGTTCAGCGCCTTGCGGAGGCGGCTGATCAGCGTTTTCATGGCGTTCTCCGGATTATCATGGCGGTACTGAGGCCAGAACATATTCAGCAGGCGCTGCTTCGGTGCGGACTTGCCCTGACACAGTACAAGGTATTCCAGAAAATCCGCTCCCTTTCGGGAAATATGGGGCAGAGATATATCCTCCCTGCCCTCCACCGTCACAATATATTCCCCCATCATGCGTATGGTTACTGCGTGTTCCATGATTTCCCCTCCCAAAACGCAGTTTCGTATTCTGACTGAATGTCCACGGATGACTGTTTTGCAGCCGCGCCTGCAAAAAGCGCAGCCGTTGGGCTGCCCTTCTTTACACCCGTTTCGCGATTGTCTCCGGGTTTACCGCATACATAATGGCAGTCTCCCGGGTAATCAGCTTCTGCCGCACCAGTCCCGCCAGCTCCGTATCCATGGAAAGCATCGTCTGACCGTGGGCGCTGTAGATGGCATTGTCAATCTGATGCGTGCGCGAATCACGGATCAGGTTCTGGATAGCGGGGTTCACCACCATCACCTCAAATACCGGGATGCGGCTGCCGTCCACGGCGGGGACAAGGCGCTGGGACACCACGGCCTTCAGCACCACCGAGAGCTGCACCCTGATCTGGGACTGCTGTTCCGCCGGGAACATGTCGATAATGCGGTCCACGGTTTTTGAGGCGCCGATGGTGTGGAGGGAGGACAGAAGCAGGTGTCCCGTCTCCGCCGCGGTTATGGCGGTGCGTATGGTGTCCAGATCACGCATCTCACCCAGCATGATCACGTCCGGGGCTTCCCGGAGCGCCGCCCGCAGGCCCGCCGAGAAGGTCACCGCGTCATTCGGGACCTCACGCTGGCTTACGATGGATTTCTTGTGCCGGTACAGGTATTCGATCGGATCCTCGATGGTAACGATATGACCGCTGCGGGTGGTGTTGATCCGGTTGATCATACAGGCAAGGGTCGTGCTCTTCCCGCTGCCGGCAGGCCCCGTCACCACAATCATGCCGCTGCGCTGCTCCACCAGGTCCGTCACCAGCTTCGGGATGCGCAGGGAACGCTCGTCCGGAAGCTCAAAATTGACAACGCGGCAGATCGCCGCGAGGCTCCCGCGCTGTCTATAGGCATTGCAGCGGAAGCGGCTTACCTTCGGAATTGCCAGGGCAAAGTCGTCGTCCCCGGTATCCTCCAGGTGCACCATATCCCGCCCGGCCATACGGTACATTTCCTCAACGATCTCGCCGGTCTCAATATGGTTCACCGGCTCCGAGACCGGAAGCATCTGGCTATTTACCTTTACGGTGATGGCCGTCCCGGGAATGATGAACAGATCCGATCCGCCCATCTCCACAGCTTTCTTCAATACATCCTCTACCAGTCCCATTCTTCCTCCGTCCCTGTTTCAAGAAGGTGCCGGACCCATACATAGGTCTCCCGGCCGTCCTGTGCCACAGGTCTTACCGCACAGTCGAGCGTGCGCGTTCCGTCCGTCTCCGTCCAGAATATTTCTCCGTCTTCCATGCCGATATCCGGGCTTCCGCCCGCATTGACAGCGGCCAGGAATGCCGCGTCCTCCGCCGTTTCCTTCCTGCAGGCCGCAATTCTCGCCAACGTCAGCTCCGCCTTCTCATTCAGGCCGTAAACCGCCTCCGCAACCTCAATGCTCCTGGCGCTCAGGCCGGCGTCGTTTCTGCTGTTCATGAATGTCAGCATGGCGAGGATGCTCATGGCCAGCACGACAAAAATCAGGATCAGGGACGCCGCGCCCGGGCCCATGCGGATATTGCTCTTTCTTTTCACTGTCCCGCCTCCCTGTATCCGGTGCAGGGGAGACTGATCAAAAGCGCTCCCCGGTAATAGGCCTCCACCTTCCCTTTTCGCAGGATGCCGTCCCCCGAAGGCTCCGCGGAGAGCGAAACCCGCACGGAATAGCGTTCATATTCCTTCACATACGCGGTTCCCGTTTCACCCTCTTCTGCCGCATCTTCCGTGAAGCCCTCCGCAAGCAGCAGCTCCTCCGGCTCCCCGGCCGCATAAATACGGTCCGCCAGATTCTGCACCCCTGCCAGGGCTTCCACCGACACGCCGGCCGTCTCGCTCTGGCGGTATGCCTCGCCGAACACCCGCACCAGGATGGTCGATGCGAGCATAAAAAACAGAATAACGATCAACAGCTCAATCAGCAGCGCGTTCGTCCTGCTCTGACTTCTCATACCGGCCTCCTTTCAGGTTCATACACAGCATTACGGTGAAGGCTGCGCCGCGCACCGCACCGCTATATCCGTCTCGGTCTCCGTACCGTCCGCATTCTGAAGAAGCACCTTCAGCAGCCCTTCCTCCAGACGCAGGTCCAGCCCGCCGGCTGCACAGATAACGGTTCCGTTTTCCGGTTCAAAAGCCATCCGTTCCGAAGCATACCACTCTCTCAGGCTTCCCCCGTAGCTGTAGACACGCGTGATATAGCGCTCTCCCTCCCAGCTCTCCGTCATGCAGAGCACGGGTAACCCGTCTTCATCCTCTATGCTGAGGACATCCTCCTCGTCCAGCGCCCGGACCATGCTGCGGATGTAGGCCGGGCCCAGGCGGCTGTCATTGTGGATCTGCGCCCTCTCGTTGCTGCCCCGGTAGGCACGGACGCCCAGCAGCACCATAACGGTGCAGAACACGGCAAATATGCCCAGCAGCAGGAACACAAACATACCGGACACCGAATGCCCGCTCAGGACTTTTTGCTTCACGGCTTCACCGTTCCTCTCTCCGTTACATAGATATCCGGAAACTGATTCCAGGCAAATGAGTCGTAGGTCACGAAATACCGTTCTTCATTGTACGCCAGATGATAATTCTCTCTCAGATAATCCAGGCTCTCCGGATAGGAACCCTCCACGGCATAGCAGGTCAGCGTTGCCCTGCGCACCGCTTCCCTTACCAGCTCCGTCTCCTGCCTGGCTCCGGAATATCCGATCCTGTCCGCCAGGCGCACGGCAAGGACCAGCACCGCGGCAAGGATCAGAATCCGTATGATATCCCGTCTGTTCATGTGCCCCTCCCGTTCATTCCCGAAATATGTATCACTAGAACTGTTCAGCGCCGCACTCCGGATATGGCAAAAACGTCATTTCCGGAGTTGCGGCGTGTCCGCCGGAAACCATTGCCATTCAAATCCGGGCTCCGGATACGGCAAAACGCCGGCTCCGGAATTGCGGCTTGTCCGCTGGAAACTATTACCATTCAAATCCGGGCTCCGTATATGGGAAAATTCCGGCTCCGGAATTGCGGCACATCCGCCGATTACAGGCTCGAAAGAATGCCCGCCATAGGAAGCATCACGGAGAGCAGCACCGCACCGATCACCACGGAAAGCAGCGCCACCAGGGAGGGCTCCACAATGGAAACCAGACGGGAAATCTCGTTCTCCGCCTGCTCTTCATAGAGAAGCGCGATTTTATCAAGCACCTGGTCCTCCCGGCCCGTCTCGGAGCCCATGCGGATCATGCGGCATTCCAGATCTCCGAACAGTTCCGTTCCGGAAACCGCTTCGGCAAAGGATCCGCCCTCATCGAGGGCCTTGCGGATATTTTCCACCTTGCCGGCAGCCTCCCGGTCTTCCAGGACGGAAACCGTCATTTCCAGCGCGTCGTCCGTGGTAAAGCCGCTGCTGAACATCATGGAGAGTACCCCCGCGACGCGGGAGCCGGAAAGCTTTTTGCGAAGGGAGTGTATTGCCGGAATTTTCTCGGTCAGGGCAAGCACCTTCTCCCTGTGCTGCGTGCGCATCAGCACGGCGCATACAACCACGCCGATCAGCGCGGCTGCCACGAGGATCAGCACCACCCATCCGATCGCGGCGCCAAGCCGCATCATACGGCTTCCGGTCTCCGAGGCGCCGATGCCCATGCTCTCCAGAACCCGGTTGAACACCGGAAGCACCCGCCAGAGCATGATCAGGACAATCACCACCAGCATGCCGCCCAGCACCAGCGGATAGGTGACCGCTCCGGAGAGCGCGGAACGGATCCGGTCCTCTCTGGCATAGTACGCCTCCAGCCCCCGCATGACACGCTCCATCTGGCCGGTACGTTCACCCACTCCAGCCATCTCAACCAGGTAGGATGGCCATCGGCCGTCCTCCTTCAGCGCTTCATACAGGGAGCCGTGCTCTGTCACGCCCCTGCTTGCCGCGGCAAACATATCCGCATGCTCGCTCCCGGCATCCGCGGCCGCAAGCGTTTCCATACCGTCATACAGCGGGAGGCCCGCCTCCAGGATCAGCGCTACCTGGCCGCAGAAGCTTGAAAGTTCTGCGCTGGATAGTCCTTTTTTCTTCTTCTCGCTCATGGCTGCTCCTTTTCCTTCAACTGCATTCTCCCGCGGCGCGGGTCCGCGCCTGTTTCAATGCCGGCATTCCGGCCTCCGCCGGAATCCGAAGACATAATCGCCACTGTTCAGAGCCATACTCCCGAAAAGGCGGAAAGCGCCTGGCTCTGAACGGCAGCACCTGATCAGTAAAAACGTTCCTCCGTATATTCCACCGGCTCCGCTATCGCGTTGAGAGCTGCCGTCGGATCATAAAAGACATCCTCGTCATCCACCTCGGCCGTCGTCCACGCATGGTAGTTTGCATCCGCATAGCCGATCACCAGCTTCGCCGGGATTCCCCGCATCCGGAGCATGCTCACCACCACGGCCGACAGATCCTGGCAGATGCCCATGCGCGCCTCAAAACAGGCGTCGGCATCCGGCAGTTCTCCGGGCTGTACCGTCAGGGAACGGATATAATCGTAGGCAAATTCCGATTCCATGAAGTCTTGAACCGCCTCCAGGGCTTCCTTTCCCTCTTTTTCCGTCAGCAGTGCCTTCATGGCCTCCACCATGGGGGAGAGCTCGGTATAATGGACATACTGGTTCGGATACAGAAACGGGCTGTCCTCATCTGACAGTTCTGCCGTCAGCTGGACTGTTCCGGCAAGTGCATAGCTTTTTTTCTTGACATTCTCATACAGGGTAACCGTATATTCGCCATCCCCCAGCTGCAGGGGGAACACCTCTGATTCCCCTTCCCCGTTCAGATCATAGGTAAGGGTTTCCCCTTCCTTCTCCACACGAAGCTTCAGCTTGTGTGCGGTGGGCACCGCGACCCACGCAAAAAAATAGCCTTCCGAACAATTCGCTGCATCAATCAGCAGGTTCCCGTTCTCGTGTGTGACACCTTCACTGAGCGGAAGGCGGATTTCAGTGACGCTTTCGGTTTCCGCTTCCGTTTCCTCCGAGTATCCCGGAGCGCTGCAGTGAAGAAGTACAAACAGCATTACGGACAGCATGAGTGCGAATCGCAGGCCGTACTTCATCCGGGACCTCCTTTCCAGAATAAAAATACCCAGTAACGCTTCAGCGCCAGATGACAATACCGGGAGAAGTCATTGATTTCAGACGGCTGAATCCACAATTTCTCCCGGGACTTCGCCTGGCTCCGGACAATTATATTCTATCAGAAACGACAGTCTTTCGCAAGGGATTTGCCAAATACCGGTTCCTGTTCAGAGCCGGATTCCGTAACTGGATCGGGTAGGCGCAAAAAGCGCCATTTCAATCGGCTCCGGCGATGCCGGCCGGGTCGGAGCCGGCCTCGGAATCGTATTCCCTTCATACCAGGCATACCCCACCAGACCGACGGCCAGGGCAACGCAGAGTACGATCAGAACCACAACCCTGCGGTTTCGCCTTCTGCGCGATTCAATGAGCTCGGCCGTAAAAGCCGCCTCCTCACGAAGCTCCTCAAGAGGGTCGTTTATTTCCCACAGATCTCTCCCGTCCCGCTCCTGACTCATACCGCTGTCTCCCTTCTCCTCCGGCGCTTTTACCTGACGCTTACCGGTGCAGTTCCTCTCACGGAACGGTCTTCGGTGCGGCTTTTCTTTCACAACCGCCTCCGATACGGCTCCTCTCACAAAACCGCCTCCGATATGCAGCCCCTCTCACGGAGCCGCCCATACTACATCTGCGTTTCCTTAGGGGGCTTTTTCTTCCGCAGCTGTTTAAAAAACGAACTCAGCAATTCGGAGCATTCCTCCTGCAATACCCCGCGGACGCTTTCTACCTGATGATTAAACGCCTGTACCTCGAAGAGGTTCAGAATGGATCCCGCGCAGCCGGCCTTCGGGTTCATCGTACCGATCACCACCTTCGGAATGCGCGCCTGCACGCAGGCACCGGCGCACATCTGACAGGGCTCCAGCGTGACATACAGGGTGCAATCCTCCAGCCGCCAGTCGCCAAGCTTCTTCGAAGCCTTCCGCAGCGCGCTGATCTCCGCATGGCCCAGCACGCTTCCCTCCGTGTTCCTGCGGTTGTATCCCCTCGCAATAACCGCCCCGTCCTTCACGATCACGCAGCCAATGGGGACCTCGCCGATGGCAGCGGCTTTCTTTGCCTGGGCGATTGCAAGTTTCATGTAATATTCATCTGTTTTATTCATATAAAATGATTTGTCCCTCAATCCGGCCCAAAGCACCGGCACGGACGGTCCGTACCGCGTCCCGCCAGGCCATCCGGAGCATACTTATGGTAAAAAACCGCTGCTGTTCTGAGCCTCCGAAACCGCATCCGCGAGCCTGGCAAACGCCTCCAGGGAAAGCATCTCGCCCCGGACTGTCTCCGGAAAACCCAATCCCGTGATAAGCGCCGACAGCTCTTCCTTCCCGAGCCCGAACCCGCCCGCATTGTACAGGCCGTTCACCAGCGTCTTGCGGCGCTGGTTAAAGGATGCCCGTATCAGGTCAAACATCAGATGTTCATTCCGCACCCGGACCGGGTTTTCCCGGTGCAGCTTCAGCCGGATCACCGCGCTTCCCACATTCGGCCTGGGCATAAAGCAGTTCGGGGGCACGTTGGCTGCCAGATATGTCTCCGCGTAATACTGCACCGCTAACGACAGGGCGCCGTAATCCTTCGTGCCCGGGGCGGCCTTCATGCGCTCCGCAACCTCCTTCTGCACCATCACCGTGACGCTCTCAAGCGGCACATGCTTCTCGAAAAGCCCCATCAGGATCGGGGTCGTGATATAGTACGGGAGATTTGCCACCACCTTAACGGGCTTCCCGCCGCACTGTTCTTCCACAAGCGCATTCAGGTCCACCTTCAGGATATCGTCATGGATGATCTTCACATTGTCATAGGCGGAGAGGGTATCCTCCAGAATCGGGATGAGATTGTCGTCGATTTCCACCGCAAATACCTGCCCGGCAGACTCGCAGAGGTACTGGGTCAGCGTACCGATGCCCGGCCCGATCTCAACCACGCAGTCCTCCTTTGAGATCTCCGCCGCATGCACGATCTTGTCCAGCACATGCGTATCAATCAGAAAATTCTGACCGAATTTCTTAGCAAACCGGAACTGGTACTTTTTAAGAATATCAATGGTATTCTGCGGGTTTCCAAGTGTCGCCATGTATTTCACTCCTCCCAACTCGAAGCGTTGTACTCCTGACCTAAGGAACTGTTACGAAAGAACGTATTCCCGTTCAGCGCCTGAAATGGCGTTCCTGCCATTTCGAGAGTCCGGCTCTGAACACGGATAATACCTTTTTAAAAATGCGGCCGTGGGCAATATGTGTTTCCTCCGGTCCGGACAGATGCCCAAACCGCCGCCCGTATTATTTTTTTCCACAGCCCTTGCAGCCGGCACAGCCTCCCGTGCAGTCCGCAGATCCGCAGCCGCAGCCTTTTTTTCGCAGCCTGCCCCAGCCGATGAACGCAAGCGTCAGGATCACGGCGAGCAGTATAATCAGAATCAGATCAATAGCTTTCATAGAATTCTCCGGTACCTGTTCAGAGCCCGTTGCGTGCTCCGTTTACGCTATTCCAAACGCCATGCCGATCAGCATGACAATCAGTGCCCCAACCCACGCAATGGCACACTGCCACAGCACAACGCCCAGGGCCACCTTTCCGCCCAGCTCCCTGCGGATGGATGCGATCGCCGCCACGCAGGGCGTATACAGCAGGGAGAAAACCAGAAGCGCCGCTGCCGATACCGGTGAAAGCACCGACGTAACGCTGCTTCCGAACAGGACGCCCAGCGCGGAAGCCACGCTCTCCTTGGCGATAAATCCGGATATCAGGGCGCTGCAGATACGCCAGTCGCCCAGGCCCACCGGCCGCATAACAGGCGCCAGAACGCCCGAAACCGCAGCCAGAATGCTGTCCCCGGGATTTTCCGCCAGCTGGAAGTTCGGGCTGAAGCTCTTCAAAAGCCACACAACGATTGTTGCGATGAGGATAACGGAAAAAGCGCGCTGAAGGAAATCTTTTGCCTTGTCCCACAGCAGGCGCAGAACATTTTTCCAGCCCGGGATACGGTAATTGGGCAGTTCCATCACGAAGGGGACCGCCTCACCCTGAAAGAGCGTCTTCCGGTACAGCAGCGCGATCAGGATGCCGGTGACAATGCCCAGCACGTAAAGCCCCACCATGATCAATCCACCGCGTCCCGGGAAAAAGGCGCTCACAAAAAACGCGTAGATAGGCAGCTTGGCCGGGCAGCTCATAAAGGGCGTCAGCAGGATGGTCATGCGGCGGTCGCGCTCGCTGGGAAGGGTCCTGGTGGCCATCACCGCCGGAACCGTGCAGCCGAAGCCGATGAGCAGGGGCACGATGCTGCGGCCGGAAAGGCCGATCTTTCGAAGCAGCTTGTCCATCACAAAGGCCACCCTGGCAATATATCCGGAATCCTCCAGCATGGACAGGAAGAAAAACAGCGTCACGATAATGGGCAGGAAACTCAGCACGCTGCCCACACCCTCAAAGATTCCCTCGACAATCAGTCCGTGAAGCACCTCGTTGGCACCTGCGGCGGTCAGGGCTCTGTCCACAGCCTCGGTAAGGAAGCCCACACCCGCCTCCAGCAGCCCCTGCAGCCACGCGCCGATCACGTTAAAGGTCAGATAGAATACCAGGCCCATGATGCCGATGAAAGCCGGAATTGCGGTAAATCTGCCGGTAAGGATCCGGTCGATTTTCTCGCTGCGCACACGCTCCCTGCTCTCCCTGGGCTTTTTGACCGTTTCGGCACAGACCCGCCCGATAAATGCAAAGCGCATCTCCGCGATGGCGGCGCTGCGGTCCAGTCCACGCTCATGCTCCAGCTGCAGGATAATGTGCTCAACGGTTTCCCGTTCGTTCTGATCCAGTCCGAGGCTTTCCGCCACCAGGGAATCTCCCTCAATGAGTTTGGTTGTGGCAAAGCGCACCGGGAGTCCGGCCCGCACCGCGTGGTCTTCGATCAGGTGGGCGATTGCATGGATGCACCGGTGCACCGCGCCGCCGTGGTCCTGCTCATCGCAGAAATCCTGCCTCAGGGGTTTTTCCTGGTAGCGCGCAATATGGACCGCGTGGTCCACCAGCTCGTCAATACCGGAGTTTTTCGCCGCGGAAATCGGCACTACCGGCACGCCAAGCTCCTGTTCCATGGCGTTTACATCGATGGTGCCGCCGTTGGCGGTCACTTCGTCCATCATATTCAGCGCCACTACCACGGGCACATTCATCTCCAGCAGCTGCATGGTCAGATAGAGATTGCGCTCTACATTTGTGGCGTCCACAATATTGATGACCGCCTCCGGCTTGCCCTCCAGCACAAAGTTTCTGGAGATGATCTCCTCGCTGCTGTAGGGGGACATGGAATAGATGCCCGGAAGATCCGTGACCAGCGTATCCGGATGTCCCTTGATGACTCCGTCCTTCCGGTCTACCGTAACACCGGGGAAATTTCCGACATGCTGATTGGAGCCCGTCAGCTGATTGAAAAGAGTAGTCTTTCCGCTGTTCTGGTTTCCGATCAGCGCAAAGGAGAGCACCGTGCCCTCAGGCAGCGGATTTCCGGTACCCTTCGGGTGAAACTTTCCGCCCTCGCCGAGACCCGGGTGCAGATTCTTCTGCGGCTTCTCGCCGGTGCGGGAAGCTTTGTCACCGGAAGCGCTCTGTTTTTTTGCGGGAATGCTTCCCTTCCCGGCAGCCTGTGGCCCGGTTTCCCGCACGCGCTCTTTTTCCGCTTCTATTTCAATCTCTTCGGCCTCCGCCAGTCTCAGCGTCAGCTCGTAGCCGTGGATCATCAGCTCAATCGGGTCTCCGAGCGGCGCGTACTTCACCACGGTGACCTCGGTCCCCGGGATCACGCCCATGTCCAGAAAATGCTGCCGGAGCGCTCCTTCTCCGCCAACCGCTTTAATGACGGCGCTTTCGCCCGGTTTCAGTTCTCTCAGTGTCATTTCTCTGTTTCCTCACAATAAAATACTGTTCCTCACAGATTTGCATCCGGCGGGCACACCGCAGCTTCGGAAACGGCAGCTTTTCTCCGTTTCCGAAGTCCGGCTCTTAACAGTTACATAATATTATACAGGCGTCCTCTGCCGGCGCAGATCCGACGGCGGGATGATGCCTTTTGAAACGAACCATCGAAGTAGATATAATCGAACTGGGATCATTTGTCAAGCCTTCCCGCACTTTCCTTCGGCAAAATCCCGAAATAGCCTTTTTCTATTGATTTTCCATCGGAAATCCTTTAAAATATAGGTTCATTTACAATATATCATTCCAGCAGGAAAGGATTTCCTATGAGCGAACAGCAAAGAAGCCAGAACAAAATGGGGACAGCAAAAATGCTCCCCCTCATCCTCTCCATGGCGCTTCCCGCCATGTTTTCCATGCTCATCCAGGCACTCTACAACGTGGTGGACAGCTATTTTGTATCACAGTACAGCGATAAGGCACTGTCAGCCGTATCGCTGGCCATGCCGCTTCAGAACCTGATGATCTCCTTCTCCGTGGGAACCGCCGTGGGCGTCACTTCCCTGATATCCAGAAGGCTGGGGGAGCGGCGCAGGGAGGAAGCGGACAGCGCCGCTGCCCACGGCATCCTGCTTGCCGTTGCTACCTCCGCGGTGTTTGCCGTCTGCGGCATACTGTTTTCCAAACCCTTTCTTCTGCTCTTTGAGTCGGATCCGGACATTATTTCCATGGGAGATACCTATGCCGCCATCTGCTGCGGCTTTTCCGTGGGCATGTTTGTATCCACCATGCTGGAAAAGACCCTGCAGGCTACCGGCAATATGATCTGGCCCATGATCTTCCAGCTCATCGGTGCCGTCACCAACATTATCCTGGACCCCATTTTCATCTTCGGATATCTGGGCCTGCCGGCGCTGGGCGTTGCCGGTGCCGCCATCGCCACGGTACTCGGCCAGTGGGTCTGCATGGCCGTGTGCATTATCGTAACCGTCCGCGGAAAGCACGAAATCCGGATCACGCTGAAGGGCTTCCGCTTCAGCGGACGGATTGTTGCGGATATCTATGCGGTGGGTCTCCCCGCAATCGTCATGCAGGCAATCGGAACCGTCATGAACGTGGCCATCAACGGCATTCTCTCCGGCTTCTCCACTGCCGCCTACACCGTGTTCGGTCTTTACTTCAAGCTCCAGTCCTTCGTATTTATGCCGGTATTCGGGCTGACCCAGGGACTTCTGCCGATCATGGGCTACAACTACGGAGCCCGCAACCGGAAAAGGCTCCTCTCCGCCCTGAAAAACGGCGCCCTGATTGCCCTGATCGTTATGATCGCCGGCATGCTTGCATTCCAGCTCCTGCCCGAGCAGCTCATCGGCATCTTCAATCCCACCGCGGAAATGGTCGCCATCGGCGTTCCGGCGCTGCGGATTATCAGCTGCTGCTTTGTGTTCGCGGCCCTGGGCATTGTCAGCTCCACCCTGTTCCAGGCCATGGGGCATGGCACCTACAGTCTGATCATCTCACTGATGCGTCAGCTCCTGGTCCTGGTTCCCTGCGCATGGCTTCTTGCAAAAGTGACAGGCAGCGTCACAGCGGTATGGTGGTCCTTCCCCATCGCGGAGACCATCTCCCTGGGAGCCAGCATTGCCTTCTTCACAAGCCTGTATAAAAAGGAAATCAGCCGGCTTGATCAAGCCGCGGATGCCGCGCAGCTTCCCGATGACTGATTTTTAATGGGATGGGCGGAAAAGCATTCCGCCCATCCCATTTTGTAAACAGACATTCGCAGTGCAAAAAGAACACTGCTCATATACTGCAACCCGGCAGATGCGGATTTGTGCGAGCACAATCCGCGCCTCCGGGTTTTTGTGATCGGATGGATGGGAAAACATCCGCCCGTCCAATTCCGCAGGCAGACATTCGCAGCCTCCGGCTGCTGTTGTCTATCACCGGTCAGAGATTGTTGATTCTTTTTATAAAATGGGGATCTGCCCCCGTCAGAAGCATCCTCACATACTCAAATACCCCGGGAAATACGCATATCAGGTTTAGCATTTTACATTTTCATTTTGCAGAAAACATACATACTTCTCTCACGAAACTCCTGCATTGTTTGAGTTAATACCGACAAAAAATGCATGTCATACATTCTGTAATTATCAATTATCATATTTTCCTTCATGTTTCTATTGACAAATCCGTCATATTTGTAGTAATATGAGTCTACAGCAGTAAATCGTTTTACCTTCGGAGGGGGCAAAGATGTTTAAGAATAGGAGAAAAAGGAGAGGCTTCCGCGAATTCCTGCTGATTCTTCCTTTCCTTCTGCTTGTTTTTGTATTTGCCTATTATCCGCTGTACGGATGGGTATACGCTTTTTACGACTACAAACCGCCCAAACCGCTTTCTCAATCGGAGTTTGTCGGCCTGAAATGGTTTACCAGCATTGTCAGCAACAAGGTAAAAACCAAGGAAGTTTTAAGGGTTCTGCGCAACACCTTCGCCATGAGCGGGCTTTCCCTCGCCTTCTCCTGGTTCCCCATGATCTTCGCGGTATTCCTCAACGAGATCAAGTGCGTGCCCTTTAAGAAATTCGTCCAGACCGTCACGACGCTGCCCAACTTCATCAGCTGGGTTCTCGTGTACGCAATCGCCTACAGCCTTCTGAATTCAACCGGCGCCATCAACTCCGTTTTAACGGATATGAAGCTGATCGACAAGCCGATCATGTTTCTGCAGTCCGGCAAGGGTATCTGGTTTAAGATGTGGCTGTGGCTGACCTGGAAGAATGCCGG
>CAMOSC010000039.1 GCA_946624325.1 uncultured Clostridia bacterium
CCGCTCTCCTTAAAGGCGCTTCCCGGGCGCAGGATCCTGTCCTTCTACCTGTTCTTCACCATGCTGTTCAACGGCGGGCTGATCCCCACCTACATCATGTGGACCCAGTTTTTTAAGATTAAGAATACCCTGGCGGCGCTGCTGGTGCCAAACCTCCTGATGGGCGCCTTCTATGTCATCATGATGCGCACCTATTTTACCAACAGCATTCCTCAGGAGACGCTGGACGCCGCGCGCATTGACGGAGCCTCGGAGCCCCGGATACTGTTAAGCGTCGTGGTTCCCATGTCCAAGCCCATTCTCTCTACGCTGGGGCTCCTGGTGGGCTTAAACTACTGGAACGACTGGGTCAACGGCATGTATTACATCAATGACGACAAATATTACAGCATCCAGCTGCTGTTAAACCGCATGCTGATGGACACCCAGTTCATGATGCAGAATACCAACAACAAATATGGAAACATAGATACCTCGCAGCTTCCCTCCACGGGCATAAAGATGGCCATAGCGGTGATGGGCGTGCTGCCGGTGCTGATTGTGTATCCCTTCCTGCAGAAGTACCTGGTGAAGGGCATTACCATCGGGGCCGTGAAGGGTTGAGCCGGAAAAGGAGAACGGGATGGAAAGTATCGCGAAAAGAATCGACAGAAATCGTGTAAGGGGGTTCCTCCGCACGGAAGGCAGGAAAATCGTCAACGGCAATGGTGAGGAGATCCTTCTGACCGGGTGGGGACTGGGCAACTGGCTGAACCCGGAGGGCTATATGTGGCTCTCCGACAGTCCGAATTTCACCCGCGGCCGGGATATTGAGAAGGCCATTCTGGAGCTGACCGGTGCGGATTATGCCGCGCGGTTCTGGAAAACCTTCCGGGCGCGCTTTATTGCGGAGGCTGATATCAAAAAGATGGCGGAGGAGGGATACAACTCCGTGCGTATTCCCATCAACTGGCGGCTTTTCATGGAGGAAACCGAAGGGGAGCCTGTGTGGAAGGAGGAGGGCTTTGCCCTTCTGGATGAGCTGCTTGACTGGTGTGAGGCTGCGCGGATCTACGCCATAATTGATCTGCATGCGGCGCCCGGCGGTCAGACCGGCTCCAATATCGACGACAGCGCCCGCAACCTTCCGGAGCTGTTCATGAATCCCGACTATTTCGCAAAGGGCATCGCGCTCTGGCGGAAACTCGCGGAGCGTTATCGTGATGCGTGGATCGTGGGGGCCTATGATCTCCTCAATGAGCCGATCATGCCCAATGACGGGAATACCTTCGATCAGTATGTTCCGGAGCTGAAGCGCTTCTATCATGAGGCGATCAGAGCCATACGGGAAGCGGGGGACCATCACATGGTCACCCTGGAGGGGCATCACTGGTCCACGGATGCGGGGATTTTTGATGAGGAATATGACGGGAACGCCGTCATTCATTTCCACCGCTATGCCTGCAAACCCGAGGAGGAAAGCATAAAAGAATTTCTGGAGGTATCTGAGCGCACGGGAATGCCGCTGTGGCTCGGGGAGACCGGTGAAAACAAAATCGGCTGGTACGCCGCGTACTATCCCATGATGCTTTCCTACGGGATCGGTTACAACATCTGGCCCTGGAAGAAAATGGAAACGGATAATTCGCCATGCTCCGTGAAAAAGCCCGAAGGCTGGGAGAAACTGATTGATTTCACCAAGGGCAAAGCCAGGCTGGAAGCGGAAGAGGCTGAGCGTATCCTGAATGAATTTCTGGAGAATATCCTGTTTGAGAACTGCATTTATCGTCCGGAGGTGGTCTCCCACGCCTTCCGCAGACAGCCCTGCGCCCTGCGCGCCCAGGATTATGATCTGCGGGATATCTCCGGAAAAGCGGCTTATACGGGGCTTTCCGACAACAGCGGCTGCGGGTGCCGGCCTGACCAGGGACTTTGCCTGCGCGAGAAATATCCGGAGCCGGAGAGCGCGTTTTTCTTTGACACGCGCTGGGACCGCTACAGCCTGCGGCTTGCGGCGGGCGAGCATACATGCTATACTTTCTGGGAGGTGGCAGCCGGCGCCGCGCTGCGGATAACAGGGGTGGAGAATGCCGCCTGCCTGAAGGTATTTCAGGACGGGAAGGCGCTTGCGGCGGAGGTTTCGGCGGATGGATGCAGCATTGACTGCATACTCGAAGCGGCAGAGGAAACGGTCATCCGCATAGAAGCCTCCGGTGAAGCAGAACTCGAACGCATATCTGTTAAATAAAGTGCGCGAAGGCAACGAGCCACATGAAGACGTACACGTCTTCATGCGGCGACTGCCCGCGAGCCGGCGTGAAACGCCGGCCTGCACGAAGGCAACGGGCTGCAAAACAGGCATTCGTAGCCGGCAGGTAAATGCACAGGACACCGTTATGGGAGGAGGCGGCATGTCGGAAAAGCGGAAAAAAGAAGCTTCGGCGCGGGCGATCCTGTTCCGGTTCGAGCTGGTGGTGTTTCTGCCGCTGCTTGGCATCATCATCGCCTTTATGTTTTACTGCAATCATATTTACCGGGAGCGGATCCTGAAGGATATGCGGACCACCATTGCCTATTTCGGAAACGAACAGCGGGAAAAGATGTCCAATATTGAGCATACCCTCTCCAACATTGTGGCGAATGATTATTCCTTCCAGCACCTGGCTTATGTAACGGATACAACCCGGGCTTACGATGATGTCTATACCGTAAAGGAAAAGTTTCTCGCCATCATGGACAATGTGGACCTTATTGACGGGCTGGGCGTATACGCCGACAGCCGGATACCGTATTACTATGCGACTTTCCGGGACGGGATAGACTGGTCGGAGCACAGTGCGGTGCGCCGGTATATCCGGGAGGAGATGCCAGAAACGGAAGGTGCGGGAAACGGAAGGTGGCGTCTGCTGAAGCTGGACGGGGAATGGTATCTGATCAATGTCTTCGGATACAAGCGCGTGTACTGCTTCTGCGTCATCCGGGCGGCGAACATCTCTCTCTGCGAGCCGGCGGAGGGAGGAAACCGGTATCTTCTGCTTACCAATGACAGTGAACTGCTGGCATTTCCCGAGATACGGGAAACCTTTGGAATCCGCCCGGAGGAAAGCGCGGAGGAGTATACGACAAAGAAACGCTTTTCGGTGGTTCAGGAGGATTTTCCGCTGATCGGCTGCCGCATCATCCATGCCGCACCCTATCAGGGCATACTGAACTGGCAGTCGGGCTTTCTGTTCGCCCTGCTGATGCTGGGCGTATTCGGCGTGATTCTGCTCTTCGGGCAGCGGTATCTGCGAAGGAATATCGTGACGGAAGCGGAACAGATGATCACGATGGTGGCGCGGGCAAGGGAGGGAGGATCGGGCACGGAAACGGTGCGGGAGGGCGGCCTCCAGGAATACCGGCAGGTGGAGCTGGCGGTCAACGAGATGGTTGATCAGATCACTTCCCTGAAAACGCTGGCCTATAACCGCCTGGCAGAGGCAAACCGGGTGCAGCTCCAGTATTATGAGATCCAGATCAGGCCCCATTTTTTCCTGAACTGTCTGACAAACCTTTACAGCTTGAGCGCATCCGGCAACACCCGTGCGGCGCAGGAATTTATCCTGGCGCTTTCGGATTACCTTCGTTCCGTATTCCGGAACCATGAATCCATCATCTCACTGCGGGATGAACTGACAAGCGTGCGCTATTATATCCGGCTGCAGGAAATGATCTCGGCGAATGCCCCATCCTTCACGGCTGAGGTGGAGCCGGAGCTGGAGGATTTCCGGGTTCCTCCCATGTCCATACTCACCTTTGTGGAAAACTCGGTGCGCTACCTGAAGCAGTCGGAGGGAAAGCCGGAGATTGCCATCAAAATCCGCCGGCTGGTTTCCGGGGAGGAAAGTGTGGTAAATATCAGCATCATGGACAGCGGGATGGGCTTTGCGGAGGATGTGCTGGCGCGCCTGAACACGGAGGATGGCTGGAAAGCCGCGGAGCATGTGGGCATTTATAATATCCAGCAGCGCTTCCGCCTGCTGTATGGGGACGCCTGCAGCTTCTTCTACAGCAACCGCGGAGGGGCCTGTGTGGACATATATGTGAGTCAGGGGGACAGGTTCCCTGACTCATCGGATAAGCCGGGAGGACAGAATGAGTCGGGGGGACAGGTTCCCTGACACACAGGGTGAGCGGAGATGCGGAATGAGACAGGGAACCTGTCCCCGTGACTGTGAACGAGACAAGGAACCTGTCCCTGTGACTCAGAATGAGACAAGGAACCTGTCCCTGTGACTCACAGATGGAGGCGGTCATGAATCTTCTGGCGGTGGACGACCAGATTAATGTGGTAAACGGCCTGGCAGAGAGCATCGCGTGGAAAGACATCGGCATAGCGCAGGTTTTCCGGGCTTACAGCGCTGCGGGGGCGAAGGAGATTTTCCTGAAATATCCGGTGGACATCCTTCTGTGCGATATCGAGATGCCGGCGGAGAGCGGCTTCGGGCTGCTGGAATGGGTGCGCGCGCAGGGGCTGCAGGTGGAATGTATTTTCCTGACCGCCCATGCGGATTTCGGCTATGCCCGGACCGCGCTGCAGATGGACAGTTTTGATTATATCCTGAAGCCGGCGAGGTATTCGGAGATAGAAGCCGCGGTAGGGCGGGCCATCGACAAAATCAGTCGGGACCGGAATTTAAGCCGCCTGGCGCGTGTCGGGGAGGAAGCTGAGAAGCGCAGATACGAAGAGGCGGAGGGCGGCCGCGGTAAGGGGGATGCCCTGTACGCCGCAGCTGCAGCCGGATACGCTGCCGAAAAATCCGCAGCCTGCCCTGTGCCGGGAGGGCCTGCCGGAAAGAGCGGGGAGAACCGTGGGACGGAGGGCAGATTAAGGGAAGACGAAAACCCTGCGGATACGGATTTATCCCCGGGGGAAGCGTGGCCGGAGGGGTTCGATGAGGGAGCGGAAGATGAAACCAGGCGGCGGATTGCACAGGTCAAGCGCTATATTGCCAGGAATCTGGACCGGGAGCTCCGCCGCGATGAGATCGCCGAGCATGTTTTCCTGAATCCGAGCTATCTGTCCCGGCTGTTTACGAAGGCTGAGGGAATATCCCTGAAGGAGTATATCATTCAGGAGAAAATGCGCGCCGCCCGGGAGATGATCCGTACGACAGGGCTTTCCATCTCCATTATTGCCGTGCGTGTCGGCTACGCCAGCTTCTCCTATTTTTCCCAGACCTATAAGCAGGTCTACGGAATCAGCCCTTCAGAAGAACGCAGGACGGGCAGGAATACGGTCTGAAATGAAGGCCGTATTCCTGCCCGCAGCTGTTTTTTATACTCGCGAACGAATTTAACTGCAGATTGCAATTCTGTGCCGCGGTATATGCAGTTACACTAGAATAATTGCCTCCGGCAATTATTAAGTGTAACTAGTATAACCAGAAAGTGTCAGTTGAGTACGCTCCGGAGCCATTCCGCCACCCGGCCGCCGGATTTTGCCGCATCATCATCATATACCGTCAGAAACTGACCGGATATTTTCCCTTCCGTCATGGAGGCCATGTCACTGATGCACCGGCCTTCCTTACTGCCGCCGTGGGTGATGACGGTGTAGATTTCGGCGCCTGAGAGGTCGGTGTGCGCCAGGAAGGTCTTTACGGCCTCGGGAACGGTGCCCCACCAGATGGGATAGACCAGGAAGACCGTATCATAGCCGGAGGTGTCCGGCAGTGCTCCGGCAAGGGGCAGCTCGTTTCCGGAATTGAGCTCCTGCAGGGCCACGCGGCAGGTATCCGCGTAGGAGGAGGGATATCTGCTTTCCGTGCGGATGGCATAGAGATCGCCTCCGACGGCGTTCTGAATCATCTGGGCGATGAGCTCCGCATTGCCCACCAGCGCGTCGTTGCGCACGGCGCTCTCAACGGTGGTGTCCAGCATGAGGGAGGCGGAGGAAACCGCGTCCACATCGTCCGCAAAATCCGTATTGCCGACCCTTGTAAACTGCACCGTCAGGATTTTCCGGTCCCCGGCATCAATGGCGGCCATCGCCGCGGCCTGGGGGCGGTCAACCTTTACCGGGATAAAGTGACGGCGGATATACGGCAGTCCCATTGTGACAAAGAGGATGCCTCCGATCACGATAATACCCGCCAGAACCGCCAGCAGGATTTTCCTGCGCTTCGGGTTGCCCGCTGTTTTTTTTCTGACGGACTTTTCCGGACATCCGCGCGGCTGCTGTTTTCATTCTTCATATTGTGTGTTCCCTCCGATCCTGATCTGACGTCTTCCGCGCGTCCCGGGTGCCTGTCCGGGGATACGCCGTCCGCGGGAAGGCCGCTTTCGTTTACTTTCGCTGCATGCTCGTGAGCGTGGTTCCTGCGCGGTTTTGACAGATAATAAAACAAAGTCGCAAACAGTACCATGATGGCGATGTAATCCGCCAGGAAAAACACCACCGGTTCACTGTAGTCAAAAAAGACGAAGGCGGTTCCCAGAAAGAGGTATTCCGCCAGCTTCCGCCTGAAAAAGGCATAGATCCCCCAGGCGCTGACGAGCAGGAAAATGATGGAGAGCGCCTTCCGGACCGCCCCGGATCTTTTTCCGCCGCCGTTCAGTCCCATCCTGGCGGACAGTACCCCTGCATGCAGGCCCAGATGGGCCGACATCAGCAGGAAGCCCCAGTAAGCGCAGAGGAGGTGGATGGTGCGGCCTGCCGCCGCGCCGCCTGAAAGCGGAAGAAAGGTGAAAAGGTGCCTGGATACCAGGATGCCGCTGATCATCTGGAGCAGCATGCAGAGGCCGAGCAGCAGGTTGATTGCTGTGGACAGCGCCCGGCGCCAGGTATATTTTCCCTTCAGCAGGCCCTTATACCATCCGAAGTTCAGCACATGGTGCGCTATGAAAAGGACAGCCATGGCCAGGCCCATCAGCTCATGCGGAAGCTCTCCGATCAGGCTGTAGGCCATGAGCAGCGGGAGAAGCAGGACCATGGCAATATCGACAGACATTTTCAGCTTCTGCGTGCGGTTCATGGGCAGGCACCTCCTTTCTGGGCGGGAGGCGTTAATGCTCAAACAATTCCGCAACCAGCGACAGGTTATCTATAACCGGAAGATGCTGCGGACAGACTTCCTCGCACTGGCCGCAGGCGATACAGTCCCCGGCTTTTCCGAAATGGGACGCCAGCTGCGTGTAAGTGCCGAAGGTTGCGGTCCAGCCTTTTTCTTCCATATTTTCCCGTTTCACGTCATTATAGAGGGAAAAATACTGCGGGATGGCAATCTGCATGGGACAGCCGCCCGTGCAGTAGGAGCAGCCCGTGCAGGGAATGGCGGTCTGCCCGTTGATGATGGCGGCAGCCCTGCGCGTCAGCGCGGTCTCCTCTTCGGTGAGCGGCCGGAAATCTGTCATATACCGCACATTATCCTGCATCTGGGCGAGGTTTGACATGCCGGAGAGAACCACCATCACCTCCGGGAGTGAGGCGGCAAAACGGATGGCCCAGCTGGGCACGGACATATCCGGACGCGCCGCTGTGAGAAGCGTTTTCACTTCCTCCGGAACATTCGCAAGGGTCCCGCCCTTCACGGGCTCCATGACAATCACCTTTTTGCCGTGCTTTACGGCAGTCTTATAGTTTTTCCGGGACTGGATCCATTCACTCTCCCAGTCCAGGTAGTTGATCTGAAGCTGGACAAATTCCATTTCGGGATGCCTGGTAAGGATGTCATCCAGCAGCTCTGCGCTGTCGTGGAAGGAGAAGCCCGCATGCCTTACCAAGCCCTGGCGTTTCTTCTCCAGCAGCCATTCAAAACAGCCGCATTCCTCAAATTTCGGCAGCACCATCCCCTCGACTCCGTGCAGCAGGTAATAGTCAAAATAACCGGCCCCCGTTTTCTGCAGCTGCCCTTCAAAGACCCGGTCCAGATCATCGCGGTCCCGGAAGAAGGCCGCGTGCAGCTTGGTCGCCAGCCGGAAGCTGTCCCTGGGGTAGCGGTCCACCAGGCATGTTTTCGCAACCGCCTCGCTGGCCCCTCCGTTATACATGAGGGCGGTATCAAAGTAGGTAAAACCGCCGGAAATGAACAGATCGATCATCTGCTTCAGCTGCTCCTCATCTACCGCCGCCTGGTTGTTTGGATCTGTCAGGGGCATACGCATCAGGCCAAAACCGAGTTTCTTCATGTTTTCCATTCGCTGAATTCCTTTCTGCGGTGAACTTTGTCCGGGATATTCCTTCTGACGCATACAGTATATATTGAAAAGCATAACGTAACTGTTCAGAGCGGACTCCAGAAATGGCAAAAAAGCGCATTTCCGGAGCTGCGGCGTGCCCGCCGGATAACAATTCCAGCAGAACCGCGAATTTCCGCCAGCGGAATTCATGATTCTCACGGGATTGCTGCCTGGCTCTGAACAGTAACAGCATAACAAAAAAAACCTGAAAGGCAAGAAATGTTTTCCGCCTGCCGCATTGAAAAGCCCCGCAGCGGCCCGCTGCAGCCGCGTTTTTCTCCCTATGGCCGAACAGACCTCCTGTGCCGGCCGTGAAATCAATATTTCGGGAGTTGTCCTTGACAAACAATAGTTAGGCGTATATAATAAAAAATTGGAATTAATCAATGCTAACTTTAAAGGAGATGGTGAAATGATGCCTCTGACAATGGCTAAGACGGGTGAGACCGTCACCATCGGAAGAATTACGGGTAAGGACGAAGTGCGGCAGCATCTGGCAGAGCTGGGTTTTGTCGTGGGCAGCGATATTACCGTGGTCAATGAGATGGGCGGCAATGTGATCGTCCAGGTGAAGGACAGCCGTGTGGCGCTCGATAAGACTATGGCGACAAGGATTATGGTCTGATGAACCGCTGCAGGAAGGGACATATTTTGCCGACGGCTGATTTTTTGTCAGGCGTGGAAGCAAAACAGTTATCTGCAGTCATTAAGCCAGACTGAAAAACTGCGTTACGGGAGGAGACAGATTATGACGCCCAGCAGGGCGTCAGAAGGCCGGGCATCTGAAAAGGTGCTGCAGGGAGGAGGATACGGAATGAAAACCTTAAAGGACGCCGGAATCGGCGAGACGGTTGTCGTGAAGCGCCTGCACGGGGAGGGTCCCGTAAAGCGCCGCATTATGGATATGGGCATCACGAAGGGCGTGGAAATATACGTGCGCAAGGTGGCCCCTCTGGGCGACCCCATGGAGCTGAACCTGCGCGGGTATGAGCTGAGCGTCCGCAAGGCTGACGCCGAAATGATTGAGCTGGAGTGACCGCTGCAGGCAGAGCCCTGCGGGGCAATGCGGCTGTCAGACTGAAGGGAGAAAAAAATGGACATTAAAATTGCGCTGGCGGGAAATCCGAACAGCGGTAAGACCACGCTTTTCAATACGCTGACCGGTTCGAGACAGTATGTCGGAAACTGGCCCGGCGTGACCGTTGAAAAGAAGGAAGGAAAGCTGAAGGGACATGAGGATGTGATCATCCAGGACCTTCCCGGCATCTATTCCCTTTCCCCGTACACCCTGGAGGAGGTCGTCGCCAGAAATTACCTCGTAAACGAGAAGCCGGACGCCATCCTGAATATTGTGGACGGCACAAATATTGAGCGAAACCTGTACCTGACCACGCAGCTCATTGAGCTGGGCATGCCGGTGATCGTGGCCGTCAACATGATTGACCTGGTCCGCAAGAACGGGGACAGCATTGACCTCGGGAAGCTCGGAAATGCCCTGGGCTGCAAAGTTATGGAGATGAGCGCCTTAAAGGGCGAAGGCGCCCTTGCGGCGGCGGAGGCTGCGGTATCTGCGGCCAAAAACCGTACACAGGGCGAACATCCCCATGTTTTTACGGGAAGCGTGGAGCACGCCATTGCACATATTGAGGAGAGCATTGAGGGCCTTGTGGACAGGCAGTACCTTCGCTGGTATGCCATCAAGCTCTTTGAGCGCGATGAGAAGGTCCTGGAGGATCTGAAGCTGGAGGATGGGCTGAAGAACCACATCGAGAGCCATATCACCGACTGCGAGCAGGAGATGGACGACGACGCCGAGAGCATCATCACAAACCAGCGCTATGCCTACATCAGCGGTGTGGTGGATAAGGCCGTCAGGAAAAAGGCTTCCGGAAGCAATCTCACCACCTCCGATAAGGTTGACCGCATCGTGACAAACCGCTGGCTTGGCCTGCCGATTTTTGCCTGCGTCATGTTCCTGGTATATGCCCTCGCGATGGGCGGCTGGTCGGTATCCTTCGGTACCAGGCTGACCGACTGGGCGAATGACGGCCTCTTCGGCGACGGCTGGTTTGTTTCCGGAGATGCCGAAGGCTATGAAGAGGCTGCCGGCGAGTTCGAAGCTGCGTCCGCCGTAATTGAAGCCTATGAAAACGGTGAAGAGATTGCGTACCTGTTGGACGGCGACACCGGTGAGACCGAGGAACTGGAGGTCAATGCGGATACCTACGCCGAAGCGCTGGAGGTTGCAGAACCCGATCCGCACGATTACGGTACCTGGGTTCCCGGCATTCCGGCACTCCTCGACAAGGTGCTGTGCAACAGCGAGGGAGAGCCCAGGATTCCCGAGTGGCTGTACAGCCTGATTCAGGATGGTATTGTGGCCGGCGTCGGAGCGGTGCTCGGCTTTGTTCCCCAGATGCTGGTGCTTTTCCTGCTGCTGGCAATCCTGGAGGATATCGGATACATGGCGCGTGTCGCCTTTGTCATGGACCGTATTTTCCGCCAGTTCGGATTAAGCGGCAAGAGCTTCATCCCCATGCTGGTTGCCACCGGCTGCGGTATTCCCGGCATCATGGCATCCCGCACCATTGAACAGGACCGTGACAGGAAACTGACGGTCATGACCACCACTTTCATGCCCTGCGGAGCAAAGCTCCCGATTATCGCCATGTTTGCCGGCGCATTGTTCGGGAAAAGCATCTGGGTTGCCGTCAGCGCATATTTCTTGGGCATTTTCTCCGTGGTAATCTCCGGCATCATGCTCAAGAAGTTTAAGGCCTTCTCCGGTGATCCGGCTCCTTTTGTTATGGAGCTGCCTTCCTACCATGTGCCGAGTCCCAGAAATGTCCTCAGGGCTACCTGGGAACGCGGCTGGAGCTTTATCAAGCGCGCGGGAAGCGTCATCATGATTTCCTCCATCATCCTGTGGTTCCTCCAGGGCTTCGGCTTTGCGGACGGAAGCTTCGGCATGGTGGCTGACAACAATGATTCCATACTGGCTTCCATCGGAAGCGCCATCGCATTTATCTTTGCGCCGCTGGGCTTCGGACACTGGCAGGCGACGGTCGCAACCATTACGGGCCTGATCGCGAAGGAAGAGGTTGTGGGCACCATGGGTGTGCTTTATCCCGGAAACCTTTACCAGCAGCTTGCCGCGAACTATACCGGAATCGCGGGCTACAGCTTTATGGTCTTCAACCTGCTCTGCGCACCCTGCTTTGCGGCCATCGGTGCCATCAAGAGAGAGATGAACAATCCGAAGTGGACGCTCGGTGCGGTAGGCTACATGTGCGCATGGGCATATGTTATCGCACTGATTGTCTATAATCTGGCGGGCCTGTTCTTCGGCGTAGGCTTCAGCATCTGGACCGTTGCGGCTCTCGCGGCGCTTGCCGGACTGATTTACCTGGTAGTCCGCAAAAACCCCTACGATGAAAACCATCTGAGGGTCTCTGCAAAGGCGGCGAAGTGACATGGTGAAGATAACGGCCAGGATTGACGGCATGATGTGCGGCATGTGCGAGTCCCATGTCAACGATGCCATCCGGAAAGCGTTTCGTGTTAAAAAGGTTTCCTCCTCGCACGGCAAAGGCCTGACGGAGATTCTGTCGGAGGAGGACATTCAGGATGAGGCGCTGCGCGCGGCTCTTGCGCCTACGGGCTACGTTTTCATATCCGCGGAGCACGTGCCTTACCGCAAGAAAGGATTGTTTTGGTGATGCTTGAGTGGTTTATGAATAATCTATATACGATTCTGACAATCGCCGCGGTCCTTGGCCTGGTGGCGCTGAGCATCTATAACCTGGTGCCGCGCAAGGGTAAACCCTCCTGCTGCGCAGGCTGTTCCGGATGTTCGGGCTGCTGCGCTTCCTGCCGTAAGGCAGCAGAAGAAAGGCCGCTATCCGGAAAAGCATCCTGAAAATGATTTGCTGCCGTTTCCGGCAGGATTAAACCCCCTGATCCTCCTGGTTTCCCGGAAGGAATCAGGGGGTTTTTCGATAACCGTTCTTCAGAACCGGACCGGCGCTTGACCCCATCGGACTGATCGGGCCGGTGTGGCTTTGCCGGGACTCCTATGCGCCGCGGTAATGCCCGGTATATTCGCCATTTCGGGAGCCTGGCACTGAATAGTAA
This sequence comes from uncultured Clostridia bacterium, assembly GCA_946624325.1. Classification (GTDB taxonomy): domain Bacteria; phylum Bacillota; class Clostridia; order Lachnospirales; family Lachnospiraceae; genus Anthropogastromicrobium. Next base: position 12,334 of record CAMOSC010000039.1, read on the forward strand.
TCAGTTCGGAAAACGCTGCTTTAAGCGTTTCCTTGAACATATATTTTTGAAAGAGAATCTTGCTTAATTGATAGTTGGGAACACGGAAAATATGGTATAGTGCAGGAGGATGAAAAAACTGAGGTTCAGGTCTGCGGCGGAGAAAGGCATGTCAGGTGCTCCGGATCTGCGTTACTTCCAAAAGCTGACTTGTTCAGGTCTGCGGCGGAAAGGCATGTCAGAGGCTCATGAAATGCACCGGAGAAACGAATCCAAAGAGGACAGGGAGGGAAGTTCGATGAAAATAAAAGAGGTTATCGGGAAAATACTGGAATATCATCCCCAACTGCCGGGATACCGGGGCTGTGACGACTACAAGTGCGGGGATCCGGAAGCGGAGTGTACAGGCATTGTCACGGCGCTGGCACCGAACGTGGATGTCATCCGGAAAACCATAGAGCTGGGAGCCAATCTGATTGTGGTTCATGAACCGACCTTCTTTACTTCCGAGGACGGACCTGGCTGGTTTGAGAGCTTCCCGAATTCTGTTTATGAGGAAAAACGTAAACTTCTGGATGACCACGGGATTGTGGTCTGGAGAGATCACGACCACATGCACTTCCACAATCCGGACGGGATCTTTACGGGCGTGCTGAAATATCTGGGATGGGAGAAGTATGCGAAAGCGGAGAAGAGCAGCGCCAGCATGTTTACGCACTTCGTGGTGACGCTGCCCATGCCGGTAAGCCTTTCCAGGCTGGCAGACCATCTGATGGAGAAAATCGGCATGAATGGCGTACGGTACATCGGAAATCCGGAAGATCTCGTAAGCCGCATCGCCATTGTCGGCCATCTGTACCCCATGTTCGGACCGAAGAAAGAGGGGGAGCGGCCGGTGGAGTACAGTGTCTCCCTGATAAAGGACATGGAGGAAAAGGTGGACGTGCTGATCCCCGGGGAAACGATTGACTGGACGATCCTTTCCTATATCCGGGATGCCGTCTCATTCGGACGGAAAAAGGCCATGATCAGTCTGGGCCACTTCAACTGGGAGGAGCTGGGCATGAAGTACGCGAAGGACTGGATCAGTGAACTGGTCGGAGATGAACTGCGTGTTACTTATGTACCGGCGGGAGACATGTACCGGTATCAGCTCAGGGGATAATCCGGGAGGAGCCGGCGGACGCACGGGCTTATGGAACAAATTATAACGGGAGACTGAAAAGGCCTTCGGAAACGACTGTGTGTTGATTCCGGAGGCTTTTTGCGCTGCGATCTGTCGGCATGGTTCAAGGCGGAAGGGACGGGTGGGCGGATGCTTTTTCCGCCCATCCGATCGCGAAGCAATGAGCCATGCGCAGAGAAGTTTACGGCCGGACACGGGAGCCGCTTTCCAGGCTCTGAACAGTTATGTTAATCTGGAAGGTACCGGAGGATACGGATGCGAATGAACAGGCCGGAAGCGCGGTAACAGCGTTTCCGGTTCTTTTTTTCAATAATGTTGCGGGCCAGTGCCCGGGAAAGGTCTTTTTGAGACTTTTCCCGGGCCTTTCTGCTTGCTTTTTTGCGCGGGATGTCCTACAATAGGACTGTTCTTTTCAGAGATGAGAGGGACGGCACTGTCAACAAGAAAGGAACTGCCGGAAAAGGAAAAACCGCACAGTTCCGAAAACCAAAGAGGAGAGAAAAAATGGAGAAACTGTTTCATCTGAGAGAGCATGGAACAAATGTCCGGACCGAGCTGATCGCCGGCACCACCACTTTCCTGGCAATGGCCTATATCCTGGCTGTCAACCCGAACATTCTCGGGACGGTCATGGATGCGAACGGCGTATTTGCCGCCACGGCCATCGCATCAGCCTTGGCAACCTTTGTCATGGCCTTCCTGGCAAATTATCCGATCGCCCTGTCAGCCGGCCTGGGCCTGAACGCCTATTTTGCCTATACCGTATGCCTGGGTGAGCTGGGCGGCGATGCCAACGCATTCACCATCGCCCTGACCGCGGTGCTGGTGGAAGGCATCATCTTTGTCATCCTGTCCGTCCTGAAGGTGCGTGAGGCGCTTGTGAACGGCATTCCGACAAACCTGAAGATCGGAATTACCGGAGGCATCGGCCTGTTCATCGCCTTCATCGGCCTGCAGGGAGCGGGTGTTGTAGTCAACTCCGAGGCTACGCTGGTAGATCTCGGAAGCTTTGCTTCCGCACCAATGGCGCTCTGCCTGATCGGTTTCCTGATTATTGCAGCCCTGTCCCATTTCCACATCAAGGGCTCCGTGCTGCTCGGCATCCTGGCCACCTGGGGCCTGGGCATGCTTGCCGAGAAGGTCGGCTGGTATGAGGTGAACCCGGAGGCAGGCGTTTACAGCGTGTTCCCGTCGGCTGTTATGTCCTTTGATTTAAGCGGACTGGCAAACACCGCCTTCAAGTTTGATTTTGGCTGGGCCGTCACCCATCTGATCCAGTTCCTCGCAATTGTGCTGTCCTTCATGTATGTGGACCTGTTCGATACCGTGGGCACCGTTGTGGGCGTGGCCTCCAAGGCAGGCCTGCTTGATAAGGACGGAAAACTGCCCCGCGCTGGAAAGGTGCTGCTCTCCGATGCCATCGGTACGGTTGCCGGCGCATGCCTGGGAACCTCTACCGTTACTTCCTTCGTGGAATCCTCCGCAGGCGTTGCGGAAGGCGGAAAGACCGGCCTTACGGCTTTCACCACCGGCTGCTGGTTCCTGCTGGCACTGGTATTCAGCCCGATTTTCCTGGCAATCCCCTCCTTCGCAACGGCTCCGGCCCTGCTCTATGTGGGTATGCTCATGGTCTCTTCCGTGACAAAGATGAAGTTCGAGGGAGATATGGCGGATGTGGCCGGCGGTTATCTGGCGCTTGTCATGATGCCCCTCGCCTATTCCATCGCAACCGGTATCATGTTTGCCATGCTGGCATGGGTGCTGTTAAAGGTTGTCACCGGTAAGGTGAAGGATGTCACCCCGGTTATGTGGGGCGTGTTCATTCTGTTCGCACTCAGGATCATCACCCTGGTGACCAACTTCATGTAACGGGGGAATTGCCGGCCGGATTCCCGCCCGGGATTGCGTATTCAACAGGTTCAAGTCCTGTTTCCCGCACCACGGAACCCTTGAGAAATCAAGGGTTCCGATTTTTGTATGTGCGGAAATACCCAAACCGTACCCAAACGATACCCAATCATGCCATTTTCTCGATGAAGGCCTGCATCCTGTTCGCCGATTCCCGGCGCATCGTCTCTGTCACGTGACCATAACGATCCAGGGTGAATGCCGCGGAATAGTGACCCATGTTTTCCTGCAGGGTTTTGATGTCATCCCCCGCCCGGATGCTGTTCACAGCGAATGTATGCCTCAAATCATGCACCCGGTGATGCTCCAGACCGGCTGCTGCCAGAATGTTCTGGAATTCCTTCCAGATCGTCGGCTGGGAATAGTGGCTGCCGTCCGGATGATTGAACACCAGGCCGGGAAATTTACCCTCATCCCACAAATCGCCCATCTCGCGCTTCTGCGCCTCCTGATCCGCTTTGTGCTTCTTCAGCACTTCCATCACGAA
>CAMOSC010000040.1 GCA_946624325.1 uncultured Clostridia bacterium
GCGCTTGACCAGATCTTTGCCAGCACCAAGGTGGAGCTGACCATCAGCGACCCGAGCCCCGGCCAGGAAAAAATCTGCTCTGTGATCACCGCGCCGCCGATAATCATCGGAAGCCGTCCGCTGATCACTGCCAGCACCGGGATCAGCGCGTTTCTCAGGCCATGCCCGAATACCACCACGCCTTCCCTCAGCCCCAGCGCCCGGCTCGTCCGGATATAATCCCCGTGGAGCGCCTCCAGCATACTGCCCCTCGTCTGTCTGAGGATGCCGCCGACGGACTGCAGCGTCATGGCCGTGGCCGGCAGGATCAGGTGCCTTGCCAGGGAGGCCAGTGTCTGGCTGGACGCCGTATCATACATGCCGCTTACCGGCAGAAGTCCGAGCTGTACCGAAAACAGGTAAATCAGGATCAGGGAGATGAAGAAATTCGGTACGCTGTTCCCGGCGAAGGCCAGGCCGGATGAAAGATAATCCCACAGGGAATAGGGCCTGTACGCGGAGATTGTACCGAGGGGGACCGCAATCAGCAGGGATATCACGGTTGAGGTTACGGTAAGGATCAGCGTGGGCTTCAGCCTGGGGATAATCTCATCTATCACCGGCTTGGAGGTCTTGTAGGAGATCCCGAGATTTCCGCGAAGCAGCCTTCCCAGCCATTTGCCATACTGGACAAGCACGGGCTGATCCAGCCCCAGCGCCTTCTCCGCGGCGGCAACCTTTTCAGGGGTGATCTTGCTGAGATCCCCGCCCACTAGCATCTCCGCGGGAGATCCCGGAGCCAGATTTACAAGGACATATACGAGCAGTGTAATTCCGAAGAAAACAATAACTGAGATGAAAAGGCGCTTCAGGATATATTTCGTCATAAACGCGTACCTCGTTCCGGATTTCTTTCCCGATTCGTTTCAGGTTCGTTTTTTGATTTTTTCCAATTATAAAGACAGAACCGTCTTTTGTCTAATACCTACAATTTCTATCTGGTTATAGGTTTTTCATATTACAGCGGGACAGATGGAAGCTCCTGTAAGGGATCCGGCCTTTTCCTTCCAAGTCCGGCGATCTATAGTGAACGTCATAAAAACTTGACGGGCACTTACGGCCTCCAGCGGATGCATATACCCCCTCGGGCACAGGCGGATTTGCCAAGAAAATATGCCGCCTTTAGGCGGCGCAAATCCGGCGCGGCAAGCGCCAGAATAAAGAGATTTTTGTCGTTTGCTATATTTTGAGCCATGCCGGCGGCTTCACGCTCTGAAACGCAGGCCGTGAGCTGTCACAGCGTTCGCCAAATGCAGGAAAACAAACAGCCGGGGCCGGATGAGCTTTCATTTTAGCTCATCCGGCCCCGGCTATTTTTCCTCTGGGCTATGCCGGCAGGCTCAACGCTCCCCGGACCCGAAGGGGAAGGGGAAGGGCCAGTCCGAGAAGGGATCATAGGGATCTCCCTCCTTTGCCCTGGCATATACATAGTTGCTGGCAATGCCCGGACGCTTAATATTCCCGCTCAGCTTATAGGCATAAATCCAGTAGAAGTTTTCGGTGGCGGTGGATGCGTTGTAATCGATGGTTCCGGTGATATTTCCCTCATTGAAGGTCAGGATATTCTGCACGGGTCCCGTGCTTCCGCGGCGCGCCTTGATGATGTAGCCGTCTGCCCCGGATACCGTACTCCAGGTAAGCCGTACGCCGCCCTCAACGCTCTGGGCTTTGAAATCTGTCACCTGCGGGAGCATTTTAATTCCGTAGACGAAGTTCCCGAGGGCTGCGCCGCTGACGGTTTTCCCGTTCACCTTGTACACCGGGAATACCCAATAGTAGCTGTAAACGGTCATGGAAGCCGTCAGATCCAGATATTCCTGAGAGTTTCCGCCTACATACCCCAATTGCGCATATTTCCCGCCATTGTGGATAGAGCCGATGACATACGCCGCGGCGCCGTTTACTTTTTTCCAGCTCAGGCGCACGCCGTTTGAACCGGATGCCGCTTTGACGCTGATATTCTGGTAAGGCCAGAAGGTTACCGTCACCTTGCAGGAGGCCTCCATACCCACACTGGTTCTCGCCGTGATGGTGCAGGTTCCGGCGGATACGGGCGTTACCACACCGTTCGCGTTTACGGATGCCACCGAGGTATCCGAAGAGGTCCAGGAGGCCACGGTCTGAGAGGCGGTGAGCTGTTTCGAGCCCGGCGCGTCAAACCTCAGGCTCAGAGTGTTCAGCTTCAGCGCTTCCCGCTGTGCGAACTCGGAAGGCGCAGCCTTCACAAAGACCAAGCCGTTGCGGAATTCACTCTTGCTCATGGGGGCATCCCAGCGGATCAGGCAGGTTCCGCCGAAATTGCAGTCCGCCACATACACGGTCTCTCCGCTCACGGCAGTGACAAACACGCTGTGGCTGTAATAGCGGATCACATCGCCGGTCTTCAGGCTGTTGTTCAGGTACTGCAGCGCCTTCCCGTCCCCGGCGGATACCCGGTAGGTAACATAGCCCCCGGGCGTCTGAACCTCCGGATCAAACCCTGTCAGGTCATAGGCCAGCTTATTGGCAAAGCCGTAGCACTGGTAGCCCTGCATGTGGCTGCCGGGTGTCGTGAACATGTTGCAGCGGGGTCCGATGCCATACATGCCGTTATGGTTCGTATTATGATCCGTGCACGCCACGGAGGTATACCCGTCCGGATTGTTGACATTCGGATTGTTTTTGTTCCAGTATTTTCCCGCGGGAAATTTCTGTCTGAGCTGCGCCAGCGTAAGCGTAGGCGTGGCCCCGGTATTGTCAATCTGCAGTTCAGTTTCCGGTGCCTCAAACCACGGATCCCCGGAAACCAGGAGAAAACGCTGCGGAATCTCCATATCCTGTCGCCAGACAGGCTTTCGGGGATCCTCCGGGACAGAACCGGAATCCGGCACGGTTTCCGGTGCTGACTCAACTTCCGATTCGGCTTCCGGTTCTGATTCAGCTTCAGAAACGAGTTCAGTTTCCGGATCGGGTTCAGTTTCAGAAACGAGTCCAGTTTCCGGATCGGATTCAGTTTCAGAAACAGGTTCAGCTTCAGGAACGGTTTCAACTTCAGAAATGGGGGCAGCCTCAGGAACGGTTTCAACTTCAGAAATAGGTTCAGCTCCCGAAACGGTTTCTGCTTCGAGAACGGTTTCCGATTCTTCCGCATTTATTTCCGAAGCGGTTTCCGCCTTCTCTTCAATCAGGGCCGCAGTACTATCGGCTCCCGATTCCGCTTCCGTCACAGTTTCTTCTTCCCAGTCGGTAGCAGCAGTGGCTTCTTCTTTATCCTCGGAAACGTCTGCTGGAGCTACCTTCTCAGAAACTGCTGCACCTTCTTCTTTATTTTCAGAAACGCCTGCCGGGGCTTCCTGCTCAGAAGCTGGTGTGCTTTCTTCTTTATCCCCAGAAACAGCTGCAGGGGCTTCCTGTGCAGAAGCTTCTGCGGAGTCTTCTTTATCTTCAGAAACAGCTGCAGGGGCTTCTGTCTGATCCGCTTCAACACAGACTTCAGCACCCGATTCAGACAAACCATCTTTTTCAGAATCCTTCCCGGTCTCCGCAGAAGCCTCCTCAGGAAGTTCCCGAACCTCGGGAAGGCTTTCCGGTATTTCCTCCATCACCGAAACGATCTCTTCTGCCCCGGCTGCTCCCGCAATTTCCGTACCGGCTGCTCCCGCAATTTCCGCCGCCGGCGCAAAGCCCGCCATAAAAAGCGATGCAGCCATGGCAAGCGCGGCAGTTCTTACCGCCGTAAAGCGCCATCCGCGGCGCCTCACCGGGGAATTATCCTGTTTCCCGACATAATCCGTTCCTTTTTGCTGAATCCCTCTCATGGTACGGCTCCCTTCTCACGCGGTTTAAAAACTGTATGATCGGATAGGCGGGAAAACATCCGCCCGTCCGACTCCGCATACGCTCATTCCAAGTCTCCGGCTGCTTTTTATCTGTTACCCGGCATACCTATTCGGACACAGACAGATCCGGATCACAGTCCTTTTCTTTTTTCACCGCCTCCGCATACCCCTTCGGGCTCAGGCGATTCTGCCGGGAAATATGCCGCCTGCGGCGGCGCGAATCCGATATTATGCTTCTTAGTCCATCCGGTACTCAAATACCTCATGGATCTCCTCTTCATAGCCCTCATAGAAGCCCTTCGGCATGCCGAGCACGATCTGCGCGCCGCGGTTGCAGCTTACAAAGAGCCGGCGGTTTTCCGGATCAAAGGTCAGGCCCTCAACCTCTCCCATCAGCGTCACGTCATCCAGCGTGCGCTCCAGGAAAACCGGCCATGCGGTCGACTCCAGATCCACCCTGCAGCGATATACATGGTCCGGCTCGCCAAGGTCGGCCGTGCCGTCATCCGCCGTCAGGTACAGCCAGCCGTCATAATATGCTACGCCCTGGATCCACTGCGGCGGCGCCTGTAGATGGTATTTGCCCAGATATTCGCCTGTTTCCAGTCCGTACCGGTACAGGTATCTCCCACTCTCCCCGTCCGCCCAGGAACAGAGCCACACAGACCCTGTATCAGGGTCAACGGCCAGGCCGGAAACCTCAGTCTGACCGCTTTCCGGGTCAAAGGGGTAATAGCGTTTCAGTTCAAATGTCTCCGCGTCATAGACTGCAATGCGGATGTCCGAAGCCACCCCGTCCACAAAGCGCTCTTCGCCGGCATAGATCTCTCCCTCATACACATCGATATCACCGATGTGATTCACCCCGCCGGTAAACGCCATCTCGTGGGTGAGAACTTCATTCCATCCGCCATCGTACCGTGACAGGCTCGTGCTGCCGCTGACAATAAATCCGTCATTCATCCAGGCCACGCCCTGCCTGCCGGCAACACCGTGTGCGCCGGCCAGCGTATAGCCGAAATTCGTATGCATGTCATACGTTTCCTCCGGCCTGCCCGCCTGTGTGACAGGCGCGGGTACAGTATCCTGCTTCTGCCCGGCGAGGAATTCCTCCATGATGTTCGGCAGAAGACGCATTTCATCCGCTCCCAGGCCCAGGATCCCGCCCAGCTGCCAGATGGCAAACGCCTCATCCCGGTTAAAAATCGCCACGGAGGGCTCGGTATCAAAGCAGTAGTTTCCGATAATCTCGGCCGAATAGCCGCTCTCCTGTCTGTACTGCGCCCCGACGGCATTGTACAGAACCTGTCCCCAGCGCTGATGATACGAAGAGGTAACGATTGTCATTGTCCTGATGCCCTGTTCCTTCAGAATGACAAAGGTATTCAGGGCGTTCTCCGCCGTCGTCATTGCCTTCTCATCCGTAAAGATCCGCTCGGCGCCGATCCCGCAGACCTCGGACAGGTACTCCTTCATCAGACCCGCTTCCGTATGCTTTTCCGGATTGTTCTTCCCGGTGGCGCCGCCGGAGCACACAAGAATCGATTCCGGGAATGCCTTTGCCGCGGCGGCGGCAGCATTGCAGCGGCCCTTCAGCTCATCCGTCATTTCGCCGTTCTCCAGCTCATAGCCGAGAACTACGAAAGCATGAGCCGAAGCATCCTCTACGGGGAGCTGTGCGGGATCGTCCTTTCCGTCCAGATACAGCCTGTAATCCGGGTCAAGATATACCTTTCTCCAGTGATCCGCCACGCACTGCGCAATCTCTCTGTTATCCGCAATCGCCTCCACATCCGCGTCAATGCGTCCGGAATCCTCTTCCGAGGGATTCTCATATGCCTCCAGCAGGTCGGCAAGAAGGATGCCGAAGCCTCCCTCCTCCCGGTCAGAAGCGCATACGGAAGAGGCGAGCAGCAAAACTGCCGCGAGTATCGTTATAATCTTTTTCATCGTTGAAATCCTTTCCATCGTTAAAGCCACGGTCATTCCGCCTCCGGCAGGGATGCCGTAAGATACGGCCCCGTGACCGACTGCGGACACCTGCAGAGACCCCGCGGTATGCCCGCATAGAGAATCCTCCCGCCGGCATCGCCGCCCTCCGGGCCCACCTCAATGACGTAATCCGCCTGCTTGAGCACCTCCAGGTTGTGTTCGATCAGCAGCATGGTATTCCCCTGGTCCGTGAGATCCGAAAACAGCCGGGTAAGCCTTCTGATATCCGAGAGATGCAAGCCGTCCGTGGGCTCGTCCAGGATGAAAACCTTTCCCGAATCCCCCAGATAGGAGGCCAGCTTCATGCGCTGCAGCTCCCCTCCGGAAAGAGTGGAGAGCGCCTGGTTTAAGTGCAGGTAGCCCAGGCCAACCAGCTGAAGGGGGCGTAGCTTTTCGGCAATTTCAGAACCTTCCGCAACGGCAGCGTCCCGGCCCTTTTTCACGCCTTCCGCCCCGGCCGCGTCCCGGACCTTTTTCACGTCTTCCGCCCCAACCGCGTCCCGGCCCTTTTTCACGCCTTCCGCAGCAGCGTTTCCGGTCTTCTTTCCGTCCGGAAGCATTTTAGTCGTTTCCGGCGCTTCTTCGTCCCCGTTCCGGCCCATAAGCCATGAAACCGCCTCGTCCACGCTGAAATCCATCACCTCGGCGATGGTCAGCCCGTCCACGCGGTAGGCCAGCGGCTCTTTTGCATAGCGCATGCCGCCGCAGGCCTCGCACACGGTCTCAATGTTATCCATGAAAGCCATCTCGGAGACGATCACGCCTTTTCCCTGGCAGACCGGACATTTCCCTTTTCCGTTGAAAGAGAAGAGGCTTGCCGGGGCGCCGCAGCGCGACGCGAAAATCTTCCGGATGCCCTCCGCCACGTCCAGATAGGTGGCCGGCGTGGAGCGCAGGCTGACGCCGATATGCCGCTGGCTGATGTAAATGGTCTCCTCCGGATAAACCTTTCGGAAGGCCTCCATCAGTGAGCTCTTCCCCGAGCCCGCGACGCCGGCGATCACCGTCATCACGCCCAGGGGAATCCGCACCGATACATCCTTCAGGTTGTGATGGGTTACATGCTCCAGCGCGAAAAAGCGTTCCGGAATCCGCACGGACGGCTTGAATCCGGTCTTTTGCCTCAGAAACCTCGCAGTCTCCGTCCCGCTCTCCAGAAGCGCCGCAAAGCTTCCCTCAAACAGAATCCGGCCGCCGGCGTTTCCGGCGCCGGGCCCCATGTCCACCACGTGGTCCGCTTCCCTGATCATCTCCGCATGATGCTCCACAAGAAGCACCGTATTCCCGCGGTCCCGGAGCTTTTTCACCGCCGCGCTCATGCGCCTGATATCATGGCTGTGCAGGCCCACGCTGGGTTCATCCAGAATGTACATCAGGTCCGAGAGGGAGGAATTCAGATATTTGGCAATCTTGCAGCGCTGCGCCTCGCCGCCCGACAGTGTTCCGAGCGGCCGGTCCAGGGAGAGATACCCCAGGCCGATCTCAATCAGGGCTGAAAGCCTTGCGCCTAACGTCCGCTTGACATCGGCGGCCAGAGGGTCGTCAATCTCCGCGAGCCACTCAGACAGCTCCGTCAGCGGCAGCGCGGCCGCCTCTGCGATATGCTTTCCCCCGATGCGGCATTCAAGCACCCGCTTTGCAAGCCTTGTTCCCCCGCACTCCGGGCAGGGGATGCGCCTTGTCATGGGATCCAGATACTGTCTGTGAAGCTTCCCTTCCTCGGAATTCAGGACGCTGCGGTACATCCGGTGCACCAGGCCCTCATATTTGGCGGTTTTCGGCCAGCCCTCCGGCGGATTCTTCAGGCGGATCTGCGGTGAGTAGAGGAAAAGCTCAAGCTCCTCGGGCGTATAATCGCGGATCTTCTTATTCAGGTCAAACAGGCCGCTGGCCGCGTAACGGATCCAGCGCCACTGCCCCGGCTCAAAGGCCACGTAGCTGATTACGCCGGGATCATTCAGGCACTTGTCGAAATCCACCAGCTTATGCACGTCCAGCTCGGTGATCTCCCCGATTCCTTCGCATCTGGGGCAGCTCCCCTGCGGATGATTGAAGGAAAAGACGTCGGAATAGCCCACGAAGGGCTTGCCGACCCTGGAAAAAAGCAGGCGCAGCAGCGTGTAGGTATCCGTATAGGTACCCACGGTGGAGCGCTGATTCATGGTCGGTTTTTTCTGATCGATCACGATTCCCGCCGGAAGGTTTTCGATGCTTCCGACATGCGGGCGGCCGTATTTGGGCAGATAGTTCTGGATAAAGGCCGGGAAGGTCTCATTCAGCTCACGCCTGGACTGGGCGGCCACCGTATCCAGCACCAGGGAGGATTTGCCGGATCCCGATACCCCGGTAAATACCGTCAGGCAGTTCTTGGGGATCCGCAGGGATATATGCTTCAGGTTGTTTTCATAGGCGTCATGGACTATGATTTCATCTGTTCTCATGAAGTGTTTCTGTCCTTTTGTCCTTTTGATGTCCGCACCACCGGGAACATGCCGGATGTCCCGTAAGGCTGTATCCTGTTTTGTTCTTCGCAGCAGTTCCCGCCTTGTTCTTTACAGCACCATCACGCTTTGCTCTTCGCAGCAGTAGCATACTTTGTTCCCGGCGGCTTTATGTTTCAATCATACCAAAAATGCGACATTTTGTAAACCTTTGGCGCCTGTTTGCAGCAGAACTATTGACTTATATGCGGCGTTTCTGTACAATCAGTTTTACATCAGGATCCTAGCGCCTTATTATTGAATCAGAGGTATTTATAATGACGAAACAGTCCTTCCGCGAACGATATATCGGCACACCCGCGTTTTACCGCATGGTATTTACCATAGTGGTTCCCATCATGATCCAGAACGGCATCACCAACTTTGTCGGCATGCTCGACAACATTATGATCGGGCGCATCGGAACCGACCAGATGTCCGGAGTATCCATCGTGAACCAGCTGATGTTTGTATTCAACCTCTGCATCTTCGGCGGGCTGGCCGGCATCGGCATTTTTACCGCGCAGTTCTTCGGCAACGGGGACCATGAAGGCGTGCGGTATTCCTTCCGCGCCAAGCTTTATGTGGCCGCGACGGTCACTGTCCTGGGACTTCTTATTTTTTCCCTCTTCGGTGATCAGCTCATCTCCTTTTATCTGCATGAGGACGGCGGCAGCGGCGATGCCGGGGCTACCCTGCACGCAGCCAGAGAGTATCTCGACCTGATGATGATCGGCATTCTGCCCTTTGTCATCGGCCAGATTTATTCCAGTACCCTGCGTGAAACCGGAGAAACCATGGTTCCCATGAAGGCCAGCGTCACGGCCGTATTTGTCAACCTGGCGGGCAACTGGATACTGATTTTCGGAAACCTCGGCGCACCCGCGCTGGGCGTACGCGGTGCCGCCATCGCCACCATTCTCTCCCGCGTGATCGAGATGGCTATACTGATTTTCTGGACGCACCGGCACAGTGAACGCAACCGCTTCATTGTCGGTGCCTACAGAAGCATGAAGGTGCCCATGCATCTGGCCGGCCCCATGTTTGTCAAGGGACTTCCGCTGCTGTTAAATGAAGCGCTCTGGTCCCTGGGCATGGCAGTGCTGACGCAGAATTATTCCATGCGCGGGCTTACGGTTATTGCGGCCATGAACATCAGCCAGACAATATCCAATGTATTCAGCATTGTGTTTATTTCCATGGGCAACGGCATTGCCATTATCCTGGGACAGCAGCTGGGTGCCGGACGGCTGGACACCGCACGGGAATACGCCGCGAAGCTGGCCTTTACGACCGTAGCGCTTTGCACGGTTACGGGCCTGCTGCAGATCTGCGCGGCGCCCTTCTTTCCGCATATTTACAAGACGGAGGCGGAGGTCCGGAGGCTCGCCACGGGCCTGATCATCATCGCGGGCGCCTTTTCGCCGCTCTATGCATTTGAGAATGCTTCTTACTTTACCATCCGTTCCGGCGGGAAAACCGTTATTACCTTTTTCTTTGACAGTGCCTTTGCCTGGGTTACCTCCATACCGCTGCTCTGGGTGCTGGTGCGTTTCACGGATATGCCTATTCTTGCCATGTATTTTGTGATTCAGTGCCTGAGCTTTGTCAAGTCCGGTATCGGTTATATATTAATGAAAAAAGGGATCTGGGTACAGGATCTGGCTTCGCTGAACAGGGAACATGACTGACAGACAGAAGGACACTGCTAAAAAGGCCGTCCCGGAAACGGGGCGGCACTTTTTGCGCTGCGATCTGTCGGCATGGCTCAAAATAGATAGATCGGATGGGCGGATTGTTTTCCCGCCCATCCGATCGCAGTGTCCATTCTTATTGCGGATTGCCCGTGATGATACCGTAAATCAACAGAGCAATAATGGCAATTGAGACTGTGATAATAATGATATCGATCGTCCGCAGCGATACATTGAGTTTGATTTTATCATACAGCCTGTACCGGCGGGGAAGGTCGTTACTGACGGGCTTTTCCCCGGTATCCGGCTGTGCTTCGCGAAGCTCTCCGTTGTGTTCATCCTTCATCTCTCATATACCTCGGTACACAAAGCGGCCTGAAAAAACGCCGCAGGGCTGCGTGCGAAAAGACGCGCACGCCCGCCCTGCTTCATCCTTCATGGCTTTACTTCTTCACGATGTACTTGCGCACGTCGATGGAGACGGCAAGGATGATGATCAGTCCGCGGATGATGTACTGAATATACGGATTGACCCCGAGGAACTGAAGGGCATACACGATGGCCTGCATGATGATCGCGCCGATCACGACGCCCTGGATGGTACCGACGCCGCCGGAGAAGCTGACGCCGCCGACGACGACCGCGCTGATGGCGTCGGTTTCGTAGTTCAGACCCGTGTTGGCGCCGACAGCGGTAATGCGGGCCGCCTCAAGGAAGGAAGCAATGCCGTAAAGCACGCCGGCCATCAGATAAACCAGCATGATGGTTTTCGCCACATTCACGCCGGAGACCGCCGCCGCCTCGGTGTTGCCGCCGACAGCGAACATGTTCTTACCAAGCTTGGTCTTGTTCCAGATAACCCAGACAATAAATGCCAGCGCAAGGAAATACAGAACCACCAGCGGGATGCGGACGCTGCCGATATAGATCGCGCCTGCCGCAACGCTGAGGAAGGTGGGATCAAAGGTGGACAGCGCCTGAGCCGTACCGGAAGGCTGTGACTCAATATACAGGCAGTTTGCGCCGTAAGCGATCAGCTGGGTGCCCAGGGTGACGATAAAGGCGTGCAGGTGAAGCTTCGCCACGCCGAAACCGTTTATCAGGGAGAAGACCACAGCTACCGCAATGGAGGCAAACAGCGGTATCAGCAGCCCGAACCCGCCGAGGGAATCAACCATGGTCGGGAACATGCGGCTGGAATAGGTGGTCGCCTGGACCAGGGAAGCCGTAACCGCCGCGGAGATACCGAGCACGCGGCCGATGGACAGGTCGGTACCGGCAAGAACGATGAGGCCGGCACAGCCTAAAGCCAGGATACCCTTGGTGGAGGCATTCTGAAGAATATTCAGAATGTTGTTCATGCTCAGGAAATCAACCCGGATGATGGAAACAATGACCAGGATCAGGCCCAGGATGATAAACAGCGCATAGTTCAGCAGGAAACCGGAGAACTTCTCAACCTTCGGGTTGGCTGCCTTCGTGCGCGGCTTCGGCTTGATATCCATCGCGCGGATCAGGAAATAGGCAAATACGATTACGATCAGGATGATGCCGATGAACTGTATCTGCACGGAACTCGTCATATGACGGTTGTCCAAAAGCTTTGGCAGATTGTCCTGATAGAGTTTGATCAGGGTCTCGTTGGAAGCGATCGCATCAAACGCGTCCTCGTCCTCAATGCCGAGCTCGAGCATTGCCATGTCCCGGCGCATCGCGTCCGCCTTTTCACGATCCTTGATCAGATCGTTAAAGTTGTCCTCCGTAACCGTCTCGTCCACACTGCTGGCATATTCGAAAAACTTTTCGCGGTCCTTGGCGTTATCCACCGCGGCCTCATAGGTCGCTCTTGCGTCAACGGCCGCATCGACCGCGGCAGCATCCGCGCCGATGCCTTTCAGGAAGGATTTCATCTCGTCGGCACCGACCTTGCTGACTGCTCCGAGCTCCTTCAGGCTTGAGGGATCCTGAATGTAGGTCATCGCGGTCTTCTTGTCGCTGCCCATCATCTTTGCGGCATTCTCATAGATACCGGTTCCCGTCACGCCAAAAATAACGCAGGCGATACCGATCGCCAGCACGGCCAGCATGATGATACTGGTTATTTTCTTTTTATTCATCTGTTTCCCCTCTCATCACACATATTTGGCCGCCAGAGCCATAATGGTTTCCTGCTCTCCGGGAATATCGCCGAAATCCTTTCCGCGCTCCACAATGCCGGCCAGCTGTCCGTTGGACATGACCAGGATACGGTCGCAGATTCCAAGCAGCTCCGGCATCTCGGAGGAAACCATCATAACGCCCTTCCCCTGTTCCGCGAGGTTCAGGATGAGCTGATAGATTTCATATTTAGCACCGACGTCAATACCGCGGGTCGGCTCGTCAAGCAGCAGGACATCCGGCTGGGTGAGCAGCCAGCGTCCGATGATGATCTTCTGCTGGTTTCCGCCGGACAGGCTTTTTATGTGGGTTTTCTTGCTGGGTGTCTTGACCTTGATGGTATCAATGACCCAGTCCGTATCGCTTTCCATCTTTTTCTTCTTCAGCAGCGGTTTTCCGTAGCTGTCCAGGTTGGCGATCGTAGAATTGAAAAGGATCGTGTTTTCACCGAAAATGCCGGTGGCACGGCGCTCTTCGGTAATCAGGGCGAAGCCGTTTTTCCTCGCCTCATCCGTAGTGACATTGTTGATCGTATTGCCTTTCAGGGTGACCTCGCCGCTGTTTTTGGTATAATAACCGAACAGGGTGTTGAGCAGCTCCGTGCGGCGGCTGCCGACCAGGCCGGCGACGCCGAGAACCTCGCCGCGGTGCAGCTGGAAGGTTACGTTGTGGCAGGTCGGCTCATATCTGCCGGTGAAATCCCTGACATCCAGCAGTACTTCGCCCGGTTTATTGTTCTTCGGCGGAAACTGGTTGGTCATCTCGCGGCCGACCATAAGGCGGATGATTTCCTCCTTTGTCAGCTCGCCCGCGCTTTTCGTCGCGATCCACTGGCCGTCGCGCATAACGGTAACGTCGTCGGAAATGCGCAGGATTTCATCCATTTTGTGGCTGATGTAGATGATACCCACGCCTTCAGCGGTCAGCCGGTTCATAATGCGGAACAGGTGTTCCACCTCGTCCTCGGTCAGACTGCTGGTGGGCTCATCGAGTACCAGGATGCGGGCATTGTAGGATACCGCCTTGCCGATTTCCACCATCTGGCGTTTGGAAACGGAGAGCTCTCCGATAACCTGCTTCGGATCCACGTCGATTTCCAGGCGCTCAAAAACGGCTCTGGTCTCGTCGTACATCCTTTTGCTGTCCACGAGCCCGAGCCTGTTTGTGGGGAATCGTCCCAGCCACATATTTTCCATAACGCTGCGGCGCAGAACCTGGTTCAGCTCCTGGTGAACCATGGCGACGCCGTTGTCCAGCGCATCCCTCGGGCTGGTAAAGGTAACCGGTCTGCCATCCATGGTGATGGTGCCTCCGTCCCTGGTGTAAATTCCGAAAAGACATTTCATCAGGGTGGATTTACCTGCACCGTTTTCGCCCATCAGCGCGTGCACGGTGCCGGGCCGCAGCTGCAGCTTTGCTCCGTTCAGCGCCTTAACCCCGGGAAACTGCTTTTCGATGTCCAGCATTTCCAGAAGGTATTGGTTTTCTGACATAGTTTAACCTCACGATGATAAAGGATCGGTTTTCTGATATCCTGAGTACTGTCCAAAGCCTGGCACCATCCCTGCGGAATTCCGCTTCCGGACGGCCGGAAGCCTTGATTTCTCCGGGGCTGTCCGTCAGGCGGGTATGCCGCGGCTCCGGAAACGGCCGGAATCCGTGATTTCTCAAGGGCCGTCCGTCAGGCGGGTATGCCGCGGCTCCGGAAACGGCTGCTTTCCGCCATTTCCGGAGCCCGGCTCCAGACAGCTGCATAACCCGAACGGTCATACCTGTCCAGGATACGGAACCGTCAGATTATTCGGCTTCAGTCTCGGTTTCTTCTTCGGTCTCCAGCTCAGCATCCTCAAGGGAATCAGCCGTGATCTTCGCATAAGGAATGTACACCGAAACTTCATCGTCGTTCAGCTTGTACATATCCTCAAGGCCTTCATACCATGTGCCGTTCAGCAGCCAGTTCATGGCAAAGCGGATGTTTGCCTCGCCCATTGCATCGCCGTCCTGCTTGACGGTAGCGGTCATCTTGCCGGCTTTGATTGCCTCAAGGGCAGCGTCGGTAGCGTCAACGCCGATCACGGCGATGGCGGGATCGCCTTCCTTGCCGGTGTTGTATCCGGACTGGTTCAGTGCAGCGATGACGCCGATTGCCATGTCATCGTTGTTGGCAAATACCAGCTCGATCTCCGGATGGGACTGCCAGGTGGAGAGCATGAACTCGTTCGCCTTCGCGGTATCCCAGTCAGCCACGATAACGTCGTTAACCATCTCAAGCGGAACACCGAGCTCTACAGCGGTCTCCTCGGAGTACTGGGTACGCGCGATCGCTTCCGGGTTGTTGGCAACGCCCTTGAACTCTACGAACTGGATCTTGCCGTCGCCGTCAAGGTCGAGCGCCTCGGGATCCTCTTCCCACAGGTCGGCAAGGATTTCGCCCTGCATATCGCCCGCCTCACGCGGAAGCGTTCCGATGAAGAATGCGCCGGAATCCTTGACTACGGAATCATAGGTTTCCTCAGACGGCGGAATATTGTAGAACAGGAAGGGGATGTCAGCCTCGGTGAACTTGTCAACGAGGGTCTGGCCGCCTGCCGGCTCTGCAAGGTTGATGATGACGAAATCGGGCTTTTTGCCGATGACCTGGTCGGCCTGCTCGACCTGCTTTGCCATGTCATCCTGTGCGTCGTCCATGGTAAGGTTGATGGTGACACCGAGCTCTTCCTCGATAATCTCAGCCCACTTCATCATACCCTGACGTACGGTGGAGCCATAGGTGTCGTCGAACTTCCACACCAGCACATGAATGTTGTACTCATCCTTCTCCTCGGCTGCTGCAGGGATGGCGGCAAGCGAAGACATCATGAGTGCCGAGAGTCCGAGGGATACAAGCTTTCTGCCAAGTTTCTGCATTATCGGTTTCTCCTTTCAAATGATATAGGATCCGTGTTTTCCATCCGGCACAAAAAGTGCCGGGTTGAAAAACAATTGTCAGTCAAATTATAGTATAAATCTGCCAAAATTGCAAGTGGGAAACCGTCCACAGTCAGTAAAAAACATGTAAATATTCAGAGGCGGGTCGCAAATATATGGAAAAAGGCAGCATTTTTTCGAAACAGCAATTGAAAACACAGGCATCTGCGTGATATGATTACAGCATGAAAAGCGGACACGTCCTGATCGGCACAGACTGCGCAGGCGGGGACAATAACATATGCGGCGATTATCCGGAACCGTGCGAAAATCTGTGAGAGCCGCCGCAGCGAGGTATATCCATGACCACCATATGCTACTGTTACAACATCTCCGAACTCTCCGACCCCTCGCTCTTTAACAGAGCCATGGAGGCGCTTCCCTGGGAAGAGCGGCGTCGAAAGGTGCTTCGTTTCAGGCCGGAACAGGAAAGAATGCGTTGCCTCGGAGCAGGTCTCCTGGCAGCCTTTGCGCTTCGGAGCGCAGGTGCAGAAGATCTGCGGATGTCCTGCGGTCCCCAGGGCAAACCGGAGCTTGCAGCGCATCCGGATATTCATTTTAATGTATCCCACAGCGGATCCCTTGCCGTCTGCGCGGTTTCGGACGCCCCCGTCGGCGTGGATGTGGAGCATTCCCGAAAAATCCTATGGGGAGTCGTCCGCCGCTTTTTCCGCCCGGAAGAACAGGAATGGCTGGAA
>CAMOSC010000041.1 GCA_946624325.1 uncultured Clostridia bacterium
AGGCGTGGCTGCAAAATAGTCATCCGCGGCCATCAGGTCAAAGTACAATACTTCGTTTCGAGAGGAGAATACCGCATGGCAGAAACATTTGAGCCGGAAAGCAGGGATTTATTCCGGATCCGCAAAAGACCCTGGATTTTTTATGGCATCGGCGCCGGCCTGACCGTTCTGATCTATGCCCTGCGCCTGATCCTGACGCCGCAGTTTGAGCCGCTGTGGGCCATGCTGCTGCTGGCGGCGGGCGGCCTTGCCGCAGGGTATGTTCTGGCCGGAATCGTAAACAAGAAGGTTCAGTCCAGCAAGGATTACCTTTCCATGATGAACGGAATGCGTTTCAGCTGGATAGCCTGCCTCGTGATGCTGCTGCTCGCAGGGGAGGGAAACTGGGCTTATCTGCTGGCTTCCGCAGCCGTCTGGCTCTGTGTATCTTTTTTTGCCCGGTATCTTCCGGGTTATACACAGCGCAGGGAGGCGATTTTCCGTTCCGCCCATACCGTAAAGTGATCCATCCCTTCAGCCATGCCGACAGATCGCGGCGCTAAAAACATGTGCTGTGTTTGTCGCGGCGTTCGCCGTATGGCAGAAAATGACAGCACCGGCACGGAGAAGCTGCATTTTAAGCTTAACCGCGCCAGTACTGTCATTTTCTACCGCATGGCTCATTGCTTCGCGCAAAGACCAGAAAAGGACGTTTCGTCACCCCCCTCGGGGAGTGTTCGAAGCGTCCTTTTTAATTGGTTACCGGAAGAGGAATTTCTTCCTCCTGCCTTACATTGTTTTTGGACAGATGATTGAAGGTCATGATGTGGGCCTTGTCCGGATAGGACATCTTCAGTTCATCCACCGCATACCGGTAAATTTTCTCTACATTAATATTTTTTCCGATTTCACCCGAAAGGGCATTGTTTTCAGAGAGCAGCTCCGCATACTGCGTCTGCAGGGCATTTACGCGCCTCGCAGTTCTGGAGAGCCCGGACTCCTGCCAGATAAAAAAGGCACAGGCCGACAAAATCAGTGCGCAGGCCCCTGCAATCAGCATGAGTTCCCGCCGGGTATGGCCGTTTTCCCGCTGATAGCTCTGATTTATTTCCCGGATAATGGCGTGCTTGCGCACGTTCTTTTCAAAACGGCGCCTCCGCTCCTCCCGGATACGTTCCTCTTCCAGCTCCCGTGCGGTCTGCCGGCGCTGCAAAGCTGAGGCTTCCTTCCGGACAGCAGCCTCAGAGCTGTATGCAGGCGTCCCCGACCCCAGCTTCCGGAACGGTATGAGATTATCCGATTTTATTCCCCGTTCACTCATAGACATAATATCAATAGCTTTCTGTAATTCAATTTTGCGATATGTGTTCAGAGCCAGACGCCGAAAATGCCGGAAAGATGTCCTTTCCGAAGCTGCGGCGTGCCCGCAGGATGCAGATCCGTAAAGAACCGCAGATTCCTGCCGGCAGAATCCTGAAAAGCCGGTTCTGACCAAAAGGCAAAAATACCACTATTAAAACCTATACTATTTTACCGCAGACAGGGTTCAAAGTCAATCATTTCGGGCGGTTTTTTGCACAAAAGAATCAATTTGGTCTTTTTGCCCCTTTTCGGACATTCCGGGTTATCCGGCTATGCAAAATGATAGGATTGTGCCGGATCCCTGTTCGGATGAGATAATCCCCTCACATGTGCCCCTCTGCCCGAACCCATGCCGGCAAGGTTCTGCATTTACTGCATAAGGAATGCCCTCACAAAGCGAATGCAGGGACAGAGAAGCGCTGGTATGTCCGGCCTTGTGCATAAGGGACGCTCTCGCAAAGCGAATGCAGGGACAGAGAAGCGCAGGTATGTCCTGCTTTGTACATAAGGAAAGCCCCGCAGGCGCTGCCTGCGGGGCACTGTACATTCGCACCGAAACCATCCCCAAAGGAGTGGTATCAAAGATATAGCACCGGGCTTTTCTCCCAACGGCGGTATCCCCGGCAAAGGCCTGCGGCTTACTCCAGCTCCACATCCTCCGTGATATACACGGCGGAGCTCTGGGGCTTCATATGAAGCGTCAGCATCCCCTCGGATACATCCCGGTAAGTCTTTCCGACGTTGTAGCCTTCCACGGTTGTCTGGATCAGCCGCCTCATCCTGCACTGCTCTGGGACATTCACCTGCCACACCGGAATGGTTACCGTAACCTCTTCCCGGTTATTGTTGATGACGACAACCACCGATTCCTCCCGGGTGAACCTTCCGTAGGAAAGCCAGTGGGACCCTCCTCCCAGGGGCTTGTAGGATCCCAGCCGGAGGCACTTCAGCTTCCGGTGCATCAGAATGGCGTAGCGGTGGAATTCCACCAGTTCCCAGTCCTCATTTCCCCAGGGATAGGTTCTGCGGCTGTCCGGGTCTGTCCAGCCCACCTGGCCGGCCTCATCCCCGTAGTAGAGAGTCGGCGCGCCGGGCAGCGTCATCTGCATGATGACCGCCTCCCTGAAAACACACTTTTCGATTCCTTCCGCAGCAGCCTGGGAGCCGCACTCGGCCAGCCGCCCCACCCTGCGGTTTGTGCGCGTCAGGAAGCGCGAATGATCATGGTTTGAGAGCTCGTTCATGGCCACATCCAGAGAGCAGCGCTGGAACTTACTCATATTGTAGTTCATGGTATTGAAAAACCAGCCGCTGTTTCCGTAGAATTCCTCCCGGTACTGGTCGCTGTGCTTCTCCATACCCGTAAGGAACCAGGTGACGGGCTCCATGAACGCATCATAGTTCATGACGGAATCCCACTGGTCTCCCTCAATCCAGCTGCCCGGATCCCCGTAATGCTCAGCCAGAATAATTGCTTCCGGATTTTCCTCCTTGACGTTGCGCCGGAAATCCTTCCAGAATTCATGGTTTACCGAGGGGCTGTGGCCGAGATCCGCCGCCACGTCCAGACGCCAGCCGTCCGCTCCCATGCCTCTCCCAACCCACTTCCGGCCGACATGCATAATGTACTGCCAGAGACTCGGGGACTCCTCGTAGTTCAGCTTGGGAAGGGTTTCATGCCCCCACCAGCCGTCGTATTTTCCGTTATACGGCCAGTGGCTGCCGCGTTCGAAGTCGAAAAAACTGTGGTAGGGACTGTAGCGCGCCACATAAGCGCCCGGCTCGTAGCCCTCCTTGTTCTCATAGATGCGCTCGCGGTCCAGCCATTTGTTGAAGGAACCGCAGTGATTGAACACCCCGTCCAGGATCACGCGCATGCCCCGGCGGTGTATCTCATCTACCAGCCTGGCAAAGAAGGCATTTCCGGCCTCCAGGTTTGACCTGCGCGTTACACGGTTGACATAGCGGACCGCATCCCGGTTATCCAGGTCGTCCTCCGGGAGCAGCCCTCCTTCATCCTGCAGAATTACGGCAAAGTGCGGATCAATATAGTCGTAATCCTGAATATCGTACTTATGGTTGGACGGAGAGACGAACAGCGGATTAAAATAGATCACCTCCACGCCAAGCTGTTCAAGGTAATCCAGCTTTTCCTCCACGCCCTGCAGGTCCCCGCCGTAGAAACGGTTTACATCGAACGCTGCCGGAGGACAGTTCCAGTCCTCCACACGCTCGGTGTGACGTCTGAGATAGGCATATTCGTCGGTCTGCACATCATTTTCGGGATTTCCGTTGCGGAAACGATCCGTGAAAATCTGATACATGACGGCGCCTTTGGCCCACTCCGGTGTGTGGAAGCCCGGCGTGAGGCAGAAACAGTAAGCGCTCCCCGCCTGGCCGTCTGCGCCAAGCTTATTATAGCGGCAGCTTTCCTCTCCCCTGCGGACTTCAAACTCATACCGGATCTGCTCGTCGCCTACGGGAAGCATCACCTCGTAATAATCGAAGTTCCCCTCCCTCAGGGTCCTGTGCATCTTGAATTCCGTCCGGCCTGTCAGCATATAGACCGTGTCCGCATTATCCGCGGCTGTCCTGAACCGGATGATGCAGCTGCTTTCGCGCTCAGGCTCAGCGGGCACACGGTAATCCGCCGTCTCATCGCAGAACAGGGCATCCCTGTTCAGCTCTTTTGTATATAACATGGTTTTCTACATCCCCTCTGAGGACTTTTCACGCCTGCCGTAAACACGGCTGGCAGCCAGTCCCCGCGACGCTGCGAAGAAAACGCAGCCGATGCCTCACCAGGTAGACATGTCTGTGTATTATACTACAAAAAGACCTTTCTGCCCATTGTGTGATCCGTAAAAAATTCAATCATTTTTATATGCATAGTAACGGATTTTTCCAGCAGAAAAAGCCGCCCTTGCGGAGCGGCTTTTCTGGAAGATGTCTTCTTAAATTGGGGGTGTAGCATATAATAGACAATGTAATGGGGATTACATTGTCTATTATAACAACAAACGTTCAAGAAGTGTGCACAAATGTATTGCAGGAAAGGAGGCTTGTATATATGTATTGCACAAAAGCTCACGATATACGCCTACCGGCATCTGCAGAAAATCCCGCGGCCCGTACCTGCGCCGCATCAGACGGCTTCCGGCTCAAACATCGCGTCAAATTCCTCGGTCTGGATCTTTTCCTTTTCCATGAGCGCAGCCGCGCAGCGGTGCAGCACATCCGCATGGGCGGAGATAATCTCCCGCGCTTTCGCGTAGGCTTCATCGATAATCCGTTTGACCTCCACGTCGATTTCCCGGGCGATCTCCTCGCTGAAGCCCCTGGTATGTGCAAGATCCCTGCCGATGAAGATCTCATCCTCCTCGGTCTCGTAGTTGATCAGGCCCAGGCGTTCGGACATGCCGTAGCGGGTTACCATGGCCCTGGCAATCTGCGTAGCCTGGCGGATGTCCTGGGAGGCTCCTGTGGTAATATCCTCCAGCACCAGCTCCTCGGCAACACGGCCGCCCAGGGAGACAATGATATCCTGCATCATGCGGCCTTTCGTGTTGAACATTTCATCCTTTTCCGGCAGCGGCATGGTGTAGCCTGCCGCGCCTGTTCCCGTAGGTATGATGGAGATGGTATGAACCGGCCCCACGTCGGGCAGCTCATGGAACAGGATGGCATGGCCCGTTTCATGGTAGGCGGTAATGCGCTTTTCCTTCTCGCTGATAATGTGCGAGCGCTTTTCGCCTCCGATTCCAACCTTTACGAAGGATTTATCGATATCTGCCTGGGAAATAAATGGCCGTTTATCCTTCGCGGCCGCGATGGCCGCCTCGTTCATGAGATTCTCCAGATCGGCCCCGGTGAAGCCCGCGGTGGTCTGCGCCACCCTTTCCAGATTGACATCATCCCCGAGGGGTTTGTTAGCGGCATGCACCCGGAGGATTTCTTCACGTCCCCTGACGTCGGGCCTGCCGACGGTAACCTTCCGGTCAAAACGGCCGGGCCTCAGGATAGCGGGATCCAGGATATCCACCCGGTTGGTGGCCGCCATAACGATAATGCCCTCATTTACACCGAAGCCGTCCATCTCAACCAGCATCTGGTTCAGGGTCTGCTCCCGTTCATCGTGTCCGCCGCCAAGCCCGGTTCCCCTTCGTCTGGCAACAGCGTCTATTTCATCGATGAATATAATGCAGGGGGCGTTGGCCTTGGCCTCCTCGAACAGGTCACGCACGCGGGAGGCTCCCACGCCAACGAACATTTCCACAAAATCCGATCCGGAGATGCTGAAGAACGGGACACCCGCTTCTCCCGCAACAGCCCGGGCAAGAAGCGTTTTTCCGGTTCCGGGAGGGCCGACCAGAAGGATGCCCTTCGGGATGCGCGCCCCCATGGCATTGTAGCGATCCGGCGCTCTCAGGAAGTCCACAACCTCCCTGAGATCCTCTTTTTCCTCCAGAAGCCCCGCTACATCCTTGAACTGGATCTTTTTATCCCTGGGGCTGATCATGCGCGCACGGCTGCGTCCGAAATTCATCATGGCGCTGCCATTTCCGGCTCCGGGCTGTCTTGCAAAAAACAGGAAAAAGAAGACGACGCAGATCACGACGGCGGCCAGCACCGGAAGCAGCATGGCGAGGTAGCTCTCATGCGGCAGGCCCTCCATGGAAACACGGATTCCCTTGCCGTAGAGGTAAGCCACCTCCCCCGCAATATCCGGCACCACAACCACTGCATTCCCGTCGGTGCCGGAAATGCTGATGCGCCCCGTAGGAACCTGGTCGTCGGCCTCCACGGAGGCTCCCGTAACCTTTCCCTGCTCTACGCGGCTCCGGTATTCGGTATAGGAAACAGAATTACCGGCATACAGCTTCTGCTGAAAATACATGATTGCGCCGATCGCGCAGGCAATGACAATCAGGTAAATGATAGTGACCCTTGATGAACTTTTCAAAACATTCCTCCAGCGGTATCCGATCTCCGTAAAAGCATCCCGCCCTGCAGCTGCAGTTCCTTACTGCTCTACTACGCCGATATACGGAAGGTTGCGGTATTTCTGGTCATAATCCAGCCCATACCCGACCACAAAAGCATTCGGTACCGTAAACGCGCAGTAATCCACCTTCACATCCTCTACCTCCCTGCGGTCCGGCTTGTCCAGGAGCGTGCAGATTTTCAGGCTCTTCGGCTTCCGCTCGGAAAAGATTTTCAGCAGATGGCTCAAGGTTTTTCCGGAATCGATGATATCCTCCACAACCAGCACATCCTTGCCCTCTAACGGCTGGTCGAGATCCTTGATAATCCGGACAACGCCGCTGCTTTTTGTCCCGGCGCCATAGCTGGATACGGACATAAAGTCAAAGGTTACCGGAACCTCTATGCGCTTGGAGAGTTCGGTCATAAAGAACACGCCGCCCTTGAGCACGCAGATCATATGAATTTCCTTTCCGGCATAATCCCGGCTGATCTGTACGCCCAGTTCCCTGATTCTCTTTCCCACAGTATCTTCGGGAATCAAAACTTTAATCTTGTCTCCCATAGCTTCCCCTTCCGCCGGCATCCTGCCGGCTCTTTTCTGAAAAGTTTCTTAGCTCCAGGACCAGCATCAGGCGGGTATTCTCCGTTACGATACAGTCCTGAGCCATGCGGCAGCCGGGAATCCAGATAACCTGTTTTCCGCAGGCTGCGACCGGGTAAAACGGGCGTACGGCCTTTGGAATTTTGGTGTCAATAAAATAACGGGTTAAGGGCTTCCGGCTTCCCTTTCCGTCCACGCAGATGGTATCGCCCGGCCTTGCGGTCCGAAGCACAACCGCCTGTGTTCCGCCTGTTATTTTAGCATAATCTAACCAGTTAATACAACTGTTTTGCGGAGGTTTTTTGTATGGCTGAGCCTCGCATACCGAAACCCGAAGCTTCATGCAGGACAAAAGAGCGTGGGGGCCTCCCGTTTTCAGGAGAGTCCCGCCTGTCCCGGCGGACGGCATGTCCTTTGAAGCGTCCTTTCCCCGGGGCTTGCCGCGATACAGACGGATTGAACCGTATTCCGAAACGGCATACAGATTTCCGGGCAGGGACGCCTGCATGCCGCCCTTCCCGGAATCCAGCCCCAGTATGGCTTCCAGATGCCTCCTGGTGAGGTTCTTAAGTCCCTCTCCGGAAGGCTCCAGGCAAAGGATGGCTTCCCGCAGCAGATAAAAATCCATGGGCGGCTTTTCTCCCGTCAGCAGGCTGAGGGGAATGCTCACACTGCCGCCGTAAAGGCGGTTTATCAGCTCCTCCTTCAGACTCCCGGGCTTTGTCCGGCTTCTAAACAGCGCTTTTGCCCGCTCCGAAAACCACGCGTCCGCTTCCCCGAATATCCGGGCCGCGTCCGCCAGATGCTCTACCGCTTTCGGCTGAAACCCGCTTTCCAGCTGCGGAATCAGACAATTCCGGAGACGGTTGCGGAAAACGTCGTTCTCCAGATTGGTGCTGTCCGTGATATAGTCCAGTCCCTCTTCGGCCAGGTAGGCAAGAATCTCGGCCTTCCGCAGGCACAGAAGCGGCCGGATGATCTCCCCGCGTTTCTGCCGCATGCCGGCCATTCCGGGCAATCCGCTGCCGCGCAGCAGATTCATCAGAACGGTCTCGGCCTGGTCATCCATATGGTGCGCCACCGCAATCAGACTGCTCCCGTTCTCCCGGCAGGCCTGCCCGAGAATTCTGTACCGGGCAAGCCGTCCGGCTTCCTCAAGGGTCAGCTTCCCCGCCGCGGCAAGCGCCGGCACATCCGCATATTCCAGCCGGAAAGGAACCTTCAGACGCGCGCAGAGCTGTCTGCAGAATTCCGCATCGCGGTCCGCCTCCGATCCCCGGATTCCGTGATGGACATGCACCGCATAAACCGATATCCCCAGAGTATCCCTCAGGCGGCAGAGCATATGCAGGAGACATACGGAATCCGCCCCGCCGGAAAGTCCGAGCGTAATGTCCGCCCCTTCCGCAAACAAGCCCTGCGCGCGGCCGTTATCCATAACCTTTTTGAAATAATCCGGCATTGCCGCTGTTCCTCCTGAATGGTTGACTGGACTGTGCTTCCCCCGTGCCAGTGCTGTCATTTTCTACCGCATGGCTCATTGCTTCGTGATCGGATGGGCGGGAAAACCATCCGCCCACCCGATTCCGCAGGCGGACATTCGCAGCTTCCGGCTGCTCATGTCCTACACCCGACAGATGTGGAAGCTCGCAAGCGGCTTCCACGCCTGTCGGGTTCCTGCGCAAAAAGAAACGTGCCCCGCAGCCAGGACACGTTTGGTTAACCGACTTCCCGCAACCGTTCCGAAGCCAGCCGCTTATAAATATATTTCCTGCCGCAATACTCCTCCCCAAACGCGGTTTTGCGGTTTTACTGAATGGCCACGGATGACTATTTTGCAGCCACGCCTGACAAAAGCTCAGCCGTGGGCAAAATATGTCTCCCTACTCACCGCGGATCAGAATTTCATTTTCCCGTACCATTCCGAGATACTGCTTTGCATACCATTCCGCAAAGGAATCCGTCTCCGTATAATCCCGGTACTGCTCAAGTTCGGCCCGGCGTTCCTGCTCCCGGCTGATCTTTTCTTCCAGCTCGGCCTCCATTACGGAATACTTTGCATTCATGCGGCGGAGCCTTACGCTCTCCACGGAGGCAGTGATTACCAGGAAGACAACACAAATAACCACAAGGGCTATTCCCCTGCGGCTAACCTTCCTCTGCGATGCTCTGCGGGCACCAGCCATGCAACCACTTCCTGCCTGAAAAACACCTTAGCCTGAGCCCCCCGGGCTCAGGCTTAGGATAAATGATCCCGTAAAAGCTTTCAAAAGCAAAAACGTTTCCGGATCTTTACAAATATCTGTACATTTCTTTTGCCTCGTCCTTCCGGGCGGTTTCCTCAACGCTCAGCACCTCAACCTTTACGGTACGGGTACCAAAGCCGATTTCAATCTGGTCGGAAACCTTTACCTCGGCCGAAGCTTTTGCCACACGGCCGTTAATGAGTACACGGCCCGCGTCACAGGCTTCGTTCGCAACGGTCCTGCGCTTGATCAGACGAGACACCTTTAAATATTTATCCAATCTCATACTATTCTGCTCACTCCACAGCGGCAGGCATCATATAAAGATCAGTTCCCTGCCGTTTATCAGTTCAGGGCATCCTTCAGAGCCTTGCCGGCCTTGAATTTCGGGTTCTTAGAAGCCGGGATGGTCATGGTCTCGCCGCTTCTCGGATTTCTGCCCTCTCTTGCCGCACGCTCAGCTACCTCAAAGGTACCAAAGCCTACCAGCGCTACCTTTCCGCCGGCCTTCAGCTCTTCGGTAACTGCCTCTGCAAAAGCCTCAAGAACCTTCTCCGCATCACTCTTCTTAACGCCGCTCTTATCTGCAATCGCTGCAACTAATTCTTTCTTGTTCATGATATCCTCCTGATATTACAGCGGTGATTTACCGCCTTCAAAAAACTTGGAAACCACCGTTAAATAATACACAAATACCTGCGTAAAACGCGGTTTCTGATTAATAGTTATAATCGGAAAGGCACTGTTTGTCAAGGCATTTGAACACATCTTTTCATCTTTCTGCCACTTATCCAAAAGACGGCGGACAGTGCCCGGAAATATGTTTCACTTTTACCTGAAAGCCCCGGACAGAACCCGTTTATCCCTTCCCGGAAATTCAGGGCCTGACCGATTGCTGCGAAACCCGCACACCTCGTCTGCGAGAGGCCACGGTAAAAAATACCGCGGTACGGTTACCGCCGCGGGAGCCCTTCCGGTGCAGCCCGGGCGGCCAGCCTGCATGCCTGGCCGCCCGGGCTGCGGTGCATCATTTCAGCGCAGATAGAAGATGCGCTCCCCCGGAACCATGATGTGATATTTATGCCCCTTATGGTCAGCATACATATAATCCGCCAGGTGAGCCGGGTTTTCCCCGTTCCCGGCAAACATGTCAAAGTGAAGCGGAATCAGCAGATCCGCGCCGCACTCGTCTGCCAGATCCGCAGCTTCCCTGGCGTCCAGGTTTCCGATGATATTCAGGTGTTTGCGCTTCCAGTCGCTTCCGTTGATGGGCAGACACATGATATCCGGCTTTAACGGCGTCAGATCGGCGGCCATGCTCTCCCACTCGATGGTATCGCCCGAATGGTACAGGGAAGCCTCTTTCATCCGCAGAAGATACCCCAGGCAGGTGAGATTGCCGGCATCGTCGTACTCAAATTCCTCATGGGCCGCCGGAGTGGGTACCAGTACGGCTCCATCCAGGGAAAGCTCTTCATAAGCCTTTGCCCCAAGGACACGTTCGGCGGATATGCCGAGCTCCTCCATAAGGCCGGTCCAGGGAGCAGGCACCACAAAGCGCGTTTTGGAGCCCGCGGCTGCCATACCGGCCACCGTTACGCTGTCCAGATGGTCTTCATGATTGTGGGTGCAGAGGCAGTAATCAAAGATAAGCCCGGCCTCTTCGGGTGTAAAGGGCTGAGGAAGCTGCCTGTGGTCATTCTCGCGAAGATACAGGTCGATACCGAAAAGAATATCGCCGCTTTTTACGGCAATTCCTGCCTGCCCCAGATACCATATGGCCAGCATTCCCTCCGGGACCCTGGTCTCCTTCATCTCCCGCAGGAGGGCCTCCCCGCTTTTGTACCAGCCCGGCAGACGGTTTCTGTCTTGTTTATTCATCATTTTTCTCCTGTTTGCTGTCATGCATCTTTTCCGGTTCTTGTCCGATGACTGGCCGGTTACCATCCTATTCCCGACTGATTCCTTTCCGGTCACTGTCCTGTTCCCATCCGATTCCTTACCGGATACTGTTCTGTTCTTTCCCGGTCACTGCCCTGTTCCCATCCGATTCCTTACCGGGTACTGCTCTGTTCTTTCCCGGTCACTGCCCTGTTCCCATCCGATTCTTTACCGTTTTCTTTTACCGTTACTTGCTCTGTTACTTCTCTTCTTTCCTCGCATTCCGCATATCGCCGGCCCCGGCTTCCAGAAATACAAGCACCTCACTGAGCGACGGCTCTATCCGTCCGGAGAGTCTCTCCATCTCCTCCGTTGGCACAAGCAGGTCAGGCACCATGATGGGGAACATTCCGGCGGCGTGGGCTGCCCGGATGCCGTTGTAGGAATCCTCTATCACAATACACGCTTCGGAAGGGGCGGAAAGCGCCTCCGCGGCACGCAGGAAAATGTCCGGCGCAGGTTTGCTTTTTGCCACCATATCCCCGCACACAAGGGCATCAAAATATGTCAGGAGCCCTGCGTCAAGCAGCTCCTTTTCCACAAGCGCCCTGCGTGTGGAGGAGGCCAGAGCCACGGGAATCCGCTCTTTTCTCAGCCACTCCATAAGCTCCCGCACGCCGGGCTTTACAGGCAGCCCGTCACGCTTTACATGCTCATCCCAGATTTCGTGCACCCTGGCGACATAAGCGTCGTAGGGGAAATCCGCCCCGTACCGGTCCAGGACAATCTGCCTGGTAACGGGTGCCGTGGTCCCGATGCACAGGCGCAGGGTTTCCTCCAGGTCCGGAATCCCGACCTGTTCGGAAAGCTCTGCCCAGCAGCGTATGATCAGCTGCTCCGAGTCAAAGATGACGCCGTCCATGTCAAAAATTACTGCTCTGAACTGTCTCATACCCGCTCTCCGATCAGGCCGCTGCGGTAGGCCTTCAGCAACTCCTTCAGTTCCGCGATCCGCTCCTTGAGTTCCTTGCCCGTATCCGTGTCTGCCACGCGCATGCGGTGCGGGGCGTTCATGACCATGATGCGGTCCGAGTGGATATCCGTCTCATTGAGAATGGCATCCTCTTTGGAGGTGAAGGGCTTATGGGCGACCAGCTGCATGCCCCAGGAATTGTAGATCAGGGTATAGCCGGCGATCCCGGTAACCTTCTGATAGGCCTTGGAAAAGCCTCCGTCAATAATCAGCACTTTTCCGCCGCACTTGACAGGGCTCTCTCCCGAGCTCTGCAGCACCGGCACATGCCCGTTTACAATGTGGGCATCCTCTCCCAGCCCGAACTCCCGCAGAATCCTGTTCATGGCCTCTTCGTCATTCAGCAGCTGGTAATACCGGTTCTTCTTCTCCTTATGGACGTCTTTGTCTTCCACAAAGTAGCGCTCAAACGTTGCCATCTTGGCACGGCCGAACAGCGGCGACCCCGGGCTGGTCCACAAAAACCACAGGATATCCCTGCCCTTCTGACGTTCCTCCTCCTGCTCGGCAAAGAATGCCTTCCGGATATAGATTTCCAGAATATCGTACAGTGCCTTTCCGCTGTATTTTTTTCCGTATACATCCACCTGCATGAAGGAACCGTTTTCGTTGAAGGGGACACAGCCGTGATACAAGAGGTTGTTGTTGCAGACCTTGTAGAGACTGCCCTTGTTCAGCAGCAGGGCCGTGTGGCTGCGCAGCTTCTCGCACTGGACAAATGCCGCGCGGAGCCTGTCCATTACCAGCTCCTCCTCCGGAGTCAGCCGGTAGGGATCTGCCGGATCAATGGTGGGGAACAGGCAGTCCCGCATGGGATATACCTGCCCGTCAATCGTGACGGTCCGGTTTTCGTAATCAATTTTGTCAAGCAGGAGGCGGTTTTCCATTCCGAAGCCGGGACTGCGGCGGATGAGCTGCCCCTCAAGCTTGAGCTGCAGCACGGTGATGGCCTTGTGCATCTTTCGGTTGAGTTCGTTCTCCGCCTTGCTGTAGCCGTCCTCCCCGATCACCTGGAAAATTTCGCAGGGGTCATTGCCGTAAGCGTTCATGGCGAAGGTTGCGAGGGGAAGCAGATTGATTCCGTATCCGTCCTCGAGCAGGTCCAGATTCCCGTAGCGGATGCTCACGCGCACCACGGTGGCAATGCATGCACGCGACCCCACGGCCGCTCCCATCCAGACAATATCGTGGTTGCCCCAGGTAATGTCCAGGGAATGATAATGCATCAGTTTGTCCAGAATCCGGTCCGGGCCGGGCCCCCGGTCATAGATATCGCCCAGAATGTGCAGGTGGTCTACCACCAGCGTCTGGATCAGCTCGCTTAATGCAATAATGAAGGGCTCCGCACGCCCGATGTCGATAATGGTGTCTACGATGGCGTTATAATAAGCCTCTTTATCCAGCACCTCCGCCTTCTCGGTAATCAGCTCCTCGATCACGAAGGAAAAATCCGGAGGCAGCATTTTGCGGACCTTGGAGCGGGTGTATTTGGAGGATGCGCGCTTACAGACCTCAATCAGGCGGTAAAGCGTGATGCGGTACCAGTCCTCCATGTTCTTTTCGGTTTTCCGGATCAGATGGATTTTCTCCCGCGGATAATAGATAAGCGTTGCAAGGCCGTCCTTATCCGCACTGCTTAAGGTGTGGCCGAACACATCATCAATCTTTTTCTTGACGGAGCCCGAGCCGTTGCGCAGTACGTGGGAAAAAGACTCATACTCGCCGTGAATGTCCGTAATGAAATGCTCGGTGCCCTTGGGGAGATTCAAAATGGACTGCAGGTTGATAATCTCGGTAGACGCCCGCGCAATGTTCGGGAACAGCTCTGCCAGACGCTGCAGGTATTTCAGCTCCATTTCTTCCATATTCTGTATCCTCCTCCCTGCAGTTCGTTTCTGCAGATGCCCGACTTACTGACGCCCTGCGGGGCGTTATAGTCTGTCTCCATGTTTTCTTTCAGTACAGTTCTTTCCGGCGGCTGTCCGGGAACGGGCTGCGGCTGCCGCGGCTTTCGCCCCTTTGCTTTTACCATACCGACAAGAGCCTCCGGATTTCATCCGAAGGCTCTGCTTTCTGTTCTCAGGAATTCGCCGCAGGATTCTCAGCCTCCGCGGCGGCTTCGGCCACCCGGGAAGCCTCTTTGACGAGATCCGCCGTTTCCTCCGCGACCTTTTCTGCCGTTTCACCGGCAGCAGCCTCAACCTGTCCGGCAGCTTCTCCGGCGGCGGCTTCAACCTGTCCGGCAGCCTCTCCGACAGCAGTCTCAACCTGTCCGGCGGCTTCTTCGGCAACAGCTTCAACCTGTCCGGCAGCCTGATCCGGCTCCGCAGACGGAGTCTCCTGGCGGTTTAGCATACCGCGGTCAAAGAGCTGGCTGTTTCCGTACTGTACATCCTCCCGCGTCACGACAATGTGCACCTGCTCTTCCTCGATTCCGGTTGTTCCGGCTTCGAGCTCGTCATGATGCTGCTCCTGCTCCTCCTTGGGAATATACAGGTCAAAGATTTTCACCAGGAAGAAGGAATGCAGGAAGGCGATCAGGCCCACGCTCAGCAGAATCAGAGGCGGGAAGAACAGGCAGCCGACAATCACCACCGCAGCGATGATGAGCATGGCCAGACTGCGGAAAATGTGCTTGACCGACATGAACAAGGCGTTCCGCATGGTCTTAAGCACGGTATTGTAGAACTTCGCCTCCAGGGCATAAACATACATCACCGTGAACAGGTACATGAGAAAGATGCCGATGAAGACAATCCCGATGATTGTCATGGCCTGGCTGCCCATATTAAAATACAGATAAATATCCCAGATAAAGAACAGGCCAATCGCGGTCATCAACGCTCCGATAACGGCAGCCTGTTTGAAATTATCCCTGAAGGACTTGAAAAAGCTGCGTACGGTATAGGACTCCTCATCGCGGACCAGCTTCAGCGTAACATAGTAAACGCCCGTGGAACAGGGTCCGATAAGAACCAGGGAAGGGATCATGGCGATCAGGATTAAGAGGTTCGGCGTTGCCTCGCCGATGATCCAGACCGCGGCCAGGGGAAGCCACAGCGCGCTGCAGACAAACCACAGCACCGTGAGGATGCACACATCCACGAGCTTGCCCATAAATCTCCAGATCGGATTGTCGAGATTGAATAATGCTGACATACTGTTACCCCTTTGTATTTATTTCCGCTGCCGCAGGAAGAAAAGCCAAGGCTCGGATACCATGCCGGCCGCGTCGAAAACAGGCCGTTTTCAGAGTCTGGCTCCCGGACTCCGGAACAGTTGCATTCTATTATACTTGATTCTCTTCAAAAAAGCAAACCTCTGGAAAGAATAAATTCATTTTTTCATTTCTTTCTCCCGGATTTTATGGTAAGATAGAGCTGTTCGGCGGCGCAGCTCTCATATAAGCTGTTTTATCTCCGCCCTCCCGGGTCTTTACCTGGCCGCGGATGCGGGCATGCCGCAACTCTGAAAACGGCATTTTCCAGCCATTTCCGAAGTCCGGCGCTGAACAGTTACCATAAAATGAATGCAAGGAGACCTATTTTGCCCGTGGCTGAACTTTTGTCAGGCGTGGCTGCAAAACAATCATCCGTGGCCATCAGGTCA
>CAMOSC010000042.1 GCA_946624325.1 uncultured Clostridia bacterium
CGCACGCCTGCCAACATCGGTCTGGATGCGGAATGGTTTGGCGCGGATGCGGGACATCTGTCTGCTCCGCTTCGGCAGATGCGCTTCCTCGGGACGGATCTCGAAGCTGCCCGCTGTGTTTTTGCGGTAGACGGCACCCCGGTGGATAAAACGGTGCTGCACCCGGTCGGCCTGCTTGCCGCAACCGCGCAGGGTGCGCTGACAGTGCCCTTCGTTCCCGATCCCGCGCCCGGCAGTGACTGGGCAGTGGCCGTTCAGTGGGTGGAGTGGTTCTGGAATCAACCCCTGCGGAAGGGCGGAAGGCGTTATTATGACAACTGCCTGTATCTGTTTGCTTTTCTGGCCCTTTCCGGACGGTACAGGATCTGGTAATACAGACAGGGGAACCGCTGTTTCATGAGCATACACACCGGATTGACAGACCGGACTGCGTTGTCGTCGGTCGCTGCAGCCCACTACAGCTCCTTTCTCCGCCTTGCCAGTCCGCAAGCATCCTTCGTAAAATGTAACTGTTCAGAGCCAGGCGAAAATCTATGATTCGCCATAGGTTTGTATCTGGCTCTGAACAGTTACCGTAAAATGTTTCAGTTATTTCGCTGCAGTTCCTAAGAACAGGTGTATATGATAAATGATCCCATAATCAGGCTGGACCTGCACGGCATGCGTCAGGACGAAGCCCTTAAAGTCATAGACCGGACACTTGCCGCAGTGGGACCGGCAGTTTACCGGGTGGAGCTGATTCACGGTTTCCACCGCGGCACCAGCCTCCAGTCCATGATTCTGGACCGCTGCCGCTATGACGAGCGGGTGAGACGGATCATTCCCGGGGAGAACCGGGGGATTACCGTGCTGGTGCTGAAGGAATTCTATTAAGGAGACCCTGATTCATGCAGCGTTTCCTGAACAGCCTCCGGCGGGTCAAATCCCCCTGCTGGCATACCCCCTCGGGCACAGGAGGCTGGCGGACCTGCAAAGAAAAAATGCCGCTTACAGCGGTGCAAATCTGTGACAAATCGTAACTGTTCAGAGCAAGACTCCAGAAACGGCAAAAAGCAGCCATTTCTGGAGTCTGACGCTGAACAGTTACTTTGCTTTTGGGAGAACACAATAATTCCGGAAATAACCGCCTTTTATCATTACCGGAGTCAGGCTTTCCGATGCATGATCATCTCGGCACCATAGGCCGGCAGCAGGAAAGAATCCTGCACAAGCTGCTGCCGCAATACGCAGAAGCCGGGCTCTGAAAGCGGGATCGCAATGGGCTTGTTTGTCGTGTTCACATAGAAGCGGGCACCGGGAGCAAGCTCGCGGGATTCTACGCCTTCCGGCATCGGATTGGGCCTCGTAAGCACTGACAGCAAATGCTTCAGCAGAGGCCGGTTCGACTCGGCGGCAAGATAGTACGCCTTACCCTTGCCATAGGCGTTGACGGTTAGCGCCGGGCTGCCGTCCTCATAGAACGCCACAGGATTTGCGCCGCGCAGCTCCAGGATCTCCGTATATGCAAGATCAGCAGAGATCACAGAATCCTCAAACCGGATCTGCCGCCGTTCGGGCACGGTCTCACCGTCAAAGCCGGGTTGTCCTGCGCGGAGGAAGCCCGCCATGCGGATATTGAAAACATCGGATAACCCGCCGGGGCAGGGCGTGTCAAAGGCGCGGCCGGTTTCGTCGGTGACGGCGGAGTAGCCGGTCATGATGACAGTGCCCCCGTTCTGGGCGAAAGCGCGAACCGTGTCCGCAGCGCGCTGTTCCATGATCACATGGTCGGGAATGATCAGGATCTCATAGGACTTTTTCAGATCCCGGAGATTGACCATGTTGTAATCCAGATTCAGCTCCGTTAGCGCCTGATGGACATTGGTTACGGAATCGGTGTAGCGTTGCCGGAACTGAAGCGGCTGCGCCTGGGTTTCCCACAGGCTCTCCTGGCTGAAGGCCACGGCGATCTCCGGCTTTGGCAGATAGGGGAAAAGCCCGGTGCTTTCCAGCTTCCTGAAGTCCGCGGCGATGCGTTTGTATTCCGCCAGATTCGGCGTGGGATAACCGTCGTGCCCCAGAAGCCCGACGATGAATTCCTCTTCGCCGTTCAGCATGCTGCGCCAGGTCCAGCCCAGGATCATCTGCGTCCGGTGCAGCAGGCACAGCATGGCCTGTGCGTAGAGCCAGCCGCATGCCCCGGAGCAGAGGCCAAACCACCCGGACTGAAATTCCAGACACCAGAGAGGATTTCGCTGCTCGTACAGCCGCTCATGCAGCAGCATGTAGGAATAATACGCCTTATCGTCCCAGGAAAGGCCGGGATAGTGGCCGATGCCGGGATAATCCACAAAACGGTCGGAGTAGCGAAGCAGGTCGAAGCCAAGATCGTTCTTCCCCGAATAATGGTTGGAGGAATGGGGCACACCGGGAGCGCATTCCTCTACGGTCTCTTTCAGGCGAATGATGAAAGCGGCGATCCCGTCGGAGAAAAAGCGCCGCATGTCGAGCCAGGCTTCCGGCGCACCGCGCTCGACCTCGTTTTCGGGGAAGACCACGTCTTCAAAGCTCTGGAGCCTGCGGGACCAACGCTGCGCGGCCCAGGCACGGTTAAGCGCATCCACGGTGCCGTATTTGGCTTTGAGCCAGTCCCGGAAGCGCCGGAGAGATGCTTCGGAATAAGAGGGATAACCTGCGCCAAGCTCGTTGCAGAGCCCGAAGGCCAGCAGCGCGGGATGATCCTTGTAGCGCGTGGTCAAAACCCGGGCAAAGCGCAGGGCAAAGCGCTGATAGTCCGGATCCGCCACATCCTCCATGTACCGGCGGACCGCGGGCACGGGCCTTCCGCTTTTCGCACCGATGTTGCAGCCGGGGCAGAGCCGGTGCACCCACACCGGGGCCGGGCGCATGGACACGTCCAGCACTACGCCCAGACCGTATTCCGCGCAAAGATCCATGACCCGGTCAAACCAGGCAAAGTCATAGACGCCGTCCTCCGGCTCAAAGCTGTCCCAGCACAGATGCCCAAGCCGGATCACGTTGAAGCCGGCCTCGCGCATCTGGGAAAGATCGACCGGCCAGCGATCGGCCGGCCAGTCGTGGGGGTGGTAGTTGGCACCGATATAAAGGCGATCTTTTTCGATTCCGTTTTTCATGATATGTATTCCTGTTCCTGTTCAGAGCAAGACTCCGGAAATGGCGTTTTTTGCCATTCCCGGAGCCGCAGCGTGCCTGCCGGATGACAATCCCAGGCAAAATCCCGGATTTTTGCAGGCCGAATTTATAGCAAACGACAAAGTTCTCTTTACTTTGTCGTTTGCTGCGCCGGATTTGCGCCGCCCTAAGGCGGCATATTTCCTTGGCAAATCCGTGCGCATCCGCCGGAGGCTTTATAGTGAACGTCAAGTTTTTTCTGACGTTCACTATAAAATATCGCATTGGCTTGCGCCCGGCCCTGAGCTGTATAAAATCCCTTTCCGTTGTGCAGTGACAAATAATCAATCCAGATCATACTTCACCACATCCATGCAGACCACACCGTCGGCAAAGAAGGAGATGCCCTTCGCGGACTGATCCGTGTAATAGGTCGCGGACGGGACGCTGCTTCAGCCTGCCGTCCTCAATGAAGAGCTCGCGGGGCAGGGTCATCTGTCCGAACCATTGACGCGGTTCCATGTTTGGACTGCAGGTGTCCCAGTTCTGCATCCATCCGATCATCACGCGGCGGCCGTCCTCCGTGAGGATGGTCTGCGGGGCATAGAAATCGATGCCGTAATCGATGGCCTGGTTGGCTTCCTCCGTGCTTGCCCGTCCGCAGATGAAATCATTGCTTGAATCGTTTCATGGAAAGATAGGTTTATTATAACTATTCCATAAAACAAAGTCAAGCGGGTTTTTTAAAATTACCAGTAAAATCACCATATTTGTGAAATCCTGACGAAGCTTGTTGTACGAATTTGTCTTATTTTCTAAATGAAACGTTTCACTCTGCACAAATTCGTCACGCTACGGACTTGAAATTTATCTGCGAAGATGATATATTGATTTCATGAAATAACCATGAAACACCATGAAAGGTTTAAAGAAGGAAAAGGTTTAAAACCGGACGGACCACGCTGCTGCGTGAAACGGTTTTGGAACCATCTGCCGGACTGCAGGTATATATGATGGAGGTGCTGAACAATGAAATCCACCGGTCCGAAAGAAAAAACACCCGGGCGAAGAAGCAAACCCACCATGAGCGATGTGGCGCGGGAAGCAGGGGTATCCCTCGGCACGGTTTCGAATGTCGTAAACGGACTGAAGGTGAACGAGGCCTACCGGCTGAAGGTGGAGGAGGCAATCCGTAAGCTGGACTACCAGGTGAACAACAGCGGCAGGAACCTGAAAACCGGTCATTCCTATACGATAGCCCTGATCATTCCGAACACCCGGACGCCGCATTTCGCTGCCCTGGCGAACGATATCAATGTGGCTCTGGTCCGCCGCGGATACCATATGCTGCTGAGCTTTTCCGATTATGATTACAAGCAGGAGGAGGAAATGCTGCGCTTTGTGCGGCAGAACAATGTGGACGGCATTATCGCCCTGACGTATAACCCGAGGCTTGAGCTGCCGGTCGATATTCCCTGCGTCACCATAGACCGCTTTTTCTCCGCCCAGGTTCCCTGCGTTACGGCGGACAATTATAACGGAGGCCGCATTGCCGCGGAGAAGTTTGCGGAGCTGGGCTGCAGGAAGCTGGCGTTTCTGCGGATCGGTTCCGTGCTGACGAACGAGCCCAATAAGCGGAAGGACGGTTTTGCCGCCGCGTGTCTGGAATACGGCGTTGACTTTGATGTGAAGCTTCTGACGGACGGGGAACCCATGTCGAGGTTTGAGGATTTCCTGCGGGAGCATCTGCATGACGGAAGGCTGGATTTCGACGGGATTTTCTGCGCCACGGACAATCTGGCTTACCGGGTAATCCGTATGCTTTCCGGCATGGGCATAAAGGTTCCGGAGGATGTGCAGGTGATCGGTTTCGACGGCATTCGCATGTTCGGCGATCTGAATTACATCTGCTCCACCATCGTGCAGCCGGTAACGGACATTGCGGAAACCTGCGTGGAGATGATCCTTTCAAAGGATCTCGCGGCGCGTCCGTCCCTGGTGTGCCTGCCGGTGCGTTATGCCGCCGGGGGAACCACAAGGGAGCCGGAGGAGATTCCGGAGGAATTCCGGGGAGATATAAAATAAGGGCGGGATTGGATCCCGGAGGAGTTTTGGGGAGAAATAAAACAGGGGGCGGGATTGGATCCCGGAGGAGTTCCGGGGAGAAATAAAACAGGGGCGGGATTGGATCCCGGAAGAGTTCCGGGGAGAAATAAAACAGGGGCGGGATTGGATCCCGGAAGAGTTCCGGGGAGATAAAAAAAGCAGCCGAAGGCTGCTGATACCTGCTTCCGAATCAGGCGGAAGGATGATTTTTCCGTTTATCCGACCGAAGCGATGCGCAAAGCACGGCCACGGCAATTACTGCCGTGGCCGTTTCTACGATCGGGTGTCCATGCCAAAAAAAACGATGCCGACGTACATCGGGATCAGGGCTTCGGCTCCGCCTCCGTCTGATCCGCCGCCAGGGTTTCGGTGGCTGCAGGCTTCTTCCCGAAGGAAATCTCAAATCCCGCGTCCCCCTTCATGGACAGGTCGCCGCCGTACAGGGCGGCAGCGGCTACCAGCGCAAGCAGCATTACGGTGATGATAGCTCCGATGACGAGATATTTCCGATACTGGACATGCCAGGGTACCTTCGGCGCTTCCGGAGCGTCAGGGGCTCCGCCGCCTGCCCGGGATCGGGAAAAATGTTGCTTCGGACGCTGCAATAAGGCTGAATTTCAGCTGATTATGGGTAAAATAGCATCAAATATCCGACCATTATGGGGATATGCAGCTGAAAAACCGTCATAAACACAATATTCCGCCAAAAAGGAACCATACATTTTGCCATAATGAAAGCCAAAATACCATACCCCAAAAACAGGAACGGCTGTATGATGTGCATAACTTAAAAACATTCATCCAACACAAGGAGGAAAAAATGAAACGTCAACTCGGACTGGCACTTGCATCTGCTATGCTGTTTTCCTGCGCAATGGTTCCCACGCTGGCCGTGGCGGAAGAGGAGGTTACCCTTTCCTTCTTCGATAAGAACTCCGGCGTACGCACCTTCGACGACCCCGTTGCCCTGGAGCTCATGAAGCGTACCGGCGTGAATCTGCAGCTCGAAAGCCCCTCTGGCGACCCGGGTGAAAAGCTTTCCCTGATGCTGGCAGGCCAGAACTATCCGGACATCGTTCTCATGGACAGAGGATCCGATATTGTCAACCAGTATATCGAGGCCGGCGCCCTGGTCAACCTTTCCGATTATCTGGATCAGATGCCGAATGTGGTTGAAATGTACGGCGACACCCTGAACAAGACCCGCTACACCGACGGAAACAACTACTATCTGTCCAACTGGTACGGCTACGATCCGGATCCCGTGAACGGCTTCATCGCAAGATATGATTACATGATCGAGCTGGTAGGCCAGGAGAGGGCCGATTCCGACGAACCCTTCACCTACAGCGAGATGGTCCAGCTGCTGAAGGATTTCAAGGAAGCGCATCCGGAATCCACCGCTCCGCTGGTAATCGGAGACCCGGGCAATGGCAACATCAACAGCCTGTTCGCCGGCATGAACCACGTTTACAACTATTACGTAACCGATGATAAGAAGCTGCATTTCATCGTCCGCGATCCGGGCTGCAGGAACGCCATGGCCCAGATGAACGAGCTTTTCCGCGAAGGCCTGCTGGATCCGGAATGGACCAGCAACAACGCCGAACTGAGAAACCAGAAGCTCTCCAACGACGGAGTCCTTGCTTATGCCGGCGCTTACTGGGATACCTGGACGCCGAGCGCGGCTGTCATGGCCACCGGCAATGAGAACGGCGAATACCTTGCCTATAAGGTTATCAACGACGATGAAGAGGATCCGGCAATCCCGCTTGCAGGAAGAAGCTCCCTCGGCTGGGACGCCATCGGCATCACCACCAACTGCAAGAATATCGAGGCAGCTGTGAAATTCATCGACTACTGCGCAAGCCAGGAAGGACAGGACCTTCTCCTCTGGGGTATCGAGGGACAGGACTGGGAGTTTGTTGACGGCGTCCGCACACCCATCGGCGACATTGTTGAGCGCTATCAGGCAGACCCGGCCAATGTTGTAAACGACACAGGCATCACCAAGTGGACCTGGTTCGTAAAGAACGACGTGCATCCGGATGACGGAACCACCTGCCGTATCTGGTTCAACGAGAAGGACCGCTCCGCTACCTTCGCTTATCGGAACCTGACCGACGGTTACTATGACGTAGCCGAGTATGCAAACCTTGAGCCGGCCGGAAGCTCCATCGAGGCGCTTCAGTACCAGAGTGTACTTGACCAGTTCAACCGCTACTATCCGCAGATCGTAAACGCACCGACTGCCGAGGAAAGCTCCAGGCTTTATGACGAGATGGTCGACGCCATGGAAGGCGCAGGAATGGCCAAGATTGAAGAGTACATGACAGAGCGCTACTTTGAGCGTCTTGAGCTGTGGGGAACCGAGCCGGTAAGCATGAAGCCGGCACAGGAATAAGCATGAAAGCTTTCTGCCGGAGGGCTGCGGCTTAAGTGAAAACATTTGTCTAAGGAAAAGCTGATAAATGCAGCTTATCCCTGGCAGCCTACGGCGGATCGCATACCCCCTCGGGCATACCCCTGCGGGCACAGGCAGGCGGATTTCCCAGGGAAATTGACGCTGCGCGTCGGAAATCCGGCGCGAGGAAACGCTTTAATCGGTGTTTCTCTAATCAGGAGGATCAGATCAGCAAAATGGGACTGATCTGGTCCTCTTATCAATCTCTGCCACCGCACGGGGCCGGCGCGGACAGTGCCGGACACGGTGCCCGGCGCGGCAAAGCGCGCGGGTGGGGCGGCAGTATTCTTTCTTTCCATGGAGGACGTGAATTATGGCAAAGAAAACAAAGGTGCCGGTTCCGAAAAAACCGCTGAAGACCCGTCTCTGGAACCAGCGATACCTCTTTCTGCTGATGCTTCCGGGCGTGATCTGGGTATTGGTGATCTGCTACGCGCCCATGACCGGTCTGTATATGGCCTTCACCAACTACAAGCCTTCCCAGAACGGGTATTTCCATGACCTGCTCGGCGCGGAGTTCGTGGGCTTTCAGTGGTTTGAGTATTTCTTCTCCCAGAGCTTCGGCATGATCATGCGGAACACCCTGATGACAAGCTTCCTGACGCTCCTGTTCTCCTTCCCGGCACCCATCATTCTCGCGGTGCTCTTAAACGAAGTGAAAAGCGTAAGGATCAAGAAATTTGTCCAGACCGCATCCTACCTTCCCTACTTTATTTCCTGGGTTATCGCGGCCAACATCTTTATGACCTTCCTGGCCCGCGGCGGCATTATCAATGATATTCTTGTGGGTCTGCATCTCGTAAAGGAACGGGTTGCCTTCTTCCAGCATGGCCCCTACTTCTGGTGGATCATCGCCATTGCGAATACCTGGAAGGGCATCGGCTACAACGCCATCGTTTACCTTTCCGCGATCTCCGGCATCGACCAGCAGCTCTATGAGGCGGCCGAGGTGGACGGCGCGAACCGCGTCATGCGCATCTGGCATATTACGCTGCCAACCCTGCGCCCCACCATCAGCATCCTTCTGATCCTTGCCATCGGCGGCATCCTCTCCACAGGCTTCGAGCAGCAGCTCCTGATGGGCAACAATGCGATCCTGGATTACTCGGACGTTCTGGACACCTACGCCTACCGCATGGGTCTTAAAGGCGGCATGTATTCCTTCGGTACCGCGGTCGGCCTGTTTAAGTCCGTTGTGTCGTTTATTCTGGTCATTACAGCAAACCGCATCACGGCCAAGCTGAACGACAGCGCGCTGTTCTGATAAAGAAGGGAGACATATTTTGCCCACGGCTCTGTTTTTTACAGGCGTGGCTGCAAAACAGTCATCCGAGGCCATTCAGTTATCGTACAAGACTGCGTTTTGAGAGGAGTGAAAGCAGTGAATACAAAAAAGATCAAGGCAAAC
The DNA here is from genome assembly GCA_946624325.1 of uncultured Clostridia bacterium. Taxonomy (GTDB): domain Bacteria; phylum Bacillota; class Clostridia; order Lachnospirales; family Lachnospiraceae; genus Anthropogastromicrobium. The sequence continues at coordinate 9,111 of CAMOSC010000042.1, forward strand.
AGATCGCCCGGAGAATGGGCGCTGGATATCTTTAAGGTCATCTTCCTGGTGCTGGTCGTGGTCGTTACCGTATATCCCTTCTGGAACATTTTCGTTATCTCCATCAACGACGCCACCGACGCCGTGCGCGGAGGCATCTATTTCTGGCCCCGTATCATCAGCTTTTCCAGCTATAAGGAGATCCTTGGCCAGACGGCCTTCCAGAATTCCATCAAGGTTACGCTCGCAAGAACCCTTGTCGGTACGCCCCTTGCGGTCCTCTGCACCGCCATGCTTGCCTACCCGCTGTCCAGAAAGGACCTGGTGGGGCATAAGTTCTGGAGCCTGCTGTTTGTATTTACCATGTACTTCGGCGGCGGCCAGGTACCCTACTACATGGTGCTGAAAAATCTGCACCTGCTGAACAATTTCTGGGTGCTGGTGCTTCCCCTGGTCATGAGCGTTTACAATATGATCCTGATCCGTTCCTACATCGAGTCCATGCCTGCAGAGCTTTTTGAGGCGGTTAAAATTGACGGCGGCAATGATCTTGTGGTATTCTTCAGAATCATCATCCCGCTGGCAAAGCCCATCCTGATGACAGTAGCCCTGTTCGTGGCGATCCTGCACTGGAATTCCTGGTTTGACGCGTATTTATATACCAACTCCCAGAACCTGAAGCCCATGCAGCAGATCCTGGTGGAAATCCTGAACCAGTACCAGACAGGTTCTTCCACTTCACAGCAGATGTCCGCGGGCAAGAGCGCGCAGGCGGTTACGCCCGACAGTATCCGTATGGCAGCAACCATGGTTGTTACCATCCCGATTGTCATGATCTACCCGCTGATCCAGCGGTATTTCGTAAAGGGCATTATGCTCGGAGCCGTGAAGGGATGATTCCTGCCCGGCGGATTCCCCGTACCTGCGGCCCGCACTTGTTATGGTGCGGGCCGTAAGTACAGGGAGCGCCGTGGTTTGCCGGAGAAATATGCCGCCTGACATCGGCGCAAATCCGGCGCGGCATACGCCAAAAAAAGAGAATATGACGCCCCGCGGGGCGGTACGCTGTGTGTCTGGGGAAGAACCCGCCGCAGGGAGGAGGAAAGAGAATGTTTCCGGAAATCAGAGAAATCCGGGTCAGTACGCTTCAGAAGCAGGAAAGCTTTGCCGTGAAAACGGCAGATCTTTCGTACTGCCGGAACAATATTGAAATAAAGCTTGCGGTTCCGGCAAAGGGGGCGGTGACCGCCCTGCAGCTTTCCGCCTGTCTCACGGAGCGTGAGGACGGGCTCGGATATCCGGACGCCTTTGTGCCGGAAGCCTCTTTGAGGCTTTCCGTGGAAGCGGACGCATTTGACGGCTTCCTGGCGGTGTACCAGCATAAAGCCTGGTGGGCGCGGCCGGCGTTCGGGACGCGGCCGGAGGAAATCCCCGAAAAGACCCAGCTGCTGATCACGCAGACGGATGGAAACTATACGGTTTTCCTTGCGGTATGCGGCAGGGAGGGCAGGGCGGACCTTAAAGGCGGAGAGGACGGGATAATTCTTACGTTTTCCGCCGGCAGGCCAAACCGGAAAACCCTTCGGTCCACGGCATTGCTGTGCGGCACGAGGAGCGATCCCTACAGCCTGCTGGAGGAATGCTTTTCCTTTGCGAAGGAGCTGCAGGGAAATGATTTTCTCCTGTTAAAAGAAAAGAGACGGCCGGAGCTTTTTAACCATTACGGCTGGTGTACCTGGGATTCCCTCGGACGGGACGTCTCCGAGAAGGCGATTATCGATAAACTTTCGGAACTGAAGGAGAAAGGCCTTCCCATGCCCTGGGTGCTGATCGATGACGGCTGGTCCGAGACAAACCCGGAGAGCCTGACACTTAAAGGCCTGGACGCGGACCGGGAGCGCTTCCCCGGAGGGCTGACAGAGACCATCCGCCTGCTCAAGGAGGACTGGAAGGTGCCCTTTGTGGGTGTCTGGCAGGCCATGAAGGGCTACTGGTACGGCGTTGAGGAAGGGTCGGAAGCGGCAAAGGCGCTCGCTCCTTTTATGATGCGTTACGGGGACGGGGCGCTTACGGCGGGCTTTACCTCGGATAAGGCCTTCGGTTTCTGGAACGCCTGGCACGGGAAGCTTGCGCGGCAGGGCGTGGATTTCGTGAAGATCGACGGCCAGGGCTCGGTTCCGCTGATGATAAACGGCAGCGTGCCGGAGGACGGGGCGCTCAGGCAGCTGTATGAGGGTATGGAAGCTTCTGTTTTCCTGCATTTCGGCGGGGCCCTGATCAACTGCATGGGCATGGCGCCGGAAAATGTCTGGAACCGGGGATGCAGTGCCGTCTCCCGCTCCAGCGATGATTACATGCCGAAGGCGGAGGGCAGCATTGCCGAGCATCTGCTGCAGAACTGCTATGACAGCCTGTATCAGGGCCCGCTCTATGTCTGCGACTGGGACATGTTCTGGTCGGAGCACCCGGAAGCCTTCTACAGCGCCGTGATGCGGATTATCAGCGGGGGTCCGGTTTATATCAGCGACGCCTGCGGACATACGGATGCCGCGCTGATTGGCAGAATGATTCGGGCCGACGGCGGGATTCTCGGCTGCTGCGGCACGCCGAAGCCTTTTTTGGACTGCCTGACGAATAATCCGCTTGCTTCGGGCAAAGCTTTGAAGATCTGCAATACGGACGGCGAAAACCTGTATGCGGCCTGCTTTACCTGGGACGGGGATACGGACGGCATAAAGGTTACGGTACGCCATGAGGACATTCCGGGGCCGAAAGCAGTAGCTTACCTGGTCTACAATACGGAAACCGGGGAAACGGCCAGATTGGCATCGGGAACAGACTATACATTCACCATGGAAAACCGCAGCGCCTGTGTGCTGGAGCTTGTACCGGATCCGGATTTCGCGGTGATCGGAATGCTGGAGCGCCTGCTTCCGGGGGCCGGCGTGCGTGTTGCAGGGAAGTCTGCCGGACGTGCCGCCGTGCGGATTCTGTGCAGCGGAACGTTTGCGTTTTGCACGGAAAAGCCGGTGAGCAGCGTCAGGATTGACGGGAAGGAAATTCCCGTTGTCAGAAAGGGCAGCCTGTTTACGATGACGGTGGAGCGGGAAAACGCCGAGGCGGAAATATACCTGTGAGCGTGCGATACAGCGTAAGAAACTGTACGAAAATAACTTAGACAAGCATATTTCCTAAGGTATTGACGGGCAGTCCCTGAGGTATAGTTGAAATTCCGGCCCGGCATGCGCCGGGACACGGCAGCAGAGAGGATGAAGCATATGACGGTACAGTCGCCTACGGATGACAGCCTGAATATATTCAGGGCGGCGAATTACAGGGGAATCGAGTACCTACGGAACAAGGATCTTTCCCTGTATATGAAATCCTGCGGAATCCAGCAGTGCCTTCCCGGCTATTCCTTCGGCCCCATTGCCCGGGAAGGGTATCACCTGCATGTGGTGCTTTCCGGGAAGGGGGTTCTCAGGATCGCGGGCAGGGAATTTCCCATCCATGAAAACCAGCTCTTTGTGCTGAAGGACGGGGAGGAGGCCTACTACTGCGCCGACCGGGAGCAGCCCTGGTATTATGTCTGGGTAACCTTCGGCGGGGAACAGGCAAGACATTACATGGAATACGCGGGATTCGAGGACAGCGTGTATGTGCTTGACGCGGCGGTGGATACGCACCAGTTCTTCGATGTGGTCCGGGAAATCATTGAACGGCCTTATATCAGCATGTCAAGCGAGATTTACCGCCTGGGCCTTTCCATGCGTTTTCTCTCCCTGGCCATCGAATCCTTCGAGAAGCAGGACGGCCTTTCCCGCATTCCCTCAGACCTGACTGCGGACGATTACGTGGAATTCGCGGTGCAGTATATCAATAATAATTACCCGCATATCCGCATCAGCGATGTGGCAAAATACATCGGCATAAACCGGACGTACTTCTCCGGTATCTTCCGGAAAAAAATGTACATGTCCCCGCAGGAATACCTCATGCAGGTGCGCATGAACCGCGGAAGGGAAATGCTGATGCAGATGGACGAGCCGGTCTATGTGATTGCCCAGAGCGTCGGCTATGAGGACCAGCTGTCCTTCTCGAAAATTTTCAAAAAGAAATTTGGCCTCAGTCCGGAAAATTACAGAAAAAAGATCAGGGAGCAACATAAAAATGAGTATCAGATATAATGCGGAAAACGGCGTTATTTCACTGGAAACCCGCGGCACGCTTTACCAGATGCAGGCGGATGATTACGGCATGCTGCTGCATATTTATTACGGCAGGAAGCTGGCCGGAGAGGATGCGGTGCGCCTGCTGCGGTATACGGACAGGGGATTTTCGGGAAATCCGTATACGCGCACGAACGGCAGGGGCTACTCCGCGGATACGCTCCCGCAGGAGTACGGCGGATGCAATACCGGGGATTACCGCGTAAGCGCCGTGAGCCTGGTTCTGGCTGACGGGAGCCGCGGCGCGGAGCTGCTCTTTGAGGATTACGAGATTCTGGAGGGGAAATATACAATTCCCGGAATGCCTTACGTGCGTGCCGGGGCATCCCGCCCGCAGACGCTGCGCGTCAGGCTCCGGGACCGGGTGTCCGGGCTTGCGGCGGATCTGTACTACGGCGTCTTCGAGGAGGAGGATGTCATTACCAGGACGGTCTGCCTGATCAATGAAGGCACGGAGCCCATTACACTGGAGAAGGCGGCATCCATGTCCATCGATTTCCCCTTCGCGCCGGAGGGCGGCTTTGAAGTGATGCATTTTCACGGACGGCACTGCATGGAGCGGATTCCCGAGCGACTGCCTCTCGGCCGCGGCGTTGTATCCTTCGGCTCCATGCGCGGAATGAGCAGCCATCACAACAATCCGTTTGCCATTCTCTGCGCACCGGTGACGACGGAAGACGCAGGCGAGTGCTACGGCTTTATGCTGGCCTATTCCGGAAACCACAAAGAGGAGTTTGAAGTGGACCAGGCCGGCAGCACCCGGGTGACGGCCGGTATCGCGCAGGAGAATTTCAGCTGGCGGCTGGCGCCGGGAGAATGCTTTTTTGCGCCGGAGGCCATCCTTTCCTTCAGTGCGGAGGGCTTTAACGGCCTGAGCCACTGCTTCCACCGGATCCTGCGCCGGAACGTGATTCCGGAGCGCTTTGCGGGGCTTAAGAGACCGGTGCTCGTGAACAGCTGGGAAGCCATGTATATGGATTTCAATGCCGATAAGCTCTTGAAGCTGGCCGCGGACGCAAAGGCCCTTGACATGGATATGCTGGTGCTGGATGACGGATGGTTCGGGAAACGCGACCGCGACGATTCGGGCCTCGGCGACTGGTATGTGAATGAGAAGAAGCTCGGCTGCACGATGAAGCAGCTGGCGGAGAAGGTGAACGCCCTCGGCATGAAATTCGGGCTCTGGGTGGAGCCTGAGATGATCAGCGAGGATTCGGATCTTTACCGTGCGCATCCGGACTGGGCGGTATGCGATCCGGGACGGAAACCGGTGCTTTCCAGGAATCAGCTGGTGCTGGACATGTCCAGGGAGGACGTGCAGGAATATCTTTTTGAGGCGCTTGGCAGAATCCTGCGGGATGCGCCGATCTCCTACCTGAAATGGGATTTCAACCGGGCCGTAGCCAATGTCTACTCCAATGCCCTTCCGAAGGACCGGCAGGGAGAGTTCTCCCACCGGTTTGTGTTGGGTACCTACGCGCTGCTGGAGCGCCTCGCGGAAAGCTTCCCGGAGGTGATGATCGAGGGCTGCGCGGGCGGCGGCGGCCGGTTCGACGCGGGAATGCTGTATTACTGCCCGCAGATCTGGTGCTCGGATGATACGGATCCCGTTGAGCGGCTGGAAATCCAGCGCGGGACCTCCTACGGGTACCCTGCCTGCAGCATGGGGGCGCACGTCTCCGCTTCCCCGAACCATCAGACCGGGAGGCAGACGCCCTTCGGCCTGCGGGGCATGACCGCCATGGCCGGGACCTTCGGCTATGAGCTGGATCCGGGAAAGCTTTCCGATGCGGAAAAGGAACAGGTACGGGAACAGATCGCGGATTTCCGCAGGTATGACCGCCTGCTGCGGGAGGGACGGTATTACCGGCTCGGAAACCATCCGGAGCTTTCGGACCATCAGGCATGGATGGTGGCGGCGGAGGACGGCAGCGAGGCGCTGCTGACAGCCGTAATCACCCATGTGCGGGCGAACGGGCCGTTCATCCGCATCTGCCTGAAGGGACTGGACGCGTCCGCCGTCTACCGCGTTGCGGCGTACCGCATATCGGGCGTTACCTTTGAAAAAACGGCGGTGGGGGAGACCTACGGCGGAGCCGCGCTGATGTATGCCGGAATCAGCCTTCCGCTCCTGTATGGGGATTATCCTTCGGTGCAGATCTATTTTAAGAAAGAGCGGTAAGGGCGGATGGGCTAAAGCCCCATCCGGCTGCGGGTTTCCTGCAGGGTTCATTGCTTCGATCGGATGGGCGGTAAATCTTCCGCCCATCCGCCCCTTTACTTTGAGCCATGCCGACAGATCGCAGCCCAAAAAGCGGGCTGCGATTGTCGCGGCATTCGCCGTATGGCAGCAAATGCCATCACTGTC
>CAMOSC010000043.1 GCA_946624325.1 uncultured Clostridia bacterium
GGCGGACATTCGCAATCTCCGGCTGCGTTTGTCTATCGCCCGGCAGATGTGGAAGCACGCGAGCGGCTTCCACACCTGCCGGGTTATTGTCTTGCCCTGTTCCGGTATTCCTGCGGCGTGCAGTCTGTCACTTTTTTGAAAGCTGTGGAAAAATGGGAAAGGTTGTGATACCCCAGCTTGGAGGCGATCACCTCCACCGAAAGCACCGACTGGGAGAGGTATTTTTTGGCCTCCTCCATCTTCTCCACCTGCACAAATTCCTTAAAGCCCACGCCCGTTTCTTTTTTAAAGAGCCTCGAGAAATATTCTTCGTTCAGGTGCACATAGTCCGCCATCTCGGTCCGGCTGATATTTTTCCGGATATTTTTCCGGATATACGCAACAGCCTGCTCCACGGCGCTCTTTCCCGAATCCACCCCGGCCTGCGAGGCGTTGTTTCCGGCGTCCGCGGGATCATCCGGGAAAACCCCTCTGCGCTTTTCATGATTAGCGCGCATGCGCTGCGTCAGTGCGGCGTATGCCCCTGCAAAGCCCTCGTTTTCCAGGAACGGGTACAGGGCCGTATGGAAATCCGTATTCTGTTCCAGGAAATTCCAGAACAGCTCCAGGGTCTTTAACAGGAAGTCCGGCACATCCTCCCTGCCCTCCAGCGCAATGAAAACCCAGTACTGGTTTTCCTCCAGGCCTGCAATTCCGGCCTTTCCCTTCCTTTCCTCCAGCAGCTCATCCAGGACATTGCAGACTGTCATGCGGATCTGCTTATCAGGCCACGTTTCCGTGATCCTGCGCCAGGAAACAATCTGCAGGAGCACCGGAAAGACCGTACAGTTTTCAAATTCGAGGGACAGGATATCCCGGATGCAGGCAAAGCTCTCCTCCGCCTTCTCCGTCTCTCCCTGCTCCATGGCCTGCAGCATCGCGTCTAAGAGCGTATTTTTCTGTCCCAGGACCTTCATCTGACGCAGCTTGATGCGGCGGTAGTCCTCCCGCTGCGCCAGCCGTTCATCCAGTCTCCGGATAACATCCTCTACTTCCGCCTCCCGCACGGGCTGCAGGATATAGTGGAAGCTGCCGATCTCAAAGGCCTTGCGGGCATAGTCGAAGTCCGCATGGGAGGTGAGGAACACCACCTCCAGCTCCGGGAACTTCTGCCTGGCCCAGGTGCAGAGGGAAAGCCCGTCCTCCTCCGGCATTTCGATATCACTGAACAGGACATCCACCTGAAAGTTGTTGAGTATCAGGCGGGCATCCTGCGCGCTGCATGCCGTATAGATTTTTTCCACCGGGAGGTGTTCCCAATGAATCCCGTCCTGCAGACGGCGGAGCACCTCTTTCTGATCATCCACAAAAAGAATATTCATAACAGCTCACCCTGACTCCTGTTCTTCCCGTTCTCATGAATCCACCGCAGAATCCTCGCGGATCTCCGGCAGCACCAGCTCTGCAACTGCCCCATGATCATTCATAATGGATGATTCCAGGCGTTCATCCCAGCCATAGATAATTCCGCAGCGCCGGATCAGGTTTCCGATACCGATGCCGATCTGATTGTTCCAGTCACTGCTGTAAAACCAGTCCAGATACTCCTGCGAAAAGCCGACGCCGTTATCCCGGATGGAGATATTCAACAGCTTCCCCTGCTCGGTTTCCAGCTCATCAATCTCAACCGAGATTTCCAGCTCCTGCCGATAATTTCCCTTTCTGGCATATTTCACGCTGTTTTCCACAAAGGTCTGCACGGCCAGGCGGGGAACCCTCCAGCCGTAAAGCCCTTCATCGCAGCTGACGGAGTAAGAGAGGGCCCTGCTGGAAATATATTTCTGCATGTTTACATATTTCCCGGTAAATTCCAGCTCCTGACCGAGGCTTACCAGCTCCTGCTCCGAATAAAGCAGGTAGCGCAGGCAGTCCGAGAGATCCAGGATCAGCTCATGAGCCTTTTCCGGTTCCGATTCAAAAACCAGCGCGTCCAGCGTTTTCAGGCTGTTCAGGTAGAAATGCGGTTTCAGCTGCATGGCAAAGTACTGAAGCTGCACCCGCTGGCGCTCCGCCTCCGCCTCATAGGTCCGGATCTTCTGCTGCTCCAGTGCCTGAAGCATGGACGCCAGGGTGTCCCGCACGTCTGTCAGCTCTCTGAAGCTGCTCTCCACTTCCGGAATCTCACTGATGCCCTCCGTGCGGATCTGCTCCATAATCTGCGTGGTCCGCCGCAGCGGGCGGATGATCTGCCTGCGCAGATAGAAATACAGCACTACCGCGGCAATCAGGGACGAGATGGTAAGGATAATCAGCAGGATGGTTCTCAGCGTCACGCCGCCGAGGAAGGTGCTTTTATAGCCCAGTGCAATCCACAGGGGCGTGCCCGTGATCCTCCTGCAGTAAACCCTGTACCGGGAGCCGCTTTTTACATAGGTAGTTCCGTAAAGTCCCTGCAGTTCGTGTGCAAGAGCTTCCGCTTCGGAAGCCGCCGAACCCGAGATAACGCTTCCCTCCGAAAGCAGCAGCACCGCACTGTCCCCATCCAGCTCACGCAGTTTCTGTTCAATCCCGTAAAAGCTGTGGATGCCGCAGACTGCCGCACCCCCCTTCTGATACCGGATCACGAGGTACACGTTTCCGTCTATGCTGATAACGGACCGTTCCCGCTGCACGTCGCCGGAAAGCTTAAGCTTCATAGCCTCGTTCAGCGGCCGCATATCTGTGCGCGGGAACGCATTGTCATTGAGCTTATACAGGCTGTGAGAAAGGTTATGATAGAACAGGGAGCAGGCCGCCAGCGCTTCCTCCACCTGGCACCGGCTCTGCAGCAGCAGGGAAATATCGTAGGCCGCACTGTATTCCTCCAGTTCCCCGTGCTCGCGCTGAAGGAACAGGAAATTGCTGTCATTGCGGTAGAGATCGTACAGGAATATGTCAATCTGATCCAGAGAGCGTTCCGTCTCCTCCGCATAGGAGGACAGTATGGCTTCCTCCCCCTCCATGCGCTTTTCCTGTTCGCTTTGAATCAGATAGATATCCATGACCAGAAGCATCAGAAGAATTACGCTGTAAAGGAACGCCGCGATCATGAGTATGGTCCGGTTGAGCGATCTTCCCTTTTTCTTTTTATTCCGCATCTTCACTTTTCCCCTGTCGCAGCCCTGATCAGCCTTTCCTCAGGGATTCCTTCCCGGATTATAAAAATGATGATTACTGTTTGGAGCCAGATTCCGGAAATGGCGAAAACCAGGCCATCAGGCACGCATAATCTTCCGGCGTATTGCATCCACGGATGAGCAGCTCCTCCCCGTCAAAGGGAAGCTCCGTATATCCGGCCTTCTCCAGCAAAGCCCGTATCGCAAGCCGATTTCCGCACAGCAGCTCTTCACAGTCCTTGGCAAGACGCTTTTCATAGATGGCTGTCAGCGGCTGGAGTCGGCCTCCGCAGAAGGCCGCCGTAATACCCGGCGTAAAAGCCCCTGCGGTATTTAAATGCTCCAGATGGATCCGGCGGGCACGCCGCAGCTCCGAAAATGGCATTTTCCGCCATCCCCGGAGTCCGGTCCTGAACAGTTCACTGAATATCAACTACCACATACTCCGCAATACAGCCCGTCTTGAACTTCAGTGCCCAGTCCGAGATGCCTGAGGTGACAATGTACTCCGTGTTCGATCGTTTTTCATAGCCGTACACCCGGTCATCGGAATGGGTGATATAGGCCAGGTTATTGAAGGGGAAAAGCCATCCGCCGTGGGTATGTCCGGAAAGCACCAGATCCACGCCGCTCTTCTCCTGGGCGGCATAGTCGTGGGGTTCGTGGTCCAGCACCACCGTATAGATGTCCGGATCAAGATTCTGGACCAGGCTGTCCATGGAGGCGCGCCAGGTATAGCGGGCATCCTCCCTTCCCACCAGGTAAAAACGGTTGTCAATCAGCTCCGTCTCGTCTATCAGGATGTGCACGCCGTTCTTTTCCAGTTCCGCCTCCATCTCCGCATAGGTGAAGCCCTCGCCGCTTCTTTGGAAATATCCCCTGTCATGATTTCCGTACACAAACCAGATGCCGTGCTTTACATGGATGGAGCCCAGGGCCTCGCAGCAGGCAAGCATATCCTCCCGCGTGGTGTCGTCGTCCACGTAGTCGCCGACAATCACCAGCACGTCCGGGTTTTCGGCCTCCATGCGCCGGCAGTACTCCGCAAACTCCGCGCTATGAAAGGTAGCACCGATGTGGGAATCCGCAAACATGACAATCCGGATGGGCTCCTCACCGATGTTTTTCTCCGTCTCCAGCGCATATTCGGTCCGTACCACATGATGGGCGCTGTACCAGCCATAGCAAAGCCAGACCGCGGTAAAGACGAGGGCGCCGACGCCCGCCAGGTAATATACACCGCGCTTTCTGCGGATTTTCCGCACAATGAGAGCAATCAAATCCGCCAGCAGCCAGATGGCAACAAGGTGCAGCACGCAGATCATCATATTGATGACGCCGATTCCAAGGTACAGGGCGTAACAAGCCGCAGCGGTGACGATAAGCCCGATCAGGAGACGCTTCGGAAGGGAATTCTTCGTCAGTCTCCGGACCAGCGTAAATTTCCCGATACGGGTGACCAGGTAGATACCGCCCGCGGCAGAGAGTGTGACAATGGCAATGGACAGCAGCATCCATGGGTTCATGAACATCCTCCCTTCAGGTACTGTTCCAAAACATTTTCGTTATTTGTTCAGAGCCGGACTCCGGAAATGGCGAAAAGCAGCCATTTCTGAGTTGCGGCGTGTCCGCCGGATGACTATCTCGGGAACAACCCGGATTTCCGTCAGCGGAATCCAGGTTCCTCCACAGATTTATGTCAGGCCCTGAACAGCAACAGCTTATGAAATGTCAAAATCGATCCGCATTGTTTCCCCAGCTGCATGCGGGTGTACGGAGCCGTCCGAAAGGCGCAGCTCCCCCGCCCTGTCTGCGGTAATATCGGCCCGGGCCTTTCCGTTGTCCCACTGAATATCCACCGTATACCCTCCCCTGGCCCGGAGTCCTCTGACGAGACCCTTTTTCCAGGCGGATGGCAGCGCGGGCAGCAGGCGCAGGAAGCCCTCATGGCTCTGCAGCAGGAGCTCCGCAATACCCGCGATGCTTCCGAAATTCCCGTCGATCTGGAAGGGCGGATGGTTGTCGAAGAGATTGGGAAGGGTGGATTTTTCAAAGAGCAGACGGATGTTTTCCGCGGCCATTTCCCCCTCCAGCAGCCTTGCCCACATGCAGATGATCCAGGCGCGGCTCCAGCCGGTATGACCGCCGCCGCCCGAAAGGCGCCGCTTCAGGGTATTTGCGGCTGCCTCCAGCTTCTTTGGCTCCCGCTTTGTCAGCTGCCTGCCGGGGAACAGGGCAAACAGATGGGATATATGGCGATGCCCCGGATCGGTCTCCGTGTATTCCCGGAACCACTCCTGCACCAGCCCGTCTTTGATGCGGACGGGCTGCAGCTTTGCCTTAAGCTTCGGGTACCTGTCAACGTCTTTCCCCAGGACCTTCCCGCACTCCTCCAGGGCTGAAAACAGCTCCCAGAGAATCTGGGCGTCCATCGCCGCGCAGTCCGTAAGCATCCCCCGCTCCCCGGAGGCTGTAACGTAGGTGTTTTCCGGTGAGACGGAGGGACTGACGGAAAAGGTCCCGTCCGGCCGCGTGATCATGGTGTTCTCAAAGAACCGCGCGGCTTCCTCCATCAGCACATAGTGCTTTTCCAGGAATTCCCGGTCCAGAGTGAAGCGGTAATGCTCCGCCACATGCAGGCAGAGCCAGGCTGCGCCCATCTGCCAGAAGGTTGAGGCGGTATAGATATCCTGCGGGGCACAGTCTCCCCAGATATCCGTATTGTGATGCGCCACGAAGCCCTCCGCCCCGAACATCTGCCGCGCCGTTTCCCTGCCCTTGGGCAGCATGCGGAAGAGATGGTCGAAAAGGGGGGTATGCAGCTCGGGGAGATTGCAGACCTCCGCGGGCCAGTAATTCATCTGCGTATTGATATTGATGGTATACTTGCTGTCCCAGGGGGGCAGAAATTCATTGTTCCAGATGCCCTGGAGGTTTGCCGGCAGGGACCCTTCCCTGGAGCAGGATACAAGCAGGTAACGGCCGAAGGCAAAATAGTCGTTGATAAAGCCCGGATCATACACAGATGAACCCGCGCGCGCAAGGCGCTCGTCAGTCGGCAGGTCACTGTCAGTCTGCGGCTCTTTTGCCACAGACTCCGCACCGGTACAAACCTGCTGCTTGTCAGAGGACAGGCGGCCAGCTTCCGCTATATCATCCGGACAGCGACAATCAGCTTCCGCTATGCCATCCGGCCGGCGGCAGCCAGTCTCCGTTATGTAATCCGGCCGGCCGACGGAATTTTCGCGGGCATCCCCTCCCGCTTCCTCCAGCTGAAGGGAGCAGCGCTCCATGAGCGCTTGAAAATCCCGTACATGCTCCTCTTTTATCTGTTCGTAGCCGGCCTTTTCAGCTGCATCCAGGCGTCTGAGCACCTCAGCCTCCGGATCCTCAAAGCGGAAGGTGGTCGCGGCCGCAAGGTAAACCGTACAGCTCTCCGGAACGATCAGCGTGGACCCGATCACCTGCACCTGTGCAGTCCCGGACTGTTTATCCGGAACAACCCTGCACCCCGCGGTATAGGAGACGCCGCCGTCCCCGGTGGTCCCGGACAGAAGGATGGTCCTGCCATCCCGGGCGGCAATGGCGTTCACATAGCTTCCGCGCCGCAGGAATACCCGGCCCGGGAAGCCCTCACAGCGCATGGCGAACACGCGGTGCGGGAACGATACGAAGCACTCCCTGCATACATCGGTCTCCTTGAGGCGGTAGCTGACGCGGTGGATTCCCGTCATCAGCTCCAGTTCCCGGTAGTAAGCCTCCGCAGGAAGTTCATAGACGCCCATATCCCGGTTTCCGGGCCAGCGCAGGCCGTGCACGGAATAGTGCTTTTCCCCGCACTCCTCCTCAAAGTACAGTTCGCATAAGGGCTCATAATGCCGCTCCGTATCCGGTGAGGCCGCATAGGCCAGGTCCGCCAGATCCTCGGCTTCAGCCAGGCGATCCTCCGCGAGCAGCCTGCGGATTTCAGGAATATATTCCTTCGCGGACGGGTTGATACGGCTTCGGTCTCCCCCATACCAGAGCGAGTCCTCGTTCATGCTGATCCGCTCCAGTACGGTTCCTCCGAATACCATAGCACCGATAAAGCCGTTTCCGAGAGGCAGGGTCTCGTTCCAGTCTGCCGCCGGTTTCCGATACCACAGTCTGTTCATGCTGATCCTCCGTTTTTCCTGTCCGAAGCCGAAAATCCGGCACGGCAGACAGGCATATAATTCGCTTACTATAGCATATCATATCATCCGCCTCTCCCGCAAGCCCGTTCTTGCAGCTGCGGACCTTCCGGCCCGAATCTCCGCCCCTTCATTGCCGAAACCCGGGAATTCCGGGATGCGTTTTGAAGGAATTCTCTTCGGAAAAAGAATCCGTTGAAGAAAAAAAAGGGATATGTTATGATTATGCAGGAAAATGGTAAGGAACCGTACGGAAATAACTCAGGAAAGAAGCGGAGGATAAAATTTCGTCCTGCAGGGCAGAGGAAGGCGGCGATGCGGGCATCGCCAACTTGCCTGAGCCTGCAGACAAAGGCTCCGGTTAAGCGTTTGTCGCAGACGGCTTCAGGATATCTGAACCGCGCTGCGGCCCGGTCCCGTACTCCGGTTCCGGTTTTTATGAATTGTATAAGGAGAAGGCAGCGCTGTGCCTGCGGGCTGCCCGGTCAGAAATGGAACAGAAGAAAATGCCTGTATTATACAGGATCATTTATCATACGGTAAAACTGCTTTCCCCGAAATATGAATTGATCGGCACAGAGAACATTCCGGATGGTGCCTGTGTCATTGTGGGCAACCATTGTCAGATGTACGGACCCATTGCCGCCGAGCTCTACACGCCGGGAAGCCACTATACCTGGTGCGTTGCGGAGATGATGGACAAAAAGAAAGTACCGGCTTACGCCTTTGCGGATTTCTGGTCCGGCAAACCAGCTTCGGTGCGCTGGTTTTTCCGGATACTGTCCCGCCTGATCGGGCCGCTTGCGGAGCTCATTTTCACCAGTGCGCACACGATCCCGGTCTACCACGATGTCCGCGTCATGCGGACCTTCAGGGAAACCGCAAGACTGCTGGCGGATGGCAGCCGGATCGTCATCTTTCCGGAATGCAAAACCAGATACAACAACATCCTCTATGATTTCCAGGACCGCTTTGTCGATGCGGCAAGACTCTATCGCAAAAACACGGGACAGGAGCTGAACTTTGTACCCATGTACCTTGCGCCGCGCCTCAAAAAAATGGTTTTCGGCAGGCCCATCCGCTTCTGTGCCGGAAATTCCGCCGCCAAAGAGCGGGAAAGGATCAGCCGTGAGCTGAAGGAGGCCATCACCGGAATGGCACTCTCCCTGCCGAAGCATACGGTTATCCCCTATCTGAATGTTCCAAAGAGGGATTATCCCCAAAATATTCCCCTGGAGGTCTTTATCAATGCCGATGAAGCGCTATGACTACAGCGGTTTTTCCCTGAGCCGTATACGGGAGCCCCGTTTTTCACACCTCCTGCTCTTAGGCGGATGGCTCGTTTATTTTTCCCTGTATTTTCTGACCGAGAACCTGATCCCCTATGAGCGCTGTCACCCCGTACACTGTGCGCTGGACGACCTGATCCCATTCAATGAATTCTTCGTCTGCTTCTATGTGGGCTGGTATCTGCTGGTGGCCGGTTCCCTGGCCTTCACCCTTTTTTTTGACGTCCCGCGGTTTAAAAAGCTCCAGATTTATATCATGCTGACGCAGCTCTTTGCCATGATCTGGTATATTCTCTGGCCCAGCCGCCAGGACCTGCGGCCGGAGGTCTTTCAGAATGAGAACCTGTTCACCTGGATACTCGGTCTCATCTACAGCTTTGACACCCCGACCGGGGTGTGCCCCTCCCTGCACGCGGCCTACTCCCTGGCCATTCTCTCGGTAGGTCTGAAAATGCCCGATCTCCCGAAATGGCTGAAGCTCCTCCTGACCGCAGACGTTTTACTGATTTGTGCGGCAGTCTGTTTCGTGAAGCAGCACTCCGCCGTGGATGTATTTGCGGCCGCGGGAATGTGCCTGGTCATAGAAGGGCTTCTGTATGGGCGGGAGTACTGGATACCGCTATTCAAAAAGACCCGGTAGCCGGCCGGATAACAAACCCAGGCGCTGTTCTCTTTAGCTGTAGTTCCCCAGCGTGATCCGGCTGTCCTCAAAATTTTCCACGGAGCTTTTCTTTTCATGGAAATGTACGGCATGCCGCAGGATCCCCTCAAAGGTATAATACTCGTCTGACGGGTCGATCGGGAGTGTTACCGGGCTCTTTAAGCAGCCGGATTTGTAGATTGCGGTGATCAGCTCCACGGTTCTCCTGCCGTCTTTCCCCGTGATGAGCGGGCGGCTTCCCCCTTCCACGGCACGGTAAAAATCATCGATTTCCCCGGTATGTCCCGTGAACGGAAGGGGCGGGATATCCTTTACGAACGCTTCAATCTTTTCCTTCAGGGCTTCATTCCCGCCCTCCACCGGGAATCCGTTGCTCCTCGTCACCTCCGCCTGCAGTCCCCACGGGCAGGAGATTTTTGCGTCCGCGCACTGCAGCTCGATGCCCTGCTCCTCTCCGTGATGCACCACCGAGCTTAAGACGGAGGCCAGGCTTCCGTCTTCATACCGGAGCATGGCCAGGGACAGATCCTCCACCTCGGAGTTGTCATGCATCACATTGGTGAGCATGGCCATAACCTCCTTCGGCAGCCGCCCCTCATACCAGTTCAGCATATCGATATGGTGCACGGCGTGATTCAGAGTCGGGCCGCCGCCTTCCTTCTCCCAGGTTCCCCGCCACCACAGATCATAATAGCAGTGTCCGCGCCACCAGGCAGACTTCACCTCCGCCAGGCAGATTCTGCCTGCCAGGCCGCTGTCAATCACCTTTTTCAGGCGGTATATCTCATCGCGGAAACGGTTCTGCGCCACGATTCCGAGCGTGACGCCATTCCTTTGCTCCGCCTCCAGCATGGCATCGCACTCCGCCAGGCAGGTCGCCATGGGCTTTTCCACGAGGACGCTGCAGCCGGCATTCATGGCGTTTATGGCAATCTGCGCGTGCACATAAGGCGGCGTGCAGACATGCACCACATCGATCTTCAGGCCGGAGGCAAGCATTTTCTCATGGTCGTCAAAGACCGCGCAGTCCAGCCCGTATTTTTCCTTCGCGCGCTCTGCCTTTTCCGGATAGATATCGCACAGGGCCACGATTTTCGCCCGCTCCGGGAAGGTAAGAATACCCCCGAAGTGTGCGCCTGAGATATTTCCGATACCCACAATCGCTACATTTAACATGATTTCCTCCATACAACGGGGCAGTCTTTTCGCCCGGCTCTGAACAGTAACCGGTTATCCGGCGGCAGTTTCCGGCTGTGATACATTTTGAGCCTGCAGCTCCGCCTTCACGCACAGCTCCGCCGCCTTGAAGGCGTGCTCCTGGGTCATGGCGTTCTCGGTGCGGTTGATGCAGTCGAGGATCAGCTGCCCGAAATAGGGGTAGCCAACCTGTCCCGTCACCTCAAAATGCTGCTCGCCCGCTTTATTTACCAGGAAGACATGGTTGGAGCTGCCATCGTTCATGCCCACGTTCACATACTTGCGCAGCTCAATATAGCCCTCCGTCCCGATGATAAAGGTTCTCCCGTCGCCCCAGGTGGAGAGGCCGTCCGGCGTGAACCAGTCCACGCGGAAGTGCTGGGTGGCTCCGTTGTCGCTAAGCAGCACCGCATCGCCGAAGTCCTCAAGCTCCGGATAGTCCGGATGGTTGTAATTTCCCACCTGGGAATACTGCACCTTAGCGTCCTTCACGCCGCAGTAATACAGGAACTGCTCAATCTGGTGGCTCCCGATGTCGCAGAGGATTCCGCCGTATTTCTCCTTCTTAAAAAACCATGCGGGGCGGCCTTCGGGATTTCCCACACGATGCGGGCCGAAACCGTCGATATGAATCGGTCTTCCGATAGCGCCCTGTTCGATCAGCTGGCCGGCGAAAACCGCGGCCTCCACATGAATGCGCTCGCTGTAATAGACCATATATTTCCGTCCGGTTTTCTGTACCATCTCCTTCGCCGCAGCCAGCTGCTCAAGCGTAGTGAGCGGGGCCTTATCGGTAAAGTAATCCTTACCCGCAGCCATTACGCGCAGTCCCAGCGCGCAGCGCTCGCTGGTTACGGCCGCGCCGCAGACAAGCTTCACCTCAGGATCCGTGAGAATCTCCTCCTCGCACGAGGCTATCCGAACGCCCGGGAAGGCTTTCGCAAAGCTTTCCGTCTTTGCGGAATCCGGATCGTACACCCACTTCACCTCGGCGCCAGCTTCCGTAAGGCCGTTGCACATGCCGTAGATATGCCCGTGATCCAGGGCAATGGCGGCAATCTTAAAGCTGCCCGGCTCCACCACAGGCTTTGGCTTTCCCTTAGGAGCATAGTTCATTCCATCCGCTTTTGTATTCATATTCTCTCCTTCCGAAACGAAGTTTTGTACATTGACCGAACGGCCGCGGATGACTATTTTGCAGCCACGCCTGCCAAAAAACGCAGCCGTGGGCAAAATATGTCTCCTTCTCCGGAGCTCGCTGCCGCACCGGGCAGCAGGGCATACGGGTCTTGCAGCCACCTGCAGGTACTATTTCTGGAGTCTGGCTTTGAACAGTAACAAAAATCACTTTCAGTATGCGCCTTTTTCCGCTTCCTGTAAATAGTTTTTTCTGCCCTTCAAAGGTTTGAAGCGCTGTTCCGGCAGAATGAACCGCAGCGCGTATATCCGATCGCCCTTGTTTTACTGGCCGCTGCCCTCCCCGTAGATTTTCCGAAGCTGGGCTTTAATATTTTCCTCATCATACTGGATTTCCACGGTACCTGAACTTTCAAATATCACCGTGACATCCCAGTCAACAGCCGAGATTTTCCAGGTCCCGTCTATCAGGCGAACCGTGAATACGGGCTGGTCTGTGGACATGAAGGGCGGAGAAGCCACATGGGTGTTTCCCATTCGCAGGTCTGCCGTGATGATCCAGGTCTGCGGCCCGGCAAAACGGGCATCCAGAAGCCGCAGTTCGTAGGGATAATGCCACTGACCCTGTACAAATCCGTAATTATCGAGCACATAACGATTAACAAACTCAAGGCGTTTCATTGAAGTGATGATATTCCGGCACTGAATGCTGTCCGGGTCGAGTTTCTCCCGGATTATATCCGGATCGCCGCCGTTATAGGCTTCGATCATCGTGCCATAGAAGTTTTCCACCAGGCTCCAGGGCGTCATGACGGAAACCGGATTCCCGGTTTTTACAGCTGTGACCTCCGTATTTCTCTTCACCGTACGGGTTACCCGGAAATCGCTGTCACAGGTCACCACGAGTCCTGACGTCTCTGCCTTCATGTTCTCAAACAGCAGCCTGTATTCCTTTTTTCCGGTATCCGCCGAGAGCAGCCTCATCCGGACACAGGGCTTTTCAGCGAGTTCTTCGGGCACATCCTCCGCAGGGGCGGTATCGGGATCGTATTCAGGATTGATCCGATAGAAATCATCGATTGACAGCACCGGATTCAGCGCAAGGTCCGTAATCACACTTGCCCCCGCGTGCCAGTTCAGATAACCGTCCGCATGTCCGTTGTACAGAAGGCCCGAAAGCTCTGCAGCGATGGGCTGCCCGCTGAAATCGTAAAAATATGTTCCCCGCCGTCCGCCCATATCCGTCACGATCCGGTCATCCAGGATATCCAGGATGTATCCGCATTCCTCCGGAAGCTCGCAGAGCAGATTGCCCTTTAGATCAAAGATCTTCCTTCCGGCCAGAATATGGTCCGCAAAACGGCAATAAAACGTACCGGAATTTTCCGCTGTCCTCTCCATATCACGCGTTCGCTGCCCGCCCGCCGTATGGAGCACCGTTCCGCCGAGCGTCATCAGGCTTCCGCTGCTCTCGAAGCACTGGGAGTCCGTCCACAGGCCATCTCCCAGCAGGTTCAGGTAGTGATGCTCCTGCGGATCAAAAATCCATTCTCCCTCCTCTATGCTGTAAATACCGCAGCTGCCGCTTCTGTGCGCTTCGCTTGCGTTTTCATCCGGGAACAGGATGGGAAGGGGCGCCTCCCTGTCCCAGATGATCTCTGCAGTCACGGCTGTACTGCCCGAAAACACGGACTGTGGGAAGCCGCAGTCACTGCCGTAACCCCTCTGCCATAGCAGAGGCTCTTCATCCAGGGAAAGTTCCCCCGGAATGACGGCCCAAGCGCCGGGAAATTCCGCCAGTTCATTTCCGCTGCCGTCAAGGATCGACAGCCCGCCGGCATCGGCTCTGAGGCAGCATTTTTCATCCGGCAGATTATCCGTGCTGCTACTTTCGGCTTCGCCGGCACTTTCCACGCTTACGGCCTCAGTACTTTCCTCCGGCAGATTATCCGTGCTGCTGCTTTCAGCTTCGCCGGCACTTTCCGCACTTACGGCCTCAATACTTTCCTCTCTCACAATCTGCACCGGGGTACTTTCCTTCTGCCGCAGTCCGCCCAAAAACGGTCCGGCAATAAACAGCACCGCCGCTGCAGCCGCAGCTGTTATTCCGCTAATCTTCATGATCCTGTCCCTCCTTCTTTTCCGCAGCAGCTGCCGTTCCCAAGCCCTGTCCCGCTTGATCCGGAGCATTTCCAGAATCAGCTGATCTTCCACTTCCCCGAATCCGTTCATCAGATCATCTGTATTCATTTCAGCCCCTCCCAGTTTTTCTCAAGGTATTTCTTCAGCTTCAGACGGGTCCGGTACAGGCGTGTCCGCACGCTTCCCTCACTGCAGCCCAGCACGGCGGCAATATCCGTGGTACTGTCCAGGTGAAAACATCTCGCCATGAGGATAAAACGGTCCTCCTGTTCCAGTGTCTTCAGGAAGGCGGAAAGGAGTCTTCCCAGTTCCCGGGTATCCGCTTCCTCCTCCACATTCCCTCCCGGAAGGCACCCGGCAATCTCATCGGTCAGCTCCACAATCCGGGCGCTGCGCTTCTGTCTGTTCTTCCGGGCAATCCGTTTCAAAGCCAGGTTACGGCAGATCCTGTGCAGATATGCACACAAACTGTAAGGTCTTGTGGGCGGCATCGAACGCCAGGCGGCCAGATAGGTATCCGACTGATTTTCCTCCGCATCCTCTCTGTCGGCAAGGATCCGGTATGAAAGATCGAACAGCTCTCTGCCGTAGATTCTGTCCGTCTCCCGAAGAGCCTTTTCTTCCCTTGCGAAATACAGCTCTACCAGTTCATCATCGGAAAGCCTCCGGGTTTCTTCCATGCTCCCCACCCCCTTTCACTCTATATGACCCCTTCCGCAAGCGGTTGTCACAGGAAAATCTATAAAAACAGCTTCCCGTTCAGAGCCGGACTCCGGAACTGGCAAAAAGCGCCCTTTTCGGAGTTGCGTCTGGCTCTGAACAGGAACAAATCAGGAAAAGGGGTGTAAAGAAGCTTTGCCTCTTTTACACCCCTTCCGTAAGGAACTGTTACGGAATAACCCGATTACCGTCCCTGTGAATACGAAATACCCTGGTTACTGTCCCTGCGAATATGAAATACCCTGGTTACTTTACTGTTCCTGCGAATACGAAATAACCCGGTTACCGGCCCTGCGAATACCAATGAGCAATGTGAAGACGCCTCATGGCATGCATATCACTCTGCCTCACTGTGCCGCGAGCTTCACCGCGATATCCGCCTTCAAAGCTTCCCAGGCGCTTTCATTTTCCACATAATACTTCGGGCACGCTTTCCCCGAGACATCGTAATGGCGGATCACATCCTCCGCCGTCAGGCCGTATAAGCTGCAGAGATCCGCCGCCAGCTGCGTAAGGGAGGCATAGGTGGCATCCGAGAACCTGCCGGTCTCATCCGGATGGCAGGTCTCTATGGAAACCGTATCGTAATTGCGGGGATAGTTGGCATAGGCGATTTCCGTCATGGGAATGCACTGAATTACCTCGCCCTCCAGACCCACGATAAAGTGGGCGCTGGCCTTGGTTCCCGCGGGATTTGCCACAGGGTTGGACAGATTGTCGAAATAGTTCCGGTTGGCTTTCGCGCTGGTCCCGGGATTCGCCACATAGTGGATGACAATATTTTTAACCTCCGGCAAACGCTCGCCGGGTCTGGAAAAGGAATTCTTTTTCAGGTACATCCGGGTTACGTAATCCGGTGCGTGATCATTTACGGGAATACGCGACAGGAGCGGTTTTCCGAACAGAAAAAGCAAAGCCGTAAACAGAAGCAGTACCGCCGCGATGATAAGCTTTTTCTGCCTGCTTCCCTTTTTTTCCTTTTGCCGCCTGTTCATGCATTATGCTCCTTTTCATTACTCTGAAAATCTTCGCAGGATTTTCATTCATGGTGAAGCCGGACATTGTCCGGCATGGGAAGTTGCTCTGAAACAGCCCCCGGAGGGCGGCCATAATGGTATCCGCGCTCCGGCTTTTCTTCCGGGAGCTGTGCCATGACTTCG
>CAMOSC010000044.1 GCA_946624325.1 uncultured Clostridia bacterium
GCTGGGATTGGTCTCACCCTTCAGCATCTTGATCAGATCCTCGTCGGAATCAAAATTCTGCTGCCCGAAATAGCTGACCAGCCAGCCGTCGGGAGTATGATATGCATCGGAAAAATTCTTGACCCGCAGGCTGTATCCCAGTTCACGGTACTCCCGCATCCATGCAGCCATTATATGCGTTTTTTCTGCGGCAAAAGCGTCATAATCTTCAATCCCTGCCCAGATTTCGGAATCGGGGCCGCCGATCTCCAGTACATTCCGTATGGATTCGTAATCGCTGCTGTAGTCCTGTTTCTGCAGTGCCTGATCAAATTGATCCTCGCAGATCTGTTTCCAGTATGCCCTGCAGAGAGCGAGTTCGTCCAGATTGCTGAAGGCGATACCCTGTCCGCGGATCTCATTCCTTACCATCAGTCCGAGGAGGGCGGCCGGCAGCAGGCAGGCGACGGCTGCAATTGAGGCAATCCATCTGCGGCGGATTTTCTTCAGGCCCTGCTTCAGCAGCGCTTTCTCGGATATCGTCTCGCTCTTGGTTCCTTCCGGTTCGGATATAAAGCCTTTTCCTTCCCGCGGCGAAAGCCAGTCTTCCGTCATCATGGCCTGCAGATATTTTCTGCAGGCATCGCATCCCCGTACATGTTCTTCGACAAGTCTGCGGCTTTCCTCCGAACAGTCTCCGTTTACATACAAAACGGACAGATCTTTTACCACCGCATGACTGATATTCCCTGTATTCTTTTCTTCCATGATTCCCTCCGATGTTTACGGACGCTTGATATCATCAAGTTTTTCCCGGAGCATTTTCTTCGCCCGATACCAGGCGACTCTTGCCCAGCTTTCACTTTTTCCCCTGCCGGCAGCGATCTCCTGAAGACTGATATCCCCGTAGATGTGAAGCAGGACCACCTCGCGGTAGGGCTCCGGCAGACTGTTTATGGATTGCCTGATCCTGTATGCTTCCTCTTTTCGGACTGCGGCTTCCTCCGCAGACGATTCTGCCTTTTTATGATCGAAATTTCCCTGCGGCAGCTCTTCCAGCGATATTTCACGTTTTTGACGTTTTGACAGGACAAACCAGCTGTTTTTCCCTATGGTGCACAGCCAGGTATAGGGGCTGCTTCGCCCTTCAAAGCGGTCTGCATGGATGAGCGCCTGATAAAACGTTTCCTGCAGAAGCTCCAGGGCAGTTTCCTCCGAGCCGGTCAGCCTGCGCAGAAAACGAAAAACGGGCAGGCTGTACTCCCGGTATAAATCTTCGATAGTCATAAAGAATCCTTTTCTTCAGAACAGGTACCTGATAATAATCGACGGATACATCTACTGTATCACATCTGTTAGAGTCTGCTGAAGGTAAAACGTTACAATATTTGCTGATGCGGTCGGATTTGCATCCGGCGAGCACGCCGCAACTCCGATAATGGCATCTTTTCGCCATTACCGGAGTCTGGCTCTGAACAGTTCCATTGATTTTATCTTGACGATTACATATGTCTGGCATAGAATGAAAACAGAATATGCGGACTGTCTGAAGCTGCGTCTGATCGCGCGGCGCAGACGTAAAATCCGGTTGTATGAGGTAAATGTATGTGCTGTCGATATTGGGCCGATGAATCGCCGGAACTCCGTGCTATTGTTGAAGAAATGAACGACTCTCCGCTTGTCGGCAAATGGCGGAAAATGACAGGGATCAAGACGTACGGGGAGATCCGGCCGACCGATGTGGTGCCGGTCATTGCGCCGAACCGAGCCGGCGACCGTGCCGTCTTTCCCATGAAGTGGGGATTTTCGGGAAAATCCCTGCTGATGAACGCCAGGTCTGAGACAGCGGGCATCAAACCGGCTTTTAAGGAGTCCTGGGAGCGGAGACGCTGCATCGTGCCGGCCTCCTGGTATTTTGAATGGGAACACCTGCACGGCAATGACGGTAAGATCCGCACCGGTGATAAATACATGATACAGCCGAAGGACGCCGCCATGACCTGGCTCTGCGGCCTGTACCGGATAGAGGAAGGCCTTCCGGTTTTCGTGGTTCTGACAAGGGAACCCAGCGGGGAGCTTTGCTTCATCCATGACCGGATGCCCCTGATACTGCCGGAAAAATGTATAGATGAGTGGATCCAGCCTGATGCGAAGCCGGAGAAACTGCTTGGCGAGGCATTGACGGATATGATCTTTGAAAAAGTGGTATAGCAAGCGTGGGGAACGGTCTGCTATGATATCCATAGGGGGGGAAAAACTGTGTATAATGCGGAGAGCAGCGGCCTTTCGGAGGAGGTTTCCCGCAGACTGGAGATCAACGGAATTGAGGTGGAAGCGCATTACAGCCTGGAGTGCATCCGGGGGGCGCTTTTGCCGCTTCTTGAGAAGCTGACGAGGCTGCAGAAGGAAAAGGGAAGAAGACTCCTGGTACTGGTGGCAGCGCCGCCCGGGGCGGGAAAAAGCACGCTGTGCAGTTTCCTTGAGCTGCTGTCGTCGGAGGTCCCCGGGCTGACGAAAGTGCAGGCTGTAGGGATGGATGGCTTTCATCGCAGGCAGGAATACCTGACAACGCATACGGTTGTGCATAACGGGCAGGAGATCCCGATGGTAAAAATCAAAGGAGCCCCCATCACTTTTGACCTGGAGAAGCTGACGGAGAAAGTGAAGGAACTCGGAGAAGGAGGTATATGCGGATGGCCGGCGTACAACCGCCTTCTGCACAATCCCGTGGAGAATGCGCTCACGGTGACGGAAGATATCGTCCTGCTGGAAGGAAACTATCTCCTGCTGGATGAGCCCGGGTGGCGTGATCTGGCCGGTCATGCGGATTATACGATCTTCATCCGGGCGGACGAAGCCCTGCTTCGGGAACGCCTCAGGGACCGCCAGGAAAAGAGCGGCAAGACAAAGGAGGAGGCTGCCGCCTTCGTGGAGTTCAGTGATCTGCCGAATGCACGGCTGTGCCTGGAGCGCTCAGGGAAAGCGGACATAACATTTGTACTGGATGAAAAGGGCTTCATAGCAGATCCTGATCATGATGCAGGTGTCAAAAGCACCGGGATGGAACCGAAGAAAGCCCCGGATGGAAGAAAAGAGAATGGGTAAAAAGATCATCGCCGTTAATGCCGGGCCGAGGATGGGCTGGAATACGGAGACACTCACGTACAGCATGAACCCGATGTGCTGCAACGAAAATATGATTTCCGTCCTTCTGATCATGACGAGCAACGCCCCGGATTACAGCTACCGGGACTTGCTTGGAAATTATCAGCAGACCCTGAACCGCTTCGTTGGTCCTGCCACGGTTTTCGTCAGCGGAGATACGCTTCAGATCAGGGATTACGGTAAAACAGACTGGCCGTGGTATTTTGACGGAGAGGCAAAGCATAAGCGTCATGAAACAGTTTTTCCCGAAGAATGCAGGAAAGTATATGAACTGGGAATCGGGTTGGCAAAATAAAACACCATGGATGAAGATGGCTGCTATTGGGAGAAAGCTATGTTGAAAAAGAAGAGAAGTTGTTCCATACACATAAATCCTTTGAGAATTCTGGCAGAACGAAGCCCGTTTCTCTATGGTCAGTTTTTGGAACATTTTCACCGGCAGATCTATGGAGGCATTTTTGATCCGCAGAGCCCGTTTGCGGATGAAGATGGTTTCCGGTCGGATGTGCTTGATGCACTTCGTGAGATCGGGGTGCCGATTATCCGGTGGCCAGGCGGCTGCTTTGTATCGGCCTATCACTGGAAAACAGGGGTGGGGAATAACCGGATGCCGTACTTTGATAAAGCATGGCGGGTGGAAGAGCCAAACTGGTTTGGAACGGATGAGTTTGTCAAATACTGCCGAAAGCTCGGGGCAGAGCCGTATATCTGTACAAATGCGGGAACAGGGACGCCGGAAGAAATGAGCGACTGGGTCGAGTACTGCAATCTGAAGCATGAAGGACTCTTTGCGAAGCAAAGAATCTTAAACGGATATCAGGAGCCCCATGCTGTGAAGTATTGGAGTATCGGCAATGAGAACTGGGGCCCGCATGAAATGGGTTCCTGGCTTTCAACTCAGTGGGGCCCTATGGTAAGGGAAGCGGCCAAGATGATGCAGCATGTGGATCCATCCATAGAACTGTCCGCCGCCGCCCTGCCGGATCCGGACTGGAATCTGAACCTGCTGAAATATGCAGGGGATTATCTGGACTGGATCTCCATTCACGGATATTGGGATCCTTTATGGCAGGAGAATCATCCGGCCGGTTATGAGAAGGTGATGCTTTATACTTCCCGGCTTGAAACCGATCTGCTGAAGGTAGAGGGGCTTTTATCGGCAACCGGGTATACGGACAGGATCAGGATCGCTTATGACGAGTGGAACCTGCGGGGTTGGCATCATCCCGGAATCCATACGCTGAAGCAGAGCGCAGACAGAGCTGTGTATATCGGGGCACAGGATAAAAACGATGACAACAGCACGTATACCATGGCAGATGCGGTTTTTGCTGCCTGCTTCCTGAACATGTGCCACCGGCATGCCCGGACGGTGGGGATGGCCAACTTTGCGCCGGCTGTGAATGCCAGGGGAATCATTTACGCGGATAAGGAAGGGATCGTAAAAAGAAGCACATACTATGTCTTCTGGCTGTATACGCATTATCTTGGAGAGCAGGTTGTCGATCTGTGGGAGAACGGAAACGTTCCGCTGTTGGAACGGACTTCAGAAGACACTTTAAACAATGATCTGCCCGCCCTTGACCTTTTGGCTACGGCCGGCGTGAACGGCACAGGAGGCAGAAAGATATCGATCGCTGCGGTGAATAAAGATCCGGAGCACGAGCATGCCGTCAGCCTGTCCATAGACGGACAGGAGATGAAAGCCGGCCATCTGATCGTCCATACCTTAAACGGACCGGACAAGGACTCATATAATGACAGAGGAAGGGAAGAGGTCCGTGTGAAGGACGAAGGACCTTTCTGTTTCCGGGACGGTTATGAGATAAGCCTGAAACCGCATTCGGTCAATATTATTGAAATTGTGTCACCGGAGAGAGGCCTGAATGCATGATGAGGAGGGAAAATGACAGAGAAAAAGAATGTAAGCGTACAGCATGATGCGCAGGTTCCTTTTCATAACAGAGTGTGCGGCTGCATCGGAACGGGCCGGATGGGGCTGGCGCTGCAGAAAGAGTATTATGAGCAGCTGAAGCTGGTTCAGGAGGAGATCGGGTTTAAGCATATCCGCGGACACGGACTGTTTAACGAGGATATGGCAATTTACCAGGAATATACGGATGCGGAAGGAAATCGCAGGGCGGAATACAATTTCACGTATCTGGACATGGTTATGGACAGTTACCGCGAGCTGGGACTTACACCATTTCTTGAACTGGGATTTATGCCCGCTCAGATCGCATCAGGTTCCCAGACAATCTTCTACTGGAAAGGGAATACGACGCCGCCCGCGGACTATGCGGACTGGTGTGCGCTGGTGAGGGCGGTTCTTTCACACCTGATGAACAGGTACGGAAGGGATGAGGTGCTGACATGGCCGATCGAGGTGTGGAATGAGCCGAACCTTCCGGGATTCTGGAAAGATGCGGACATGCAGGAGTATTTCCGCCTGTTTAAGGAGACTTTCCTGGCCATTAAAGCGCTTGATCCGGCCTTTCAGGTGGGAGGCCCTGCGATCTGCGGTGTAAAGGACGAGCTGTGGATGCGTTGTTTCCTGGATTTCTGCCGCACCGAAGGGCTTGCACCGGACTTTATCACAAGGCATCATTATACGATTGAAGTACCGGAGTGGGACGGGCATTACGGCTATCCGGAACTGTCCGACCCGGAGGCCGGTTTTGCAAACCTGAAGACAACAAGGGATATCACGGACAGCTATGCGGAATTCAGAGGGCTTCCGATCCATATCACGGAGTTTAATACTTCGTATCATCCGAGGACGCCCCTGCATGACACCAACCAGAACGCGGCCTATATCGCCCACCAGCTTTCGCGTCTGGGAGATGTCAGCGAATCTTATTCCTACTGGACCTTCGGGGATATCTTTGAGGAAACCGGCGTTCCGTTTACTCCGTTTCACGGAGGCTTCGGTCTGGTCGCGAATGGTTGTATCCCCAAGCCGACCTTCTGGACGTTTGTCTTTTTCGGGCGGCTGAAGGAGGAGAACCGCTGCATATACCGCAGCGATGACTGTGTAATCGTGCGCATGCCGGACGGCGAGTTCCGCGGGATAGCCTGGAACAGCGGCAGGGTACGCAGGGAAAGAACACTTGAGCTTTCCATTGATATAAAGACTGAGGAAGGCGGAGAATCCGCGGCAAAACCGGAAGCCGGAAGGGATGTCAATGCCGATCGGCCGGAAGGACGTGAGAAAAACGCGGCTGAATATATTTTCGTCACGCAGACGGTTGACGAGGATACCTGCAACCCGCTGAAACTCTGGCATGATATGGGGGAGCCGGCTTCCCTCGCCCCCTGGCAGAAAAAGCTTCTGAAGGAGGAGGCGCGGCCTTTTATTCAGAGCAGCCGACTTAAGGCGGAAAAGGGATCGGTCTGTGTTAAACTCGAAGTAAAGGAGTTTGGTGTTGTCTACTTCACGCTGACCGGGCTCAGATCGGAAAATGACCGTGGTTTTGACTACGAAAGAGCGGTCGGGTCCCTCTCCGATTGCAAAAACCTGCCTGGATGATTTCGTTACGGTCACGCAGCATGTAAAAGACGGCTGCCCGGACCTTGTGTCCAGGGATGATCTGCAGGGATACATGATGGTTTTTTTCAAGGGACTTGTCCGTGTCCAGGCGGGACAATCCTGTATCAATTATCTTCCCGAAGGAGTCAGGCCGGAACGGTAAGACAGAAGGCGGATTCCAGCGCGCACATGTAAAGCAAAACAGGTGTAACTGTTCCGACCGGATTTCAGAGAACTTGAGGATACAATGAAAGCATATTATCATCTGCCCGGGCTGTTTGAGTTCTACCGGCTTTACAGCCTTTTTCTGCCCTTATACCGCGGCCACAGGGAATACTTTTACGACTGGTGCGAGATCGGTTCCCTGTACGGGGCGCCTGCCGGCTGCACATGGGGCGGCGGACGTGTCAGCAGCGGGGAAGCATGGCCTGAGGAGGCAGCCGCACTGGTGCGGGAATACGGGATCTCCTCCCGCCTTACCTTCAGCAATTCACTGCTTAGGGAAGAGCATCTCGCCGACAGAAAATGCAATTCCCTGTGTTCCCTGTTTGAACGGAACGGGGCGGTGCAGAGCGGAATTGTGATCAGCTCGGATCTGCTGCTGGCATATCTGAGGAAAAGATATCCGGGCTTTTATTTTGTCTCATCAACGACAAAGGTATTGAGGGATTTTGAAAAGCTGGAGGAGGAAATCAATCGTGAGGAGTTTCGTTTTGTCGTTCCGGATTTTCGCCTGAATAAGGAGCTTGCAAAGCCCGGCAGGCTGTCCCGGGAACAGAAGGGCAAGGTGGAATTTCTCTGCAATGAGTGCTGCTGGTTTGCGTGTCCGGACAGAAAGGCCTGTTACGAGAGCGTGAGCCGGAAGAACCTGGGGGAGGAGGGCGAAGACCATGTCTGCGTATCTCCGGATGCCGGGCGGGGTTACCGTTTTTCCGATGCAATGAAAAACCCGGGCTTCATCGGGACAGATGACATTCAGAACCTGTATCTTCCGAATGGCTTTTCCCATTTCAAGATTGAAGGAAGGGGCCTGGGCAGCGCCATAGTTCTTGAGTTTCTTCTGTATTACATGACCAGGCCTGAGTACCGGCTGAAGGTTAGGGAAGAGATCTACCTGGACAGCATGCTGGATCTGTTTTAAGGGAGGAGCGTGTGCCGTGAAGCTCGTGTCAGCGCAGAGCCCTCTAATAACATCTCCCGGCGGCAATAATGGGAAGCGAGTCTATCGGATCAATGCAGACCCCGCGTTCGACATTCCGGGAATGAATCACCTGTCCATCGCCGAGGTAAATGGCGACATGGCCGATACCGGCCGTCGGCACTCCGTTGTAGAAGCCGTGATAAAAGATGATATCGCCGGGACGGATTGCGTCAAGCGATACCGGTGTGCAGGCTGCATACTGGTCACCGGAGGTCCTGGGTATCCAGATTCCGCAGGCGGCAAAGGTTTTCTGGACAAAGGCCGAACAATCCACGCCGCTTTCCCAGCTCTCCCCGCCGTGGGCGTGAGGAGCGCCGAGATGCTGCAGGGCGACAGACAGGATGGAATTCGTCAGAGTCTGACGTTTGGGGTCGTCGCTTTCTGAAGCCCTGAAACGGGCAGTCCCTTCGGAGAAAGAAGAACGGTCACCCCGTATACCGGCCTTTCCTGCCGCACTGCTGCAGAAAGAAACCTGAGACAGCTCCACGAACACGGCGGTGCCGTCATACGCGGAAACCTGCAGACGGACGCCTTCACGGTCAAGGACGTTCAGCACATCCCAGGGATTCAGCATATCAATGGTCCCGGTCCCGGAAGCGTCAAAATACATGGGTATTTCGCTTTTGGGATATATGGACAGATTGCCGTCCGCAATCGCCCGGTCCAGTGCTTCCATACCGGTCAGCAGATAGGGGGCGGAAACATAGCCGGTCTTCTTAAGCTCGTTGCTGCCCAGATCTGTCTGAAGCCCGTTATCCGCCGTATCATACCATACGCGGGCCCACATGTCGCCTTCGCTGCCGGTGACAAACTCCATTACCCGGACAATTCCTCCCGGGGCAAGGAGAGACAGTATATTGGACTGAAGATCGGGCTCCGAACGGACTCTCACAGCCTCAAGGGCATATCCGAAGCTGTCGCAGAGACCGTATGTCCCGGCGTTTTCGGTTTCGGGTTCTGCAGAGACAGGAGAGAGCGGTGCAGCGCTTAGGAACAGGAACAGCAGTCCGGCAAAAGCCTTGCGAAGCAGATTGTTTGTTTTAGTCTTCATTATTTCCTTTCATGGAGGAGTGCTGTGAAACAGACGTTCCCCGGATACGGCCCGCGCCGTCCGAAGCATCGGCGGCTGTTCATAATGCGGACAACTCTATGCGGGGATCGAGAGCTCAATGGCCGGGTTATTCATTTACATCGGATAAAACTCAGTTTAGTATAAATACCGGGTTTCTGCAAGTGTTTTTTTGAGCACGAACCCGGCAGGCGTGGAAGCCGCCTGCCGGGTTCCGCTTCTGCCGGGGCATAGACAAAAGCAGCCGGAGACTGCGAATGTCCGCCTGCGGAACCGGATGGAGGGATGGTTTTCCCGCCCACTTAATCCGGCCACGGAGCCGGACTCTGAAAGCCGCTGCCGAATTCAACAGAGGGGAGAACAAACATTGTCAAATATTATTCTGATCGGAATGCCGACATCCGGAAAAAGCACTGTGGGAGTGGTTCTCGCAAAAATGCTGGGGATGGATTTTGCGGATACGGATCTGCTCCTGCAGAAGGAGTACGGGCAAATGCTGGGAGACATGACGGCTTCAATGGGAATGGAGGCCTTTCTGAAGGCAGAGGAAGAGCTGTGCTGCAGTCTGTCTTTTCAAAACTGCGTCATAGCCACGGGGGGAAGTGTTGTATACGGTGAGAAAGCGATGGAACATTTCCTCGAAATCGGGAAAATCATCTATCTTGACATTGACTGCGGGGAGTTCCTGCACCGCCTGAAGGATGCCAGGGCCCGGGGCGTGGTATTCAGGGAAGGACAGAGCCTGGAAGAGCTGTATGCGGAGAGAACCCGGCTGTATCAGAGGTGGGCGCAGATTACGGTCCCTGAGAAAGGCCTTTCCCTGGAACAGACGGTACACAGGGCGGCAGAATTGTATCTGGCGAGCAAGCCAAAACTCCGGTAATAGCGTTCTTTGCCATTTCCGGATCCTGGCTCTGAAGAGGAACGTTTTTTACATTTTTCCGGGAGACGGAATGCGGTATCCGCGTTCGGTCAGCCGGGAAAAAAGCCTTTCCCGCAGAAGCTCGTAGCGTTCCCGTTTCTCTGTCTTTGCAAAGTGTATTTCCCGGAACTGCTCGGGGCAGTTTTCGTAATGAAGCTTCCGGTCGCCGAACTGCTCGCTTGTCAGGTCGAAGACGCAGCCGGCCACGTCGTTGAAGCAATGGTAGTTTCCGTCCTCCAGTAAAACACCGTATACGCGGCCGCCGTAGATGTCCTGAATCAGAAAGGCCGTGATGGAGCACTGGCCCAGGGTTCTGTTTTCGGGGGTCCAGTCCCCGCGCATCCTCGGGGCACAGGTTTCGGCGCACCAGCAATCTCTCAGCAGATCGTAATAATCTCCGGGGGTCAGCCCATTCTGATCTGTCACATTTGCGTTTTCCCATCCGTAGAAATGATACATGATCCGTCCTCCTTGTTCTGATGTACTGCCAGGGCTTTCTCAGGCAGTGATGGCAAATGCCCCCACGTCTGCCGTATGACAGACTGAAGCGGCCGGAGACTGCGGATGCCGGCCTGCGGAATCGGGGCAGGCTGGGTTACCGGGAGGAACTGCGCACCAGTGCGCTCTTCCGGTAGCGTATGGCCAGCAGGGCGGAGCATAAGATCCAGCCCATGGGGTAGGCAAGCGCTACCGATATGAACCCAAGCCTCAGCGCCTTGGTGACGGCCAGGTATATCTGCCTGAATACGACAAAGGAGGCAACCATAATGACGGTCGGAGCCGTTGCATCCCCGATTCCGCGGAGCGCACCGGCGTAGATCTGGTTGAAGCAGACCGCCAGATAAAAGGGCGTAACAATGTAGATAAACCTGACGCCGTAGTCCACAACCTCGGCATCCGGAGAGAAAAGGCCAAGAAGCGGCCGCGCTCCGAGGAAGGCAACGATCGCCAGTGCAATCGTACAGATCAGGCTGAGCAGAATGGCATCGCGGACGCCTTCCCGGGCCCGTTTTACATTCTTCGCGCCCCAGTTCTGCCCGGCCATGGTCGTGGAGGCAATGGCGATGGACTGCACGGGAATGAGCACAAAGGCATCCAGTTTGCCGTAAATGGAATATCCCGCCATACATGCGGAGCCGAATGCGTTGATATAGGACTGGACAAATACGTTTGAAAACGCCGTAATGGCAGACTGTATGCTGGAAGGCAGACCGATCCGCAGGATATTGACCATGGACTGCCGTTCGATCCGCAGCTTCTTCAGGCGCAGACCGTAAGCGGCCTGCTCTTTCGACAGGGTATAAAGAATCAGACATGCGGAAAGGATCTGGGAAATAACGGTAGCCCAGGCCACGCCGTCTACCTTCATTCCGAAGCCGAGGACAAACAGCAGGTCGAGAACGGTATTGACAAGGGCGGAGAACACCAGAAACAGCAGAGGCCTTCTGGAATCGCCCACGGCGCGGAGTATCCCGCCGCCCATATTGTAAAACAGGATTCCGATGATCCCCGAGAAATAGATGGTGAGATACATCTTTGCATCATCCCAGACATCTGCGGGCGTCTGCATGAAGCTGAGCATCGGCCTGATGATCAGCAGGCCGATTACCGTGGCGATCAGGCTCAGGATAAAGGTTACCGTAATGGTGGTGTGCACCGCTTTGGAAAGTCCCTCGTCGTCGTGGGCGCCGTAGCGCTGGGAGATGATGACGGACGCACCGGTTGCGAGTCCGGCGCAGAAGCCTACCACCGTATTAATAATGCTTCCGGTTGACCCGACAGCCGCCTGGGCCTGCTTGGAGACAAAATTGCCGACAACGAGCGTGTCAACCACATTGTACAGCTGCTGGAACAGAAGGCCGATCCCGGTCGGGATTGAAAACTGAATCAGGTGCCGCCAGATGCTGCCCTCTGTCATATCCGCATCTTTATGGGATAAATGCAATGCCATTTTAGCCTCTTCTTTCCTGTATAGCTGGCGTCAGCGGCCGTCCGCCAGGTGCCGCTTCCTGAATCCGGGAGACTTTTCACCGTATTTCTGCGGCTTCCCGCACAGGCTCCGTTTCCTTAAAACTATAAGCGATATCGGGGCAGGTGTCAATGTAAAAATCCGCTTACTGTTTGGAGCCGGATTTCGGAAATGATCAAAAGCAGCCATTTCCGGAGCCGCGCCGTGTTCGTCGGATGGCGGCCAGGAGCTGCCGCCGGAACAGCGGCGCAGGTGCCGCAGCAAAAATACGGATTTTAACCGGCTCAAAAGTGCTGCACAGATTTTTGACGGATTTCGATAGATTTCAGGTAGTCGTATCCTCCTGCGGTCTTTATAATCAAAATGAATAATTGTTCAGAGCCGGCGTTTTGCCATTTCCGGAGGCTGGCTCTGAAAAGGAACATTTCATGGAACAGCTGTTCAGAGCCAGGCACCGACCAGCAAATGAAATATTGTTTCAAGTATCCGTTTTTCAGGCAGAGGGAGGGAAAATCATGAATCCATTCGTATTTGAAGACAAAAGACCGGTTGTTGAGACAAAACAGGGAAAACTCAGGGGCGTGACCTATGGAGACGTGAATATTTTCATGGGTATTCCGTATGCGCATGCCAGACGCTTTGCCATGCCCGAGGAAGTCAGAGCGTGGGAAGGTATAAAAAATGCCTATCAGCACGGTCCCATTGCCATGCAGGCCATCGACACCAAACCCTTTTTCTATTACAGGGGCCTCCATATGCTGGAAACCCAGAGCGAGGACTGCCAGAACCTGAATATCTGGGCACCGAAGACTAAGGAGGGTGAGAAGAAGCCCGTTTTTGTGTGGATCCATGGCGGAGGATTTTTCGGAGGAAATGCTTTCGAGGAGATTTCCTTCGACGGTTTCAGGATGGCGCATTTCGGGGATGTGATTTTTGTGTCCATCAATCATCGTCTCAATGTCCTGGGTTACCTGAATCTGGAGGACTACGGCGAGGAGTTCGCAAACTCCGCCAATGCAGGGCTTTTTGACCTGGTTGCGGCCATGAAGTGGATTCATGAGAATATTGCAGCTTTCGGCGGGGACCCTGAGAACGTCACAATCTGCGGGCATTCCGGCGGCGGCGGAAAGGTTCAGTGCCTCTACCAGATTGAGGAGGCGGTGCCATATTTTCAGCGGGGTATCTGCTTAAGCGGTGCAAGGGGTAAAATCGGATCACCCAGTGTGGAGCGGGACGAGAGCCGCAGGGTAGCGAAGGCGATGCTGGATGAACTGAACATTACCAGGGAAAACATTGAGAAAATCTATGAGGTTCCGTTTAAGGCGCTCTCGGATGCATGCTGGAAGGTTGCCAATCCGTTCTCCTTCTCACCGGTAGCGAACGATTATTTCCCCGGTTTTCCCGGCCTCACAAAACTCATGCCGTTTTCCAAGGACAAACCGATCATCTACGGATCGGTGCTGGGTGAATTCCCCGTCTGCGACCTGACCGCTGAAGAAAAAGAAGTCATGACGGAGGAAGATAAAAAGGCTTATCACAGGAACCGTCTCGGGGAAGATGCGGACCGGATCATGACCCTTTTTGAAAAGGCTTACCCGGACCATGACCTGATCGATCTCGCATATCTGGATTCCCGCTGCAGGATCGCCGCGGTGCAGTCTGCCTATGCCCATATCGATGCCGGCTGCGAAAATGTCTATCTTTTCCTTGCCGCGTACACGGTTCCGGAAAACGGAAGAATCCCGATCTGGCACGGCGGTGAGGTCGCGTTTATCTTCATGAACGAGGATAAGGTCCTGGCGCTCAACGATGCCGAAAACGGTCAGAAGTATGCGTCTGTTCTAAGCAATATGGTGCTCAACTTTGTCAGGAACGGCGATCCGGGCAATGAATATCTTCCGGAGTGGAAAAAGGTCCGGAAGGGTGAGGACTGGACCATGATTATCGACCGGACATGCCGCTGCGTGAACCATCACGATGACGAACTGATGGAAACATACCACAAGGTGGCGCCTGCTTTTAAGCTGGTTCTCCCGAAAGCATGAGGAGAGAACCCGGGTACCCGCGCACACCGCGTGGAGCTTTGTAAAGTGTCTGACAAACATAGGGGTGGAGTCTATGAGAGAGAAGAAAGTGATAGGCTATGCCGGAAAAAAGGCAGTTATTTCCCGGGAGCAAGCCCGAATTCTGACCCATGTACACATTGCGTTCGGCGTGTTGACGATGGAGGGAAACATTCTGTCGGGAAATCCGAAGCTGATGGAAAGCGCTGATCAGCTGCGTCGGTGGAACCCCGGGCTGAAGCTTATTCTCTCCGTGGTACCGGAGCGGAGTGCAGCTTTTACCACGGTCAGCGCGTCAGAGACGCTGCGGGCGGAGGTCGGCAGGGCTTGCCGCCGCCTGATTGAGGAGGAAGGCTTTGACGGGGTGGACTTCGACTGGGAGTATCCCTGTGTCCCCTCAAACGGTGTCGACTGCACACCTGAAGACCGGCACAACTTTACACTGCTGTGCCGGGCGGCAAGGGAAGGCGTGGAAGCCGCCGGAGGCGGGAGCGTCTCCATAGCCGCCGGCGCGGATCTCTATTATATAGAAAGCATAGAAGCGGAGGAGCTTGCCGGCATCCTGGATTATGTAAATATCATGACCTACGATCTGCGCTGCGGTTTCCATGCGCTTACCGGCCATCACACAGCCCTTTTTTCCGCTACGGGCGATATCTTTCGCAACAGCTGCGACCAGGCAGCGCGCCTGTTTATACAGGCGGGATTCCCGGCCGAAAAGCTGCTTCTGGGAGCGGCCTTCTACTCCCGTAAATGGGAGAACGTGCGTGACCGCAATCACGGATTCCTGCAGCTGACAAAATGCGGCGGCGGGTATGGTCCGGTTTTTCATGAGCTGGCAGCAGACTATATCAACCGGAACGGATTTGTCCGCTACTGGGATGACGAGGCAAAGGCGCCCTTCCTGTTTGACGGCTCCACCTTTATATCCTACGATGACGAGGAATCCGTAAGCCTGAAGTGCGCTTACGTGAAGGAGCGCGGCCTGGGAGGAATTTTCTACTGGTGTCATGAGAATGACGAAAGCGGCGTCCTTCTGGGGGCAATCGGAAGGGGGATGGGGACTGCAGAGGCCTCCGGCCCCGGAGATCCTGCATCCGAGGGCATCGCGGCAAAAGGACGGGACTACCGGGATCCTTTACTGCCCGTTGATGAGCGCGTGAGGGATCTGCTGTCCCGGATGACGCTGGAAGAGAAAATCAAACAGACAGACCAGTATTTCATCCTGCATTATGCAAAGCAGGATGAAAAGGGACGGATTGTCCGGGTGGACTGGGAGGAAATGCGCCGCAGCATGGGGTATATGAGCGTGGGCAGCGTGCAGATGCGCGGAGTAACGCCTTCCCTTGCAAATGCCCTGCAGCGCTACGCGGTGGAGGAAACCCGGCTGGGTATTCCGTTCCTGTTCAGCGAGGAAGCGCTTCACGGGCTGTGCGACCCAGCGGCAACCATTTTCCCGCAGCAGATCGGACTTGCGGGTACCTTTGAGCCGGAGCTGGCACGCAGGATGGGAAAGGCTATCGCCGCGGAAGCCAGGGCTTACGGGGTTCACGAGACCTTCAGTCCAGTCATGGATCTGACACGGGATCCGCGGTACGGCAGGGGAGAGGAATCCTATGGGGAGGATACGTATCTGTGCGGGGAGTTTGCCCGTGAGATGGTTAAGGGAATGCAGGGG
>CAMOSC010000045.1 GCA_946624325.1 uncultured Clostridia bacterium
CGCGCGGAGAATTCCAATACCCCCCGCCATGCGGCCGAGTTCTGGATGATTGAGCCGGAAATTGCCTTCGCGGACCTGGAGGACGACATGCAGCTGGCGGAGGATATGCTGAAATATATCATCCGTTATGTGCTTGAGAATGCCCCCGAGGAGATGAATTTCTTCAACCAGTTTGTGGACAAGGGCCTTCTGGACCGCCTGAACCACGTGCTGAATTCGGACTTCGGACGGGTTACCTACACCGAAGCCGTAAAGCTTCTTGCGGAGCACAATGACCGCTTCGATTATAAGGTTTCGTGGGGCTGCGACCTCCAGACCGAGCACGAGCGCTACCTGACCGAGGAAATCTTCAAGCGTCCCGTTTTCGTGACGGATTATCCGAAGGACATCAAAGCCTTCTACATGAAGCAGAATCCGGACGGAAAAACCGTGGCCGCCATGGACTGCCTGGTTCCGGGCATCGGCGAGATCATCGGCGGAAGCCAGCGTGAGGAGGATTACGACAAGCTTCTCACCAGAATGAGGGAACTGAGCATGCAGGAAGAACAGTACGGGTTTTACCTGGACCTGCGGCGCTTCGGGACCGCGCGCCATGCGGGCTTCGGCCTGGGCTTTGAGCGCTGCGTCATGTATCTGACCGGAATGGGCAATATTCGCGATGTCCTGCCGTTCCCGAGAACGGTTGGAACCTGCGAACTCTGATCGGGCCAGACGACCGGAAAGGATGGAAATGCAATGCGGCTGATGCACATAGCGGATGTTCATCTCGGCTGCAGGCCGGATGTGGGCTTTGCATGGAGCGGTGAGCGGGAGGAGGAGCTCTGGAGCACCTTCTCCGCACTGGTCCGGGAATGCGTCAGGCAGCAGGCGGACCTGCTCCTGATCGCGGGAGACCTGTTTGACGGCTGCCCTTCTCTGCGCGAACTGGAGCGGGCCGACCGGATTCTGGGCTCCGCGGAGAGCATTGAGGTGGTGATCGTTGCCGGGTCCGCCGATTTCCTGCGGGAGGAAAGCGCCTATGCGGACTATGAGTGGTCGCCGAATGTGCATTTTCTGAAATCCGATGAGCCGGAGAGCATCTATCTTGAGACTTTGGATACGACCGTGCATGGGGTAAGCTATTATTCGGCCATACGCAGGGACCGGGTGCTGGAAGACCTGGTTCCGGACGATGAGGGGGAGATCCAGATTCTGATCGCCTATGGCGGCGATCAGGACCACTGCCCCTTTGACTTAAAGCGCCTCCAGCGTGCGGAATTTGATTATGTGGCCCTTGGCGGGAGGCACTCCTGCCGGCTGCTGGCGCCCGGAAATATCGGGTATCCCGGCAGTCCGGAGCCGCTCTCCCCGGCGGAAACCGGAAAGCACGGGTATATTTTCGGGGAGATCGGACGGGAGAAAAGCCGTTTTACCTTCGTGCCGTTCTCGCTCAGGGAATATGTAAACCTGACAGTCCGCGTGGACGCGGCGACAAGGTTTAAGGATTTGAAAAACAAGGTGCGGCAGGCCGTCGCTTCCTGCGGTCTGGAGCATCTTTACAGCATAACGGTTGATGGAAGCTTCCCGCCCGGAAAGCCCTTCGAGCTGGACGAACTGCGGGATGTCGGCAGGGTCTGCGCCATTGAAGACAAAACGGTACCCGCGTACGACATGGATAAGCTCCTGGATATTCACCGGGATGATGTGGTGGGCATGTATATGGAAGAGTTTCTTCGAAAGCCTTCCACGGAACGGGCACAGCAGGCGCTCTACTGCGGGCTGAATGCCCTTCTTCAGGAGGAGGAACAGGATGACGATACTGGAGCTTGAGCTGGCTCACTTCGGGAAATTTCATCATAAGAAAATAAAATTCAGCCGCGGGCTGAATGTCATATACGGAAAAAATGAGGCCGGAAAATCAACCATCCATGCGTTCATACGGTGCATGCTGCTTGGGATGAATCCGGAGATTGACGGGACCAGGAACCGTTATTACGAAAAATATTATCCCTGGGATACCAGCGAAGCCGGCTACGGGGGCATGATGCGGATGGCCGTTTCGGGTCACATTTACCGCGTGGAGCGGAGCTTCCTGAAAACCGCCAGCTTTATGAAGCTGGTGGATGAGACGGCGGATGAGGACTGGGAAGGCCAGGAGGCGGAGAACAGCCTCAGGGACCTGCTGGAAGGGCTGAACGAAACGGCCTTTGACAACACGGTCAGCATTGCCCAGCTCAAGAGTACCACGGAGCCGGGACTTCTCACGGAGCTGGAGAAATTTGTCAGCAATACCAGCCAGACGAAAAATGTGCGCGTGGATATGAGCCGCGCCAGGGAGCGTCTGGAACAGCAGGCAGACGATTTAAGGCGGGAGTTCGCGGAGGGAGCCGAAGCGGACCTGGCCGAGACCGAGGCGAATCTGAAGCGGGTTTCGGAGGAGAAAAACCGCCTGCA
This sequence comes from uncultured Clostridia bacterium, assembly GCA_946624325.1. Classification (GTDB taxonomy): domain Bacteria; phylum Bacillota; class Clostridia; order Lachnospirales; family Lachnospiraceae; genus Anthropogastromicrobium. The sequence continues at coordinate 2,434 of CAMOSC010000045.1, forward strand.
GGATCGTGAATACCGCATGAGAAGAGAGCAGGATTCCCTGGAGGAGCAGGTTGCCTTCACCACGCGTTCCAGCGAGGAGGCACTGTTAGCCTATGACCGGGAGCGGGATGCCATGCGCAGGCAGTACGAGGCTGCCAGAAACAACTGGGAAAACCTGCCGGATCCGGAAAGCCGCAAAAAAGGTCATTTTACACTGTTTTTCCTGCTGCTTGCCCTCATGTGCTTTGCCGGGGCCTGGTACCTCTATTATCGTACGGGGCTTCAGGAGCAGCTTTACCTCTACACGGCGGCAGGCCTTGCAACCGGGGGAATTTTCTGTCTGGCCGGCATGGGCTTTGCCATCGCCGCAGCCAGAAGGACCAAAAAACGCTATCAGGCGGAGGATGCCCTCCGGGAGAAGCTGCGCTTCCAGCTGAAGGAGAGCGCGGACCGTTTCGAGCAATTCAAGAGCCAGACGCCTGTTTCCCCCGAGGATGCCACCCGGGAGATGAAAAGCAGGCTTACGGAGCTTGAAGAGGAACTTACGCAGTGCGGCAAGGATCTTGAAAAGAGCAGAAAGGCGTATGAGGAGCTCTCACGGTCTGTGAATGAAATCCGCGGACAGGTGCTTAAGAACGAAGGCATCGCGCGGGAGCTTGATTCGGTGGAGCTGGCCATGCAGACCCTCAGCACGGTTGCCATGCGGGTTCAGGAGACCTTCGGCAGCCGTCTGTGCAAGGAGGCGGCTCAGATTCTCGAGAAGCTGACGGAGGGACGGTACGACCGTATCCAGATCCGGAAGCAGGAGATCAGTATCGGGACCGAGGAGCGGATGCACGAGCTGAAGGCCATGAGCTGCGGAACCGTGGAACAGGTCTATTTCAGTATCCGCGTGGCGGCCGCGGCGCTCCTGTGGCAGAAGTCCCCGCTGCCCTTCCTCTTTGATGATGTGTTCAGCCGCTATGACGATGAGCGCCTTGCGGCGGCCATGGATCTGCTCAAGGACTGCGGCCATCAGGTCATCGTCTTCAGCAGCAATACGCGCGAGGATGAGATGGTAGACGCCTGACGTGCGGATGTACCCGGAAACATATAAGAGAATGGAGTAAATCAATGATAAGTGCGAACGGCGTTACGCTTCGTGTAGGAAAAAAGGCTCTTTTTGAGGACGTCACCATTAAATTTACGGAAGGAAACTGCTACGGCATCATCGGCGCCAACGGCGCCGGAAAATCCACCTTCCTGCGGATCCTGTCCGGACAGTTGGAGCCCACCTCCGGTACTGTCACCATCACGCCGGGTCAGCGTCTTTCCGTACTGGAACAGGATCACTTCAAATACGACGACCAGGTCGTGCTGGATACCGTCATGATGGGAAATGCCAGACTTTTCGAAGTGATGAAGGAGAAGGATGCCATCTATGCCAAGGAGGATTTTTCCGATGAGGACGGCATCCGCGCCAGCGAACTCGAGGCCGAGTTTGCCCAGATGAACGGATGGGAGGCAGACTCGGATGCGGCATCCCTCTTAAACGGTCTGGGAATCGAAACGGAGCTTCATTATAAGAAGATGTCCGAGCTGAACGGTTCGGACAAGGTAAAGGTGCTGCTCGCGAGGGCCCTTTTCGGAAATCCGGATATCCTGCTGATGGACGAGCCCACCAACCACCTGGACCTGGCAGCCATAGACTGGCTGGAGGAATGGCTGATCGGCTTTGAAAACACGGTGATCGTGGTCTCCCATGACCGTTATTTCCTGAACAAGGTCTGCACGCAGATTGCGGATGTGGATTACGCGAAAATCCAGCTCTACGCCGGAAACTATGATTTCTGGTATGAATCCTCCCAGCTGATGATCCGTCAGATGAAGGAGGCGAACCGCAAGAAGGAAGAAAAGATTAAGGAACTGCAGGAATTTATCCAGCGTTTCGCTGCGAATGCCTCCAAGAGCAAGCAGGCAACCTCCAGAAAGCGCGCGCTGGAAAAAATCCAGCTGGATGAAATCCGCCCCTCCTCCCGGAAATATCCCTACATCGATTTCCGTCCGGAGCGCAGCATCGGCAATGAAGTGCTGATGGTGGAGAATCTCTCCAAGACGGTCAACGGCGTAAAGCTCTTGGACAATGTCAGCTTTACGCTCGGGCATGACGATAAGGTGGCCTTTGTGGGAGCCAATGAACAGGCCAAGACCGTCCTGTTCCAGATTCTCATGGGAGAGATGGAACCCGATTCCGGCCATTTCAAGTGGGGCGTCACCACCACCAGGGCTTATTTCCCGAAGGACAGCAGTGCGGAATTCGAGAGCGACCTGCCGATCTACGACTGGCTCCAGCAGTATTCTCCCGTGAAGGATATGACCTATGTCAGAGGCTTCCTCGGCAGAATGCTGTTTGCGGGGGATGACGGCGCGAAACCGGTCCGCGTGCTCTCCGGAGGCGAGAAGGTGCGCTGCATGCTCTCCAAAATGATGATCTCCGCCTCCAACGTGCTGATCTTTGATGAGCCGACCAACCACCTGGATATGGAATCCATCACGGCGCTGAACAACGGCATGATGAAGTTCCCGGGCGTGCTGCTGTTTGCCTGCCGCGACCACCAGCTGGTGGAAACCACGGCGAACCGCATCATCGAGATCCTGCCCGGCGGCAAGTACATCGATAAGATTACCACCTACGATGAGTATCTTGCGAGCGACGAGATGGCGAGAAAGCGTCAGGTTTATACTGCCCAGGAGGAAGAGCCTCTTGGCGAGGACGAGATGGAGTAAGGAGGCGGAGCTGTTTTGTCGTCACTGGTACTCAAGCTGATCGCTGTCGTCACCATGTTCATCGATCACATGACAGCCTCCTGCTTCGGAGTCTGGGGGATATCAAACATCCGCGTCCCCATCCTGGACATGAGCCTGTATATGCTCGGGAGAACCATCGGAAGAACGGCTTTCCTGATATACTGTTTCCAGCTGGCCGAAGGCGTGCGCTTCACGCGGGACTGGCGGAAATATGCGCTGCGCCTGGGGCTGCTGGCGCTGATCTCGGAGCTTCCGTTTGATTTCGGTCTTCACGGCCTGAGGCTTCTGCCGGGACAGCTGCGGCAGGGAAGTCTGGCCGAAAGCATAGACTGGCGTCATCAGAACGTATATTTTACGTTGCTCTTAGGCATGCTCTGCCTGGCTTTTGCGAAAATAACCAGGGAAGCGCTGCACAGGTACGGAGAAATGGCTTCGGCCGAGAAGGCCGGGAATATCAGGCTTCGGCTTGCCGGGCTTCATCTGCTTCGCTATATGCTGTGGGCGGGCCTTGCTTTTTTCGCCGGATATGCCGCCAAGCACTGGGGCCATACGGATTACGGGATGGGCGGCGTTGTGATGATCAACATTATCGGCCTGACAGGCGAATACTGGGAGGATTTCATCCCGGCCATGCCCAGGTGGGTAATCAATGTGGTTTTCTGTGCGCTTGGTCTGTGGGCCTGCTGCAGTATATTGAACAGCAGCCTGGAAAAATATGCCGCGTTTGCGCTGATCCCCATAGCATTCTACAATGGCCGGAAGGGATACAGCTCCCGGAAGCTGCAGGCCGCGTTTTACCTGTTCTATCCGGCGCACCTGATGCTTCTGGGTTTTCTGCGGGCAATGGCGCAGTGACAGCGCTCTGCCCTGCGGAGACATATTTTGCCCACGGCTGAACTTTTGTCAGGCGTGGCTGCAAAATAGTCATCCGCAGCCATTCGGTCAAAGTACAAAACCTCTCGCTTAGTGAGGTGGATTTTCGGATACCGTGAAACCGGGGAGTACCGGCCGGCAGCCCTTTGGTTTCAATGACAATGCTTATCGCTTAAAAAGGCGGAAAGGATGGAGAACATGAAAAGACTGGAAGAGTATGTAACGACTATCCCGGATTTCCCGGAAAAAGGCATAATGTTCCGTGACATCACCACGGTGATGAGTGATCCTGAAGGATTCAGGCTGGCCATCGATACCCTGAAGGGTCTGATCGGCGACACGGAGTACGATTATATTGTCGGACTGGAGTCGAGAGGCTTTATGTTCGGCTGTCCCATTGCCTATTCCCAGGGGAAAGGCTTCATACCGATCCGCAAGAAGGGCAAGCTTCCGAGGGAAACCGTGAGCCGGGAATATGCGCTGGAATACGGTACCGCGGCAATCGAAATCCATAAGGATGACATTAAGCCCGGAGACCGGATCGTCCTGGTGGATGACCTGATCGCTACGGGCGGCACGGTGGAGGCAGCCGTAAAGCTCATCGAGGAGCTGGGCGGAAAGGTTGTCAAGATCATCTTCCTGCTGGAGCTTGCGGGCCTGAAAGGCCGGGAGCGCCTGAAGGATTACGATGTGGAATCAGCATTGATTTACGAGGGAAAGTAATGCCCGCTGGTGTGTCTGATGCCGCCGGTTTCCGTTATGTGGAGAACTGAATGAACGAGCAGAGTTATGAAGAAGCAAGGGAAGCGGTAACGCTTAAGGATAATGCGATCACGGTTGATGAATACCTGAAGCTGCGCGAGAGGGTGGGATGGAAAAAACTGTCGCGCAGGCAGGCCGAAACAGCCCTTGCAAACAGTCTGGTTACGGTTGGCGCCTATCTTGCCGACCAGCCCATCGGCATGGGCAGACTTGTGGGAGACGGCTGTGTGATCGTCTATGTACAGGATCTGATCATTCCGCCGCAGGCTCAGCATTTCGGCGTCGGGTCTGTCATTCTCAAGCGTCTGATATCCTGTGCGGAGCAGATGCGGGAACCCGGTACGGAGCTGATGCTGGACCTGATGTGCGCAAAGGGAAGGGAGAGCTTCTACGAGCAGCACGGGTTTATCGCAAGGCCTACGGATGCGCTGGGGCCCGGGATGATTCAATATCTGCGGGACAGGTAAGGCAGCCGGGGAAAATGCTGACGCAGGCGTGTTCGCGGCCGGAGGCTGCCGGAGCAATGCGGATGGAAACTGTCTTTTACGGCCGGATATCCAAAGCCGAAGAAGACCGGGACCGGCTGCAGAGGGGAACGAATTGCGATGGAAGAGAGAGAATTCGCGGAACCGTTAAAAGAAAAGAGAGAATTTGCGGAACCTTTAGAGGAATACCGGGCGGAAAAGCTTCCCGAGGCATCGCGGCATAATGCGAAAAAGCTGCCCGCGGTGCCCGAGAAAAAGCGGTCAAAGGCCGGGAAGATTTTTGTCAGGAGCACGGAGGTTGTGGCGATCGGCGGAAGCTTCCTGGCCAGCAGCCGTCTGGCGCGCTTTGTCACCGCGTTTTTCGGCAGCAAGGCGGAGATGGATATCGTCATTGCAGTGACCGAGCGCTTTGGGGCTCCCGCGGCAAGACAGCTTTCCACCATATTTGCGGGCATCAATGGAGCCGTTGCCGCCGAGCCCCGTGTCATCGCGCTGGCAGTTACCGGCGTGATTGTTGTATTCAATATGATTGCCTTCCTGTTCCGCTCCATCGGGAAGCATCGCAGGAAACGCAGGTATCTGAGAGAGGTTCAGGCCGGCCGGAAGGAATAGCCGGCGGGACGGGGATGCCCCGGCGGGTACGCCGCAGCATGAGAATTGCCGCAGTCTGGCGTTTCGCAGGCGGTCTCTGTACGGCCGCAGCGGGATGAACAGAAAATGCTTCCGCGCTGAACAGTAAAAAACGCCGTAACCGATGATCGGTTACGGCGTTTTTTAAACCGTTTATTGTTCCACGGCAATGATCTTGCATACATTCGGATGGTCGATTGTGATGGGCAGCGCACACATGACCAGGAGACTCTTCTCGTAATTGATGGAGAAGAAGGTCAGCGAACTGGAGTCATGGTTGACGCTCACAAGGTGACGGTCATCCGGGAAAATTTCCAGCTCCTTCGGATATTCTCCGCTGATCGGGAGGATAAACTTGTTGTAGAGAAGGCCGTCATCCGGATTGCGCTCATACATGGCGACGCTGTTCTCGCCCGCGTTGGAGCAGAATACATGCTTATAATCGTGCGAGAAGCGAAGAGCCACCGCGGCGTTTACGGGGCTGCCCTTCTTGGGGAGGGTGGAGACCAGCTGCTTGAACTGGAACTCGGGAAGCGTACCGCCCGGCACATAATTGTAAACGGAAATATAATTTTTCAGCTGGGAAACCATATACATCTGGCGGCCGTCGCCGGACCACTGGACATAGCGGGGAGCGGAATTGAGCTCACAGTGAATGATATCCGCCAGATGGATTTCACCGTCGTCCCGGTCAAACTTGAAGAGCTTGACATTATCAATGCCCATGTCCACCAGGCAGATGTAGTTCATATCCGGCGTGAACTGGCAGCATGTTACATGCGGACGGAAATTCCTCTCCGCAACGCTTCCGTAGCCGCGGTTGTAAAATTCGGAGGCAATGCTGCCCACGCGGCCATCCGGGAGAACGTTCAGGATGGTCATTTTTCCGTCATGGTAACCGGAGGTGATCAGGTAGCGGTTTTCCAGGTCGGCGGTGATATAGCAGGCCCGCATGCCCCGGATTCCGGCCACGTTCAGCAGCTCGAGATCGCCGTCCGGAAGAATTTTGAAAGCCGCAACACCCTCATCTACAACCGCATAAAGGAAACGGTGGTTATAGGAGATGGTGAGATAAGAGCAGTTATTGACGGAAACTTCCTTCAGAAAATGAAAGTAACCGTTTTCCACATCCACATCAAACAGGGTAATACCCTTGCTTTTCCCGTAATTGGTATAGGAACCGACATAAGCGACATATCGTTGGGACATAGCAGCCTCCTTGCATCCGCCGTAAAACAGCTTTATCCGCGGTATTTGTAACTGTTCAGCCTTTCTGAGGTCCGGCTCTGAACAGCTACACTAATTTTATCATAATCTTTTTTCCTTGTAAAGGACAAATCCTGCCTTCTCTCTCCCGGCATACAAAAATATAAAATACCTATTGACAAACTGCGGGAAGCGGTTATAATAGAGACTACTGTTTAGTATAACTAAATTTGGGGTTTACTATTTTTGTGAGAACAGGAATGCTAAACCGACGGTTTATCACTGCGAAAATCCGTTTGCGGCCCCCCTGTTTCTGACAAAGAAAGGCAAAACTGGAAAAATGATTAAAATCGGAGAGCGAATAAAGCAGTACCGGGTGCTGAACGGCCTTACACAGGAGGACCTGGCGGATCGCACGGAGCTGACAAAGGGCTTCATCTCCCAGGTGGAGCGGGACCTGACGTCTCCTTCCATCTCTACGCTCATGGACATCCTCCAGGGGCTCGGCGTCTCCGCGTCCGAATTTTTCAACGAAGAACAGGAACCTCAGGTGGTGTTTACCGCGGATGATTTCTTTGAAAAGGAAGACACGGAACTCAGGAACAGAATCCGCTGGATCATACCGAATGCCCAGCAGAATATGATGGAGCCGATCCTTCTGACACTGTCCCCGGGCGGCTCAACCTATCCGGATAATCCCCATGAGGGGGAGGAGTTCGGATACGTGCTGAGCGGAAGCCTGACCATCACACTCGGAAAAAAGACTTACCGCGCACGCAAGGGCGAGGCATTTTATTATCGCTCGGACAGGACGCATTTCCTGACATCCAAAACCGGCGCAACGCTGCTCTGGGTCAGCGCTCCGCCGAATTTCTGATCAGACCGGCGCATTCGACGGGAGGGAACCGAAATGAAAACATCCATGGTAGAGCTTCAGCACATCACGAAATCCTATGACGGACAGATGATTCTGGATGATCTGAATCTTGATATATTTGAAAACTCCTTTGTAACGCTCTTAGGCCCTTCCGGCTGCGGAAAAACGACAACGCTCCGCATTATCGGGGGTTTTGAGGCCCCTGATAAGGGAAAGGTGCTGATTGAGGGCAGGGACATCACGTCCGTTCCGGCCTACAAGCGCCCGCTGAACACCGTTTTCCAGAAGTATGCGCTTTTTACGCATATGAATATAGAAGAAAACATTGCATTCGGCCTGAAAATCAAGAATAAGAGCAGGCAGTATATCAAAGATAAGATTGCCTATGCGTTAAAGCTGGTAAACCTGGAGGGGTATGAAAAGCGCATGCCGGATTCCTTAAGCGGAGGCCAGCAGCAGCGGATCGCCATCGCCCGGGCCATCGTGAACGAGCCCAAGGTTCTCCTGCTGGATGAGCCGCTCGGGGCATTGGATTTAAAGCTGCGGCAGGACATGCAGTATGAGCTGATCCGCATGAAGAAAGAACTCGGCATCACCTTTGTCTACGTCACGCATGACCAGGAGGAAGCCCTGACCATGTCGGATCACATTGTGGTCATGAACCAGGGCTATATCCAGCAGCAGGGCTCTCCGGAGACCATTTACAATGAGCCCGAAAATGCTTTCGTGGCGGATTTCATAGGCGACAGCAACATCATGGGCGCGACCTTCATTCAGGATGAGCTGGTGGAGATTTTCGGAAAGCGCTTTGCCTGCGTGGATAAGGGCTTCGGCGTCAACAAGCCCGTGGATGTGGTCATCCGTCCGGAGGATGTGGACCTGCTTCCGGAAGGGGAGGGTACGCTCGACGGTGTGGTTACGCATCTGATTTTCAAGGGCGTTCACTACGAGATGGAGGTGCAGGCCGGCGGTTTTGAGTGGCTGGTGCACTCCACGGATCTCTTCCCGGTCGGGTCAAAGGTCAGCATCCATGTGGATCCCTTTGATATCCAGATCATGAACAAGCCGGCTTCGGAGGATGAGGAGGCGTTGGGTGTCCATGAATAAAAGCGCATTTCACAAAAAGCTCCTGGCCGGGCCCTACCTGGTCTGGATGATCGGTTTTACGGTGATCCCCCTCCTGCTGATTGCCTGGTACGGCTTCACGGCGAGGGACGGCTCCTTCACCCTTGAAAATGTCACGGCCATCCGCACGCCGGAGCATCTGAAGGCGCTGGGTCTTTCTCTGGCCCTGTCCCTCACGTGTACGGGCGTATGCCTGCTTCTGGCCTATCCGCTCGCGATGATCCTCAAAGGCTCCGGCCTGGGGAAAAAAGGCTTCATCGTGTTTATCTTTATCCTGCCCATGTGGATGAACTTCCTGCTGCGGACCTACGCGTGGCTCAACCTCCTGGACGACGGCGGCATCCTTTTCCAGATCTGTAAAAGGCTCGGCCTGCCGACGGTCAGCCTGGTGGGAACCAACACGGCCATCGTGCTGGGTATGGTCTACAACTACCTGCCCTTTATGGTGCTGCCGCTCTACAATGTACTGGTGAAAATTGATGAAAATGTGATCAACGCCGCACGGGACCTCGGCGCCAACAGCTTCCAGGTCTTTTACAAGGTGATCCTGCCCCTGAGCTTTCCGGGGATTGTCAGCGGCATCACCATGGTGTTCGTGCCGTCGCTGACCACGTTCGCGATTTCGGACCTGCTGGGTGCAAGGAAGATCCTGCTCATCGGCAATATTATCGAGCAGGAATTCTCCACTGCCAACAACTGGCATCTGGGCTCCGGCCTGTCCCTGGTGCTGATGGTATTCATCCTCATCAGCATGGCGGCCCTGAGCCATTACGATAAAAACGGGGAGGGAACATCATTCTGATGAAAAAGCTGAAATCTCTCTTCTCAGGGCTGTATCTCACCCTGACATTCATCTTCCTGTATCTGCCGATCCTCACCCTGATCGTGTTTTCCTTTAACGATGGGAAGGGGAGCCGCTGGAAGGGCTTCTCCCTGAGATGGTATGAGGATCTGTTTGAGAGCCGCGTCATTATGGACGCGCTGAGCAATACCCTGATCATCGCGCTGGCGGCGGCGCTGATCGCCACGGTCATCGGAACCCTGACATGCATCGGCATTAATTCCCTGAAGGGAGCGCCGAAGGCGGTTTACATGGCCCTGAACAACATCCCGCTGCTGAATTCGGATCTGGTCACGGGGCTCTCCCTCATGCTGGTATTCATCACCATTGGCTGGAAATTCGGTTATTCCACCATTCTGGCGGCGCATATCACCTTCAACATTCCCTATGTCATCCTGAGCGTCATGCCGAAGCTCAGACAGACGGGAAAGGCGCCCTATGAGGCGGCCATCGATCTCGGGGCAACGCCTGTAAAGGCTTTTATGAAGATCGTGTTTCCGGAGCTGGTGCCGGGCATCCTCTCCGGGTTCCTGCTGGCTTTTACCATGTCGCTGGATGATTTCATTATCACGTATTTTACCAGGGGCGCCGGTATCAACACACTTTCTACACTGATCTACAGCGAGGTGCGCAAGGGCATCAAGCCTACGATGAATGCGCTTTCCACGCTGATGTTCATCTCGGTGCTTGTACTGCTTGTGATTGTGAACCTGCGGCCATCCGGGAAGAAAGAGAAAAACTGAACAAAACGGGAATTTTATCGCTGCAACTGTATTTGCGCAGAAAATCGGGAGGAAAGAATCATGAGAAACAAAAAAGAGCTTGCTGCCCTGACCATCTCCATCGCCGCACTTGCGGCCGCATCCATGCCGGCGCTTGCCGATGAAAAATACCCGAACGGCCAGGTGAAGGTGTTTAACTGGGGCGAGTACATAGATGAGGACCTGATCGAGCAGTTCGAGGAGGAGTACGGGATCGAGGTAATCTACGATACTTTCGACACAAATGAGGCCATGTACCCGAAGGTGGAGGCGGATCCCTCCATGTACGATGTGGTCTGCCCCTCCGACTATATGATCGAGAAGATGATCCAGAATGAACTGGTGCAGGAAATTGACTGGGACCAGATTCCGAACAGGGAATATATCGGAGACATTTATCTGGAGAGCTGTGAACAGTTTGATCCGGAAAACAAGTACTGCGTGCCCTATACCTTCGGCACGGTGGGAATCCTCTACAACACCACCATGGTGGAGGAGGACACGGAGATTGACAGCTGGAACGTGCTCTGGGATGAAACCTACGAGAACGACATCATCATGCAGGATTCCGTGCGCGACGCTTTCATGATTTCCCTCAAGCGCCTGGGCTATTCCTGCAACTCCGTGGATGAGAAGGAACTGGAGGAGGCCATGCAGGAGCTGAAAATCCAGTCTAAGCTCAACAAGGCCTATGCCATCGATGAAGTCCGTGACAAGATGATCAATGAGGCTGCCGCCATCGGCGTCATCTACTCCGGAGAGTACATGTACTGCAAGGAAGAGAACGAGGATTTAAGCTACGCCATCCCGAAGGAGGGTACCAATATCTGGTATGACGGCTGGGTGATCACCAGCAAGTCGGAGAATGTGGAGAATGCGCACAAGTGGCTCAACTTCCTCTGCGAGCCGGAATCCGCACTGGCAAACTTCGAGTATATTTATTATGCCACCCCGAACATCGGCGCCCAGGAGATGATCGATGAAGAGCTCCTTGAGGATCCGGGCGTCTTCCCCGACGAGGAGGTTATCCGGAACTGTGAGGTTTACTCCTACCTCGGCGAGGAAGCGGAAGATCAGTACTACGAGCTGTGGAAGCAGGTAAAATAAAAGTACCTGTCTTTGAACAGGAACAAATAAAATACCCGGGCAGGACAATGGGAGGATTGGATGATGGAAGAAGAAAAAACCGTATATCTCATGACGGTCCGGCACAGCTATGAGGCGGAGTCCATCCGGGAGCTCATGAAAAACAACGGGATTTACTGTGAGCTGCGCCAGAGCGGCGTGGAGGGATATCTGGAACTAATCGGCTGGAAATCGCCGGTGGACCTGTATGTATCGCCGCAGCACCTGGAAGAAGCAAAGGAGCTGACGAAGTGCTTCCGGGAGGACTTTGAGTCGGGGATTACCGATGAAGAACTGGAGGAAGAGGCTCTGGCAGCCGGAAATCCGGAGGAAACGCTGAACAATTGATAAAGAAGCTGAACAAGACAGGATAAGCCTGTTTTGTTCAGCTTCTTTATCTAAAGCAATGAGCCATGCGGCAGAGCCGTGTCAAGCGCAGCGCACGCTTTTTTCGCTGCGGTCTGTCGGCATGGTGCATGATAGAAAAAGCCATCACTGGCACCGGAAAGCTGCTTATGCGCTTATCCTGTACAGTGATGGCTTTTCTCCGCCTGTGTCCGCCGCGAAGCGTCGGTTTCCAGGCAAATTCCGTCCTGGCCTCAGGGGGATGATACCCGCTGCGGCAGCGGGGATTATTCCTCGGAGATGGCGCCTACCGGGCAGACCTCTGCGCAGGAACCGCAGGAGATGCAGGTATCCGCATCGATTACATACTGATCGTCGCCCTGGGAGATGGCGCCTACCGGGCACTCACCCTCGCAGGAACCGCAGGAGAGACATTCGGAACTGATCTTGTAAGCCATGATATTACCTCCTCAAAATGAATACGGGCCAAACCGGAAGACAGTCCTGCCGGCAGCCAAACCTGGAAAAGAAAGTCCTTTTCATTCGGATGGCTATATTGTAATATATTCAACGTAGTTAGGCAAGCATAACATTGGTTGCGAAAATCTAACATCATGCCTGCGGACCTGCCCCGGAGAATCTTCTTTTTTCCGTAAAACAGCCGGATTACGGCGGCGCTCAGGGTGTTTTTTTTATGGATGAACCAATTGACGAAAAATATGGCTTGTGCTATACTGTGCCGTGGATACTGTTCACTTTATTAATCATACATAAAGAGGAGAAAACAGCATGGCAACAATTGATTTAACCAGGTACGGGATTACCGGTACCACTGAGATTATCTACAATCCGTCCTATGAAGACCTCTTCAAGGATGAGATGGATCCGTCCCTCGAGGGATATGATAAGGGAACCCTGACCGAGCTTGGCGCTGTGAACGTTATGACCGGCATCTACACCGGACGTTCCCCCAAAGACAAGTTCATCGTTATGGACGAGAACTCCAAGGACACCGTATGGTGGACCACCGAGGGCTACAAGAACGACAACCATCCGGCTTCCGAGGAAACCTGGAAGGCTGTTAAGGAGATCGCCGTTAAGGCTCTCTGCAACAAGAAGCTCTACGTTGTAGACGCTTTCTGCGGCGCCAACAAGGACAGCCGCATGGCAGTCCGCTTCATCATGGAAGTGGCATGGCAGGCTCATTTCGTACGGAACATGTTCATTAAGCCTACCGAGGAAGAACTCGCTGACTTT
>CAMOSC010000046.1 GCA_946624325.1 uncultured Clostridia bacterium
CTGAGGATGAAGCTAAGAGCAGTATGGCCAGTTAATTTTTATTCGATGTACTAGTGTGTCTTCTCAATCATTTTTGATATTATACGTGTCAGATTCACGCCAGATGCAAGGCGGAGGAAAGAGGCGTAGTGGGCTACGCCGATTGACTAAACGTGCGCAGCAGACGCGAAGATGGCGCGGATAATTCAAATTATGATGAGAAGACACACTAGCGCTATTCTTCTAAGGAGCAGCTGAAGATACGTACGAGAGTAGTAGAAGGCTGTATTTCTGAAAGGAGGGCGTATGGCAAGAATGGATGCAGTCACCAACCAGTATCTGAAAGACAATATTGTTTTTGCTGATGCAGTAAACTATACCCTGCATGGGGGAAGACAGGTTATCAGACCAGAGCAATTGAAAGACCTCGACACAGCCCTGTATCTGGCAGAAGAAGCTGCCAATAAGGCAGTAAAACATAAACCGGATGTTGTAAAAGCATATACGGCAAAGGAAGATGCCTAGAATATCTACCTGATCCCTTCAGCGGAGAATCAGAGCATATCGAGCCTGATCATGCCTGTCCGCGTGCTTCTTGGAGACGCCATGCAGTACATGGAGCAGATCCGGGTCAAGAGCGGTAGATATGAGAAGCAGATCCAGGATAAGGAATTTCGATGGGAGGATGCTGTGGAGAGGCTGTCAGGCATCCGCCGATCTGACCACCTGAAACCGGTGATCACTATCGTTATCCATTGGGAGGGAGAACCGTGGAACGGGCCGAGAAGCCTCCATGAAATGCTGGAATTCGAAGAGGAGTGGATGAGACAGTGGGTACCGGACTGGCCGCTATTCCTGCTGGATGCGGCAGCGTTTGATGAAAGAACAAGGGAAAAAGGGGGTAACTGTTTCCAGAGTGATCTTGGAAACGTACTGCACCTGGTAAAGTGCAGCGCAGACAAAAAGGCACTGCAGGAGATCAAGAAAGGACGTCATGAGCCGATAGAGCTGAGTACAGCGGCGAGGCGTGTTGTCCATGCGGCAACTGGGTTGAAGATGCCGAAAGCAAAGGAGGGGAAAGCAGAGGTGAATAAGGTATTGAAAGAGTTCCTTGACGAGCTAAAGGAAGAAGGAATAGCAGAAGGCAAGATCGAAGGCCGGACAGAAACATTACAGGAGAGCATTCAAAATCTCCTGGAAGAAACTGACTGGCCTCTTGAAGAGGTCATGGACAAGCTGAAAATATCCGAGGAAGAAAAGGTGCAGTACCGGGGTGTGTTCGTCTGAGCAAAACAGAGAGCAGGATCAGGTTCCGTTTAAAGTGACAGAAAGTGTTGAAAAAGATTTTACTTTTATTGCTTTTATGTCTGACGAATGGCAGGGCAGGGTACTCATTATCACAGGAATCATTTTCCTTGCCTGGCTGTCTGTATCTGTCAGTACAGGAGGTGTCTGGAGGTTCGGTACGCAGGTCATGGCTTTTTGTATATGAATGGATATTCCAGTACGGATTTAGCGAGTGGGAAAGTACTCTCTTGGGATGAGGCAACGTCTCGGATTAGCCCAGGCTCTGATGGAGGATTCGGAAATCCTTTTGCTGGACGAGCCGATGAACGGGCTTGACAACGATGGCGTCGAAGAAATGCGAAGACTGTTCCTGTCATTGAAGGAAAAAGGCAAGCTGATCGTGCTGGCCAGCCACAGCAAGGAAGATATCGTGCTGCTCTGCGATGAGATTTTCCGGTTTTACAAAGGGCATTTACTGATATAGTAAGAAGGGGCTGTGAAAAAATGTGATTGCATTTTTTCACAGCTCCTGTTTTTTGCGCAGGAACCCGGCATACCCATTCGGGCACGGGTGCGTGGAAGCCGCTCGCAAGCTTCCACATCTGCCGGGTGATAGACAAAAGCAGCCGGAGGCTGCGAATGTCCGCCTGCGGAATCGGATGGGCGGATGGTATTACCGCCCATCCGATCTTAGGAATAGATGCCGATGAAAGACAGCGTGGGCGAAACCCTGGCGTCGAGAATCTCCACGGTCAGCTCCGTGGTTCTGACCGGCGCGAAAACCGCAATGCGCTTATAGCCGACAACCGTGGCCTGATAGAGGACTTCCTCCCCGGCCAGGATGCGGAAGGCTTCAATGCGCTGGCTGCAGAGGATATTCTCCTTGAGGACCACGCGGCGTACTTCCGTCTCCTCCGGGAAGGCGATGCGTATGCGGCAGGAGCGGGTGCCGTCCGGCGTTTTAAAGTAGCGCTCATAGTCGTCGCCGCGGACGGCATCGATTTCATGGCCGGGTTCAGAGGCATCCGCGGAAAGAACTGCCCCTTCCAGGAGATTTGCCGCGAACGCTTCCCTCAGCCAGGCTCCGAATTCCGCGAGGCGCCGTACATCGTTTTCATGGAACAGGCCCTCCGGCGTCGGCGGGATGTTGAGCAGGAAGGTGGCGTTTCCGCCGACGGAGCTCTCGTAAACCCGGATCAGCTCCGAAAGCGGTTTCACCCTGTCATCCTCGGAGGCGTGATAGAACCAGCCGGGCCGTATGGAGGTGTTTACCTCCGCGGGATACCAGATCAGCTTTTCCTCATCCTTCACCAGCTCATAGCTTCCCAGATCCTCGTCGCTTGCACGGATTTTCCGCACACGGAAGGCATCGGAATCCTCCTGCTGGCTGTTCTGAGCGATTTTTTCCGTATCCCTGGTGCGTTCGGGCACCACGCTCCACTCGGATTCCCGGGTAAAGCCCGCCTCGTTGCCGCACCAGCGCACATCCGGCCCGCACACATGGATGCAGGCTCCCGGCTGAAGGGCGCGGATGGCCGCATAATAGCGCTCCCAGTCGTAGGTCTGCACTTTTCCGTCCGGGCCTTCACCGCAGGCTCCGTCAAACCAGACCGAGCAGATTTCGCCGTACTGTGTCAGCAGTTCCTCCAGCTGGCAGAGAAAAAAATCGTTGTAGGCCTTGCCGCTGCCGTATACAGGGCTGTTGCGGTCCCAGGGGGAGAGGTAGACCCCAAAGGCAAGTCCGTATTCCCGGCAGGCATCGGACACCTCCCGCACCACATCGCCCCTGCCGCCCCTGAAGGGGCTGGCCGCGACACTGTGGTTGGTATACCGGGTCGGCCACAGGCAGAAGCCGTCATGGTGCTTGCAGGTCAGGATGAGCGCCTTCATCCCGGCGGCCTTCAGTGCAGAGGCCCACTGCCGCGCATCAAAGCTGACCGGGTTGAAGATGGACGGGGATTCCGTCCCGTCGCCCCATTCCCGGCCCGTAAAGGTATTGACCGTAAAGTGTACGAAAGCATAAAATTCCATGCGCTGGTGGCGGAGCTGCCTTGCGGAGGGGACAACGGATATGAGCCGTCTCTCCGTACGGTCGTCGTATTGTCGTGCCATGTTGTATAAGTCCTTTCTGGAGGCTGCCCGGACGATATGGCCGCTGCTGAAGGCGGGTTTGTCTGTATCCGGGGCCTGCCGCTGCCTCCTGCTTATGCTTGCGGTTCCAGCCGATGTTTCGGAACAACTCCTTACTGTTCCTGCAGCTGTTTGGAAATGCCTGCCCTGGTTTCTCTGTCTGCGCCGGATGACGCCTCTTCCTCACCGTAATACCGTTTCCAGGCTCTTCTGAAAACCTGGGGCGAATTGTATCCGGTCTGCCGGATCACTTCGGATACCTTGCAGCCCTGATCCAGCAGTTCTTTTGCATGCGTCATACGGACCCCTTCCACATAATGTGAAAAGTTTTCCCCGGTTGCTTTTTTAAATAGCTTTGAAAGATAAACCTCGGTAATATAGAATTCCTCCCCGACGAGGCTTAAGGAAAGCTGCGGATTGCCATAGTTTTCACGGATGTATTTCTGGATATTCTCAATCAGGATACGGTTCTGAACGGATACCGTATCATCCGCGGCGGCAGTCCCGACCGCACCGAGATCCGCAAACTGCTTCGCACGCTCATACCACTGGATCACATGGGTGCCGAAGATGTTCTGAGGGACCTTCAGGGCGAGCTGTGCGTGCAGGAAGGCTTTCGGCAGTCTCCCGGGAGCATTCACGATATCACCGCCGACGGAATAGCTGATATCGCCGCCGACGCCAAGGGATTTCCTGACACGGGAGATCATATTTTCGGCACGGCGCTGGAACTCTTTCAGGGAAAGCGCGTCAGCCGTCACACAGAGAACGCAGCGCTCCATGTCAACGGAGAAGATTTCGCTGATTTCAAGCTCATGCTGGTCCGCAAGCAGCTTTTCCAGGAGGACACGCTGTGTACCGATCCGTTCCAGATCCGTATCGATACGGATATCGTTTGCGTTGATCAGCAGAATCATGTAAAGCGCGGCGTTTCTGCGGATTCCGAGGCTTTCCAGCATATCCAGCCCTTGGGCTCCGTCCGTATCTTCACCGGTCAGCATTCTGATGAATGTCTCAGCCTTGATGGCAGAGACCTGCCGGGAGATCTGTTCCCGCAGCAGCTCATTATTCTGCGCCAGTTCCCTGACCCGCTCGACAATCTGAGCGGAATCGGAAGCCCCGCCGTTGATGTTAAGAACGTTTACAAGTTCAAGGGTCGGAGAAGCCAGACGCATGCCGTAGAGCGTGAGCAGCAGGAGGCCGGTAATCAGGGCGACGGCTAAGAGGAGCACCATGGAGGTACGGAAGGAACTTGTGGCGGAGAGCACATAGGAATACGGAATGGCCTGGACGCACTTCCACCCACGCGCCGCACTTTTGCAGAATGTAACCGAGGCGTCCGCACCGTTTGACGAAACCTGGCAATATCCGGAGGGCCCGTTGGTATCCGGAAGCTCGCAGAGCTCTCTGACAAAAGCATCGTCTGCAAACACCTCTTCCCCATGCAGAAGCAGGATGTTTCCGGCTTCATCAAAAAGAAAGAAGCTTGCGTTCTCAAAACTGTCCAGGGAGGAGAAGAGCTCCAGAAGGCGGCTTTCCGAGAGATAAAAGAGCGCTCGGTTGCTGCGGCTTCTGATGCTGGAGCCGATATGGCGGATCTCATAAATCAGTGTCGGTTCAGGATTATGAAAGCGTGCCCCGCTTACGATTTTGCGGCTGCAGCCGAGCGTGTCGGTGCCCAGAAGGTAATTCCCGAGAAACTGGTCATAATCATAGTCATCCAGACGGAAGCTGCTCCCGTAATAGCGCTCGGGATAGAGGGAAATCGTGCTGAAATCCAGCAGGGTTTCGCTGCGTGCCGCATAAAGCTGGATGTTCAGGATATCGTTGTTTGCAACACCGATGCTGCCAAGCACCTGCTGGGCCCGAAGAAAGGAAGTCGGTTTTTTTACGGCATCGGAACGGTCCAGGTTGTAATAATTGATGATATCATAGTTATCGCTGAGATAGACTGCGATCTGATCAATATTGTCAAAGACCAGTTCCATCGCCCGAAGGCTGCTCTGCATGCTGGTGAGGCTCCGGTCATAAAACTGGGCCCTGATTTTATCGTTCATGCGCGTATAGATCAGGCTGAGGAGGACCAGGGGAAAGAGGAGCGACAGAAATACAGCGGTAAAGACCTTCCGCAGCGCGGTCAGATTGACATAAGGCTTTCTGAATATCCATTTCATGGCCTGGCTCCTCATCTGGATTTTCTACGGAAAATGCTGCTGAAAGTGCGTTTTATGTGCCGGTTTTTACTGCACAACAGGCCACAATCCCCCTTCGGGGACTGCGGCCATGTTACCCGTACGGGAACCGTCAGGTACGGAAGATGCATTCAAATGTCCGCCCGCGGAATCGGAAGGGTGGATGTTTTCTACGCCAATCCGATCGCCTGCCCGGGATTCTGGCTTCGGATGATGTGCCTTATTCGGCGGTCTGCGCGTCATAGGTTGCCTGGACCAGCTCGATCATCTTCCCGTAGCCGAGGCTTTCCAGATCAGCCAGATAAGCATCCCAGTCGTTTTCGACGCTGCGCGCGCCGGTAATGAATTCCGTAATGGCGATCTTTGCGTAGTCGTTTACGGCGGTTTTGAGCTGGTTGAAGCTGGTACTGTCGTCCGTGGTGAAGCGGAGCGTCGGGATCGGATCCACGTCAGCTGCGAAGGGCAGAAGCTTGGAGGTTTCAAAGGCCAGACGGGACTCGAAGTTTGCCGGATCCATGATCGCGTCCGGATCGGTCTGTATCAGGTTCTTCCAGTCGGGTTCGATGCCGCGGTAGGTCCACCACCAGGCATCCACGACCTGTGCCGGGGTCTGATACTGCAGGAACTTGTATGCGGCCGGTGTTACGCCGTCCATGCCGAAGGTTCCCTCATCGGCGTAGTCCCACTCAACGCCGCGGGTCCCTACCTGGCCCTGCAGCGTCCAGATGGGATCGCTGAACAGATCCGCAATCTGAATAGCAATCTCGGGATTCTTGCAGGTATCGGTGATCATGAAATATCCGCCGCTGACGGATACGGATTTTGTGTAGGGGATCGCACGGTAGCCGTCCGGACCCTCTAACGGGAGCATCATGGCATACTGCTGGTAGCGCGGTATGTTGTTGATATCGAGAAGCATTCCGACATGGCCTGCGGGTGAGCAGCCGAGGATCTCGATATCCGCATTGTTGCCGAGTGCGGTCAGCTGGGCGTTGTCCTGTGTGAAAGCTGCCGGGTCGATCAGGCCTTCGCTGTAGAGATCGCTCATGTAGGCAAGGCCCTCTCTAATATAATCCTGGTCCAGGATGCTCTGGAATTTGCCGTCCTTCAGATAATAATAGTTGGTGTCGAAGTATCCGAATGCGTTAAAGAGGAAGAGATAAGGATCGGCATTCCAGGAATTGATGCAGCCGCTGAGCGGGATCTCGTCGGCGATGCCGTTGCCGTTCGGGTCATTATTCTTGAAGGCCAGAAGGACATTTTTGAAATCTTCCGTGGTTTCGGGCATTTCAAGGCCGAGGTTGTCCAGCCACTGGGAATTGATCCAGTACTTCATGGCACTGTTCACATGGCCAACGCCCGCGGAGTCCACAGCCGGAATGCCGTAGATATTGCCGTCGGAGCTGGTCATATCCACGCGCCAGTTCGGATGCTCTTCCAGCTGTTCGGAAATTCTCGGAGCGTACTCGTCAATCAGGTCGTTTAACGGGATCAGAATTTCCTCCTCGACGCCGTATTTCTCGAGGTCCTGGCTGGAGAGGCTGATGCCCATAATGACATCAGGATAATCGTTGCTGTTGATCAGGAGATTGAGCTTTTCCTTGCCGTCCTGGCTGGGAACCGTGACAAGGTTGATATCAATATTAGTATACTCCTTCAGCAGCCGGAATACCACATTTTCTTCAAGATCCACCACGTCGCTCTGCTGCGGCATGAGAATGGTCATGGAAACCGGCTCTTCAAGCGGGAAGGTATCGCTGACCTGCAACTCCTCAGGAACGTCTGCGGCTGCCGCAAAGCTGCCGAGCATCAGGGCGAACGGAAGCAGTATTG
The DNA here is from genome assembly GCA_946624325.1 of uncultured Clostridia bacterium. Taxonomy (GTDB): domain Bacteria; phylum Bacillota; class Clostridia; order Lachnospirales; family Lachnospiraceae; genus Anthropogastromicrobium. Next base: position 7,422 of record CAMOSC010000046.1, read on the forward strand.
CAGCCTTTTTGTTACACTTCATGTTGTTTTCCTCCTTCTTGGGTTTTGTTGTCTTTATCGCAAGGGAGCTTCGGAAAGCCCTGACGGCGTTCCCGGTTCCCTCAGAAACAGATACGGACATATGCTGCGCCTGGGCGCGGATGATTCCCTTTGGGGGAGCGGATCAGCTCTTTTCGGAACGTATGAGCCCTTTGGGGGAGCGGAACAGTTTTTTGCGAAGCGGATTATCCCTTTACGGAGCCGATCATGGTGCCCTTTATGAAATACTTCTGCAGGAAGGGATAGATTATTAGCAGCGGAGCGCTGGATACGATGATCAGCGAGTATTTCAGCAGCTCAGAGAGGTACTGCCTGTGCATCTGGTTGTTGACGTCGGTTCCGCCGCTGGCGGAATTGGTAACGTCCACCGAGTTCTGTATCAGGATATCGCGCAGAATAATCTGAAGCGGATATTTGGAGGCATCATTCAGGTAAATCAGGGCGTTGTAATAGGAATTCCATTGCCCAAGCGCGAAATTCAGGGCCAGTACCGCCAGAATCGGCTTGGAGAGCGGGAGCACTACGCGGAGAAAATACTGCAGATAGCTTCCGCCGTCCAGGGAGGTGGCCTCAAACAGTTCCTCCGGTATGGTGGACTGGACAAAGGTTCTCGCGACGATTACAAGCCATACGCTGACAGCCCCGGGTACGACGATCGCCCAGATGGTATTGAGCATATGCAGGCGCTTCAGCCACAGATACATGGGAATGGTTCCGCCGCTGATGAACATGGTAACCATAAAGAATATCGTCAGAAATCCCCGGACGGGAAATTCCCTTCTGGAGAGCACATAGGCGGCGATCATGGAGACAGAGGTGCCGAGGGCTGTTCCGGTCGCCGTATAGAGAATCGTGTTGGCATATCCGCTCCAGATCCTGGCGTTGGAAAACACCGCTTCGTATCCCTGGATGCCCGGCTCTACCGGGAGAAAGAATACCCGCCCCTGGATCAGGGCTTCCGGGCTGGAGAAGGAACAGCTGATGACATACAGCAGAGGATAAATAACAATGGTTACAAAAAGCGCAAGAAAAAGATATACGAAAGCCAGATAGGCTTTATCTCCGGCCGGCAGGTTCCGCCATTTATGCAGCGAACTTTTCCGTTTCATACCGATCCTCCTAGAACAGGCTGGTCTCGCTGATCTTTCCAGCGATGGTGTTCACCAGAACCAGCATGATGCAGTTGACTACGGAGTTGAACAGGCCGACCGCGGTGGCAAAGCTGAACTGTGCCTGTTCAATACCGGTTTTATATACATAGGTGGCAATGATTTCGGAATACTTATAGTTGACCGGATTCTGCATCAGATAGGCCTTCTCGAAGCCGATGCTTAAGATGTTGCCGACATTCAGGATCAGAGTGATGATGATGGTTGGTGCAATACAGGGGATATCCACGTGCAGGACCTTCTGGAGCCGGCTTGCGCCGTCGATGGCCGCTGCCTCATAGAGGGAAACATCCACTGCCGAGAGCGCCGCAATATAGAGGATGGAACTGTAGCCGGCTCCCTGCCAGACGCCCGAGAAAATATAGGCAGGCCTGAAAAAACCTGCTATGCCGGGGAAGTTCACCGCGCTTCCGCCGAGGGCCCTGATGATAGAGTTGACCACGCCATAGCGGTAGGAGAACATCTGGAAGATGATGCTGACAACCACGACCGTGGAGATAAAGAACGGCGCAAAGGTGATAGTCTGGAGCACCTTGCGTATGTTTTTATTGGCGATCTCGTTGAAGGACAGGGCCAGGAGAATCGGGAACGGAAAGCCGATGATCATGCTCTCGATGCTGAGCACAATGGTGTTCCTCAGAATCAGCGGAAAGTTCGGAATGGAAAACAGCTGCCGGAAATATTTCAGGCCCGCCCATCTGCCGCCGAGGATGCCTTTTTTAATGCTGTAATCCTTAAAGGCGAGCAGGATGCCGTACATGGGCATATAATTGAACAGCAGTACAAAGGTAAACGGGATCAGAGCCAGCAGATACAGCTGCCAGTACCGTTTTTGCTTTTTTATAACATGTCCGGGTACTTTCATACGGCACCTCCTGTCTGATTTGACGAAGACACAACCGGAAATGGATCTATGAAAGAATTATAGTTGGCATCATACGGCTGATCAAGACACAGAAATTAGCTGATTTGTACAAAAAAAGTTCCGCGGGCAGGCGGAAGGATTTTCGGGAAAATGATGCCCGGGAAGGACATCGCAGGAAAACGAAAAAACGGAACGCCTCTGAGGGAACGATTTTTACCCGGTGAAAGAATCGTTCCCTCAGAGGCGTTCCTAAAATCAGAGGAGACTTATGCGTTTATCCCGTGCATCCGGACAGGCCGCATCGGTATCCAGACAGAAGGCAGCGGAATGGCGGAAGCTGGTGTAGAGGAAGCGCAGCGGATAAAATCCTGCGGAAAGGTGCAGGTGCACCTGCTCACTTCTGTAATCGTGCGGTTCATCGAGACGGATGCAGAGCCGGTCCGCGATAAAGAGCGCTCCCGCGTCCGCGGTGCCGAGTGAAAAGACATACACGCCGTCCTCCTTTACCCGGATCCAGCCCGTGAATTCCGCGTGGAAATCGGTGGAACAGGGAAGTTCTGCCGGGTCCAGAGCGCGTAAGCGCAGCATGATCCCGGGGATTTTCCAGGCATTTCCGGCATCCGCAATGCTCTGGAGCCCGCCTTTACAAAGGCGGCAGGCAAGACCGGGCTCTGTGCCTTCGGGCAGCGAGAGGATGGCAAGGGAGGAGAGATCAATACCGGGGGACGGCAATGAGGCGCCCTGACCCCGGGTTTCATCGCTGCCGGCTGGAGGGTTTTCCGGCTTCGGCAGCTGCGTCATGAACAGCCCAAAGCCCGAGATCTGCGGGGTATCATAGCTCTGATGAATGGTCAGGCGAAGGGTATCGGCGTGGACCGGTGTAAAACGCCGTAAACATTTGCGCCCCGCGCTTCCTTTCCTGGCAACCTCGCGAAAGACGCCGTCCTCCAGGACGGAAAGGCTCCAGCAGGCAATCCGCTGCCCATCCCGGATATGCTCGGAGAGCATTACCTGGTCAAAGCTCATGGGCTGCGGGAGTTTTATCTCCAGTACCGCGGAGGAAGTATCCATATCCCATTCCGTGCTGCCCTCCCAGAATTTCTCCGGATCTTCAGACAGGATTTCATACACCGGGGCGTCTTTCGTATTTGCCGTCGTGCAGGCAGTATCCGGCATATTTCCGGAGCCGTCTGAAAGAATACGGATCGCTGCTCCTTCGGCAAGGTTTTGGGAAAAGGTGCGGTCAATAAAACGGCGAAGCTCCATGAGACGGTGGATCTGGTCATCGGGGATCAGGCCGTTCCGGTCGGGACTCAGGTTCAGCAGGAGCACTCCGTTATTTCCGACAGACTGGTAATAGGTCTCTGCGAGCTGTTCAAGGCTCTTGACCCTGGAGGTTTCGGGATTCCAGAACCATTGATTCAGGATGGTGGTGTTGACTTCTACGGGATACCACACGGCACCGACGGCCCGTTCATAGTATTTTACGCTTCCGAGATCCGGCAGCACGGCGTTTTTCGCAATCGCGGGCTCAAAAACAGGCTGCATGTTCCACTCATCCGTCCGGCTCCGGCCCTCCTCGTTTCCAACCCAGCGAACGGCTTTCCCGGTCCAGGAGAGAAGCGCCTTTCCGTCCTTCAGGTCTTTCCAGCCGGCTTCATCCGCAAAGAAATAGGGATCATACATGCGGTAAACCGCCTGCGGCTGCAGACGATGGATCATTTCATACCAGGTTTCCGGGCGGTAACAGGGAACCTTCTGCCAGATGGGCCAGTCCCCGCAGGCACCATCAAACCAGAGCTCTTCAACAGGCCCGTATCCTGTCAGGACTTCCTTCAGCTGTCTGAGAAAATAATCGTTATAGGCATCCGTACCCCACAGTCCTGCCTCGCGCTGGTGCATATCCCAGGGGGAGAGATAGACGCCGAAACCGATGCCGTATTTCCTGCAGGCGTCCGAGAGCACTCCTGCCACATCCAGAGGATGAGCAGTGTTTTTGACGGAAAAGTCCGTGGTTTCCGTATGCCAGAGGCAGAAACCGTCATGGTGCTTCAGCGTGCATATGACGTGCTTCAGGCCGGCTTCGGCGCATACTCTTACCCATTGTTCGGGATCCGGTTTCCCGTGCATGTAATCCCGGAGGGTCTCATGGCCGCTGCCCCATTGTCTCCCGGTGAAGGTATTCGGGCCGAAATGAATGAAAGCTGTCAGCTCCTTGTCCATCCATAAGCACTGCTCGGGAGAGGGGCAGACGTGGGCCGCCTTTTTCAGGCGTACCTTCAGGCTGTCTTCCGGTAAAAAGGTAACACTGCTTGTACTCCGGGTCATGGCAGGATCCTCCTTTCTGACTTCACGGTACGGGCAGAAACCTTCGCGTCCCCAGCGTATGGGGCCTGTTCTGCCTGCTTTGCTTCGGTATAAGTATCTGTCCGGAGCCGGATCCGGGAAACAGCAAAGAACTGTTTTTTATGGCTGCGCCGCGCCGGCCGGGCGTCAATCCCGGGAGAAACGCAAACTTTGTCCAGCTGAAATGCATGCTTCCGGGAGGTCTGCATCTGACTCTGAACAGTTACCAGTATAACAGCATCAAATTATAAAAACAACAGACAACTGGAAACGATTCTTGGCTTTGTGTATGCAAATAAGGTTCATAGAAGTTTCCTGCGTATGGTTCATTTGCTTCGCACAGCAAGACCCCCTGCCGGGATTCCCAGCAGGGGGTCGGTCAGAGGATCGTTGTTTCCGGCCTGCGTATTGTCCGGCGGGACCGGAGATGGGCCTGGAATGATAGACCTGGAATTTATTCACCAAGCTTTGCGGCCAGCGCCTTGTCGGCCTTGTTCTTCTTGAAGAGCTCGATGATTACCTTCACGATGCCGATGATCCAGAAGCCCTTCACCTCCATGACCATGCCGTCCACCATGCCCATGGAGAAGGCACCCTGGGTCATCTTGGCGAGGGCGCGCAGCGGCATGTTGTAGATGAACAGGATGTTCAGGTTGGGCTTGCCGGAGCGCAGGGAGAGCTTCAGGATGCAGGTGAGAACCGCCCAGACGATCCAGCCGATGAGGCTGCGGCCGTGGTTGAGCTGGCCGAAGGTGAGGTTGCGGTCGATCACAAGCTCGTCGGAGGGCAGCGGATGCCCCAGCAGCTCCTTGAATTCGTTGTCGGTGACCTCCTGCGCCTCGCCCTTTCTGTAGGAGGCGATCAGGCGGTTGCGGTAGGGATCCTGGGCCTGTGAGCCGCTCATGATGAGCTCGCCGGAGAGCGGTGTGTCGGCAGAGCTGCCGCCCACAAGGATCCTGTAGCTTCCGTCCTCCGTCTCCCAGGAATCGGAGAAGGTGTTCCAGTAGCGGAAGGTCTTGTCGTCAAACTCAAAATGCACCTTCTTCGCCTCGCCGGCCTTCAGGAAGACCTTCGAAAAGCCTTTAAGCTCCTTCTCGGGACGGAAGATGGGCATGGCATTGCCCACATTTCCGAGGCTCTTATGGACATAGAGCTGGACGATCTCCGCGCCGTCCCTGGTTCCGGTATTGGTCACGGTAACTTCGGCGCCGTGCTTTGTAACCTTCAGATTGCTGTAGGCAAAGCTTGTGTAGGAGAGACCGAAGCCGAAGGGGAAGCGCACGGGTATTTTGGCTTTTTCATAATAGCGGTAGCCGACGAAAATACCCTCGCGGTACTGGCTGGTCTTCTTTTTGCCCGGATACTGGTAGTAGGCAGGCGTATCGGCATATTCCATGGGATAGGTCTCGGAGAGCTTTCCTGAAGGATTCACTCTGCCGGTCAGCACATCCAGGGCGGCTCCGGCGCCTGCTTCTCCGCCCAGACCGCAGTAGATCAGGGCTTTGCAGGAATCAATCCAGGGCATCTCCACGGCGCTGCCGCCCACCAACACGGCAATGACGTTGGGGTTCGCGGCAGCCACGGCCTCCAGCACATCGATCTGGTTGCCGTTGATGCGCATATCGCTGCGGTCCAGACCCTCGCTTTCCTTCAGCTCATCCAGGCCGATGAAGAAAATAACGGTGTCGGCGCTCTTCGCGGTTTCCACGGCTGCGGCTAAAAGGGTCTTGTCGGCCTTGCCGCCCCTGCGGTAGCCCTGTGCATAGGAAGAAAGCGTCAGGCCGCTTTCGGGCAGCTCCTTTAAGAAGGTATCAAGCTTCACTGGGTTTACCTGGCTGGAGCCTGCACCCTGGTAGCGGGGGGTCTCCGCGAAATCACCGATTACGGCCACCTTCTGACCGGAAGAGAGCGGCAGCAGGGAAGCGTCATTTTTCAGAAGGACAATGCTCTCCGCGGCGGCGCGCCTGGCAAGGGCGTGATGGGCGTCCTTGTCGAAGCCGTCCTTTCCGGCCGGGTTCTGAATCTGCGTGGAGAAAATCAGATCGAGCATGGTGTCCACACGCTCGTTTACGGCGCTCTCAGAAAGCTTCCCGCTCTTTACGGCATCGATCAGCTCGCGCACCGAGCTTAAGCCCGGGGCGGGCATTTCCAGGTCGGAACCGGCCTCCACGCCCTTGGCATGGTCGTTGGAGCCGCCCCAGTCGGAAACGACGGCGCCTTCATAGCCCCACTCGCCGCGCAGGATGCTCTTTAAGAGATGTTTATTCTCATTGGCGTAGGTGCCGTTGACCAGGTTGTAGGAGGTCATGATGGTTTTCGGTTTAGCCTCCTTTACCACAATCTCAAAGCCTGTCAGGTAGAGCTCGCGGAGCGTGCGCTCATCCACAATGCTATCGTTGGCCATGCGGAAATGCTCCTGGCTGTTGACGGCAAAGTGCTTGGGACATGCGGAAATACCGTTGCTCTGCACACCGCGGACCACGCCGGCGGCCATCTTGCCGGAGAGCCAGGGATCCTCTGAAAAGTACTCGAAGTTGCGGCCGCAGAGCGGACTTCTTTTGATATTCAGGCCCGGACCCAGAAGGACATTGACGCCGAGGGCCTTTGCCTCCTCGCCGAGGGCCGCGCCTACCTCCTCGCCGAGCTTCTCATCCCAGCTGTTGGCGATGGTGGAGGCTGCCGGCCAGCAGGTAGCCGGGACGGATTCGTTCAGACCCAGATGGTCGCCGGCGCCTTCCTGCTTGCGCACGCCCGAGGGGCCGTCCGAGAGAAAAATCTCCGGAATGTCATACTGCGGGTAAGCTCTGGTAACCCATTCCCCCTTGCCGGAGAGCAGCGCGCATTTCTCCTCCAGGGTCATTTTGTTGATGAGTTCGGTATACTTCATGCCGTGTATTTCCTGCCTTTCTGGTGTTTGTGTTTCACTGTCGGTGTCCGTAGCATTCATGGAGTCACCCGCATGCCCCGCGGCCATGGGCATTACCACCGGTAAAACCTCAGGTGTGCATACCGCTGTGGCTGCCTTTCGGGGCCGTTTTCGGAACAGCGGTGATCAGATTCCGGACAGCTGTTATGATTTTACCACAAAGCACGGCAAAAAAACAGGGGAAATTCCGTTATTTTGTAATTGTTCGGAGCCAGGCGTAAATACGGCCTTCCTGCCTATGCCATCTAAGGTTTTCCTGCGGGGGGTATGCAACAATATTCGCCGGATGTTTACAGGTAAACGTCCGGCCTGTTCGGCTCTGAACAGTTAACACGATTTTTTCTCGGGGGGCGGGCAACGAAAGATTAGCCGCAACACAAAAACAGGGAAGGCTTTCGCCTTCCCTGTCCGTTTTTCCGGCAAAACCGGAATTATTCAGTTGATCCGGATGGAATCCGGTGTGCTTCTTCGGAAATTATTCCTCAGCGGCACCCTTCCACTCGTTGTACTGTCTCTGGAACTCAGCGAGAACGTCCTGATAGCCAGCGCCGTCAAGAGCTTCCTGATACTCAGCGATGAAATCATCAACAGCGTCAG
>CAMOSC010000047.1 GCA_946624325.1 uncultured Clostridia bacterium
TCGGTTTCCCAGATATAACGCCGTGTTTATCCTTTGTTGTTTCAGATACCCATGGCGATCACTCCGATAAGGAAATAATGTAATAATGTAATTTTGCCTCCCTTCTGTTTGGATTGACCATATTATAGCAAACATATGTTCGATTGTCAACCATATATTTAAAAATAGCCTTCCACTTTATTTTGCCAGCACCGCCGCCTTCGCCTTCTCGGCGGCCGTCGCCGCATCCTCGGAATAAATATCCGCGCCGATCTGATCCGCATAAGCCTGTGTTACGGGGGCTCCGCCCACCATGACAATATACTTTTCGCGGACGCCGCGCGCCTTCATGGCGTCGATCACTTCCTTCATGGCCGGCATGGTTGTGGTAAGCAGGGAAGACATGCCGATGATATCCGCGTTAACCTCCTCCGCCTTGTCAATGTATGTGTCCGCATCCACGTCCACGCCGAGATCGAAGACCTCGAATCCGGCGGCCTTGAGCATCATGATAACCAGATTTTTCCCGATATCATGCAGATCGCCCTTGACCGTCCCGATTACCACGCGTCCGATGGGCTCCACGCCGGCTTCCATCAGCTTTTCCTCCAGAATCTTCGTGCCCGCGGACATGGCCCTGGCGGCCACCAGCACCTCAGGAACAAAGACCTCATTATTCTTGAATTTTTCTCCGATGATCATCATGCCGGAAAGAAGTCCCTCGTTCAGGATCTCCTTCGGATCAATTCCCTGATCCAGCGCTTCCTGCGCAAGACGCTTCACATCCTTCGCCTTGCCTTTCTGCAGCAGGGCCGACATTTCCTGCAATATTTCCTGTGCCATAGATTCCCTCCTGTTTTTTATACATCCGAAGCACCTTAGGAATGCTTTACAGCGGTTTACTTCCTCACACGATACAGGTTTTCCGAAAGCCCGTCCCGCATCGGCCAAAGCTGTCTTTCAGGATTTTCGAACCTCTGAGCATCTGCCTTCCGGAGAGCCTGCCGCTGTTCTCTTACACCCTCGCGGCTTCCTCAAACATCGCCTGCACATTCGCCGGCGGGATATCCGGCAGAATCGCCTCATGGCTGGGTGAGAGGATCAGGCCTGTCGGGAAGAGTTCTCTGAGCTCCCGCACCTTTGCGCGCACCTGCTCCGGCGTCCCGTGGGGCAGCAGCTCCTGGGTATCCACGCCTCCACAGAAGGAAACCTGCCCGGAAAAGCGCGCCTTCAGGCTCGCCGCATCCATGTTCGCGGCCGCTGCCTGGATAGGATGGATCGCATCCACGCCGATCTCAATCAGATCCGGAATGATATCCGCGATGGAGCCGCAGGAGTGATAGATCACCTTCACGCCATATTGATGCGCCTGCTCCGTAAGCTTCTTTGCCCCGGGAAGCACAAACTCGCGCACCATCTGCGGAGAAAGGATAAGTCCTCTCTGGCTGCCCATGTCGTTTCCGATCAGCACAGCATTCAGACGGCCTTTCGTCGCCTCATAAAAGATTTCATTTGCCTTCAGGTAAAAATCAACGATCTTCGCGTCAACCGCCTGGAAGATCTCGGGATTTGCCACCATATTCATCAGCGCGGTTTCCATGCCGAAGGCCGCGCAGGCATCCTGGAAGTGCGCGGACCAGAGCATACCGATCACGGCCTTGTCCTTCGGGGCCATATCGACGCGCCGGCGGCATTCCGCAGGATCAATGTAAAGCGCCGGATCGGGCCATTTGAAGAAATCCAGATCCTCAAGCTCCTCCGCCTCGTTAAAGCAGCCGGGTGCGGTGAGGGTACGGTTCTGGGCGTCCACATTCCCGTCCATATACCAGTCGAAGGCCGCGTAGATGGCGCTTGCCTCCGGTGATTCGTAGGGAACCTCCACCGCGTAGAAATCATCCCCGATAGCCAGCTTCAGCTCATGCATATTGCTCACGCCGTAATGGGCAAACAGCGCCGGCTGGGCATGGATTTCCGGCATCCCCAGCCATGCGGCGGGGCGGTCTACCGGCCGGCGTTCAATGGTTGCGTAAAAACGTTCCAGGCTGTTCATCATTCTCTCCGTTCCTCCGCCCTTAATAGCGGCATGCTTATCCGACAGATGCGAATTGATACAGTAACCGCGCCCCGTCAGCCCTCAGCCTCCAGTTCGGTGCGCAGCGCCTCGACATACGATGCGTTGCATCCGCAGCAGCCGCCGATATAGGTGACAAGCGGCAGCACCGGACGCACGTCCTTCACGAAAATATCCGGCGTATAGACGGTTTCCGTGGTTCCGTCCGGAGCCAGGATCGGAAGCCCGGCATTGGGCTTGAAAACGATCGGAAGCTTTGTCTTCCGGGCAAATTCCTCAATGATTGGGACGGCGAGATCCGGTCCGAGGGAACAGTTCATGCCCACCGCGTCAATACCAAGCGGTTCCAGGGCCTCCAGCACGTCGTCCACGGAATTGCCCATCATGGTCTTGCCCACCTTTGTGAAGGTCATCGTGCAGAAAACCGGGACATTATAGCGCTTGGCAACCGTTGCGGCAATGCGCATCATCTCGGCGTCCATAAAGGTCTGAAGCATAATCAGGTCCGCGCCTTCCTGCATGCCCGCACCGAGCTGCTCCTCATAGATAGCCTCGCACTCCTCCTCCGTAAGATCCCCGTAGGGCTCCAGCAGCACGGAGAGCGGCCCGGCTGAGAGCGCCACCTTCACATCCGTACCCTGTACGGCTTGCTTCGCCAGGCGCACGCCGGCGCGCACCACTTCTTCTACCGTGTACGGCGAGCGCTTCACGGCGCCGGAATTGGCGCCGAAGGTGTTTGCCAGGATGATTTTCGCGCCGGCCGCAATATATTCGCGGTGCAGCTCCAGAACGATCTCCGGCTTTTCCAGGTTGTAGCGCCATACCGGCACCTTGTCATCGCTCTTTTCCCACAGGCTGGTACCCACAGCCCCGTCCAGCAGGATGATGTTTTTCTTCTCGGTCATTTCTTTCATTCCTCTTCCATGCCGAAGGCAGTTCTTTCCTGCCTGATACCGTTCTTCCGAAAACGCCCCGTGAAATATTTTCCCGCACGCTTATTCATCAATCAGACAGGCATTCATATAGCTTGTCAGATACGTTTTCCCGTCTATCGTGATCTGCACGACGTCGGAATCGGAATAGTCCAGCCAGGAGCTGACCTTTCCTTCCACCACCTCTCCGTTCGGGAGGCTGATAATTGCGTAGTCAAAACGGTTTTTCGTGTCCAGCAGGCTCCTGTTCCCATGGGTAATCTCCCAGTAAATAACGAGTCCCGCCAGAATCAGCACGATCACCGCGATAATCGCGATCAGTATTTTCGGATGCTTTTTTGCCATAATCCCACTCCTTCCTAAACGAAGTTTTGTACTTTGACCTGATGGCCACGGATGACTATTTTGCAGCCACACCTGCAAAAAGCGCAGCCGTGGGCAAAATATGTCTCCTTTGCATGTATTTTGTTTCCTGTTCAGGGCCAGGCACCGCCCGGCCTGCTTACCACGAAACCTTCCACCGTTCCGAATAAGTTCCGGAGAGCACTTCCCCGGAAAGAATCTTTTCGCGGTCGGTCTCTTCAGCCTGCCGGCGTGACAGAAGCGCCGCAAAGGCTTCCTCATCCACCGGAAGCTCCACCCAGGCGCCGCCCCGGTCCGCGGACAGATACGCCGCGTTTGAAAGGCTCAGGCCCCGGATTCCCTCAATTCCCGGCGCCAGAAGAGGCGTACCGGAACGCACCGCATCCGTAAAGTTCTGCAGGATACCGCAGTGTCCGCTCTCCGGCCCCTCCTGTACCAGGACCTCTTTTTCCGTCTCCATATGCGGAAAGCCCACCTTCGTCTCCACGCGGACCTTCCGCTCGTCCTCCTTCAGCAGCGTCCAGGTCAGGGTGCCGTTCTCGACAACCGCCTTTCCGAGGCTCCCGGAGATCTCCAGCCGGTTGGTTCCGGGATACTCCCCCGTGGAAGTGAGAAATACCGCCTGAGCACCGTTTGCGTATTCGGCAAGGATGCTCACGTCATCCTCCACATCAATATCATGATACCGGCCGATGCGGCATTCCGCCCTGAGACGTACGGGCATCCCGCAGATCCACTGCCAGAGGTCCAGGTTGTGCGGGCACTGGTTCAGCAGCACGCCGCCGCCCTCCCCTTTCCAGGTTCCGCGCCAGGAGCCCGAATCATAGTAGGCCTGGGAGCGGTACCAGTTGGTGATGATCCATACCATGCGCTTCAGCTCGCCGAGCTTCCCCGCCTGAATGCCCTCACGGAGGGCCGCAAACAGCGGATTGGTTCTCTGGTTATACATGATGCCGAAAACCTTCCCGCTTTTTTCCGCCTCGGCGTTCATCTGACGCACCGAAGCCGTGTCAATGCCGGCGGGCTTTTCCGTCAGGACATGCAGTCCCGCCCGCAGGGCCCGTATGGCAAAAGGCGGATGCAGCGGATGCGGAACCGCGATCAGCACCGCATCAAGCCCGCCTGCGGAAAGCATTTCGCCGTAATCCGCATAGCAGCCCTTCAGTCCCGGAAGGCGCTCCTTCGCCCAGTCCAGGCGCTCTTTCCGGATATCGCAGACCGCCGTGAGACGCAGTCCGTTTATTTTTCCGTCGAAGATCGCCGCCGCATGGGCGCTGCCCATATTGCCGATCCCGACAATTCCGATTTTCACTTCATTCATATTCAACATACCAGTCACATCAGATTCCTGCCGGCCGGGCCTGTCCCCGGCGGCACATTTCAACCGACAGTTACCATCTTTCAGTATAAGCTTCAGGTTATGTAAAATCAATAGATTTTCTTACGGCTTTCCTGGTAAAGGGAACTATGCTTCATACCATTTCCCGGGCAGGATTCATTGCTCTGATCGGATGGGCGGGAAACTATCCGCCCACCCAGCCATTCCGACAGATCGCAGCGTAAAAAGCATACACTGCGATTGTCACGGCTTTCGCCGTATGGCAGAAAATGCCATCACTGTCCCGGTTAAACTTAAAATGCAGCTTCTCCGTGCCAGTGATGGCATTTTCTGCCGCATGGTTCATTGCTTCGCGCATAAAAAAGGCAGGACCAAAGCCCTGCCTTCACGCTGTTACGTTATACATTTTTGTACCTGTTCAAAGCCAGACTCCGAAATGACGAAAAGCAGCCATTCCCGGAATTGTGGCGTGCCCGACAGATGCAAAGCCATCAAGAATCGCGGCTTTCAGCTGGCTGTATTCGCGATTCCTCACAGCCTTGCGCCTGGTTCTGAACCGTTACCGAATTACTTCCATTTAAAAGTAAATAGTCCGTAGATATACAGCGCCGCCACACACACGGGAACGACATATTTGAAAACCGGCTTCATCCAGGCTTTCACCTTCAGGCCTTTTCCGGCATTCGCCTCCTCAATGAATTTATCCCAGCCCCAGCCGATCTTATAGCAGCAGAAAATCGAGAAGATAAACGCCCCGATGGGCAGCAGGTTGGTGCTGACGATGAAATCCCAGAAATCCAGCCAGGCGGAGCCTTCCGCGAAGGGCTGGAAATGGAATACGCTGTAGCCCAGCGCGGTCGTCAGCGCCAGAAGGAAAATCCCCAGTCCGCAGACAAGGCAGCCCTTCGGACGGTTCAGCCCGGTAAGTTCCCGCACGCAGGCAAGAATATTCTCAAAAACCGCCAGCTCCGTGGAGAACGCCGCAAATACCATGAACAGGAAGAAGAGGCTTCCCCACACCCTTCCGCCCTCCATGTTATTGAAAACGGTAGCCATGGTGTTGAACAGGAGCGCCGGACCTTCATTAACCTCAATCCCGTAGGTAAAGCAGGCCGGAAACATGATAAAGCCCGCCATGATCGCCACAAAGGTATCCAGCAGGATCACGTTGACGGATTCGCCCAGAAGCGTCCGCTCCCTGCCGATATAGCTGCCGAAAATCGCCATGGAGCCGATTCCGATGGAGAGTGTGAAGAAGGCCTGATTCATCGCCTTTACAATAACCTCTCCGGTGATTTTCGAGAAATCCGGAATCAGGTAGAAGGAGAGGCCTTCCTTCGCGCCGGAAAGCGTGGCGCTGTGAACGGCGAGGATAATGATCAGGATCAGCAGGGCGCTCATCAGATACTTGGTTACGCGCTCCAGGCCGCCCTCAAGGTCGAAGCACAGGATCAGGAAGCCAAGCGCTACCGCAATAAGCAGGTAAACCACGTTCACTCCGGGATTGCTGATCATGCCGCCAAAGCTTAGGCCCTCGCTTTTTCCCGTCAGGAACATGACAAAATAATACATCATCCAGCCTGTCACAACGGTATAGAACGCCATCAGGGCAATGTTTCCGAGCAGCGCGAAGCCTCCGTGGATATGCCATTTCTGTCCCGGCCTTTCCAGCTTCTGGTACATTTTTACCGGACTGGCCTGCGCGGCCCTTCCAATGGCAAACTCCATGGTCATCGAGGGAAGTCCGAGCACCAGCAGACAGATGGCATACACCAGCACAAAGCCGCCTCCTCCGAACTGTCCCGTCATCCAGGGAAACTTCCATACGTTCCCGCAGCCGATGGCGCAGCCGGCGCTGAGCATGATAAACCCGAGACGGCTGCCCAGTTTTTCTCTTTTATTGTCCATAACTCCTCCTTGAAAATGCCCGCGGCAAAAACATATACTATGATACAACATCTTTTCGGAAGCGTCAACGGATTTACCCGGATTTCGCAAAACTGCTTTCACTGTCCGGCTGATCAGTTTTTGCCGGTTTAAAGGCCCATCCACTGTTTTCCTGCTTGTGTGAGCAGACAGGATGTGGTATATTTTACAATATACAACGACGTTGACATATCAGGAGGTTTTCCATGCAGGAACAGATTTTGAACGGCACAGCCGCACAGTCCGCCCGGGAAGAGGAGATCCGCCGGATCATTCAGGCGGGACGGGATTTTATCAAAATGCCGCCGGAGGCGGAGGAAGAAGAGAATGATGCTTTTCCGGGATACAAAACGGACCAGGAGCAAAAGAAGCAGCAGCCTCCGCTGTATAAAAGGGCTTCGGGCGGGCGCGTAACGCCGCTGCCTTCCGATTACGGCAGCCTTGCGCTTAACAACAGCATCCTCTCCGTCATCTTTGCCCGCAAAAGCAGCCGGATTTACACGGATGAACCCATCACGCTCCTGCAGCTTTCCTTCCTGCTCTGGGCTACCCAGGGCGTCAAAAGCATCCGCGGGAACAACTACGCCACCCTGCGCACGGTTCCGTGCGGCGGCGCGCGCCACGAATTCGAGTGCTATCTCGCCGTCCGCAATGTGGAAGGTCTCGTCCCGGGGTATTACCATTATATGCCGGACCGGCACGCGCTGGAGCTTTTGTCCGAAGGCTGTCAGGATGATGATATCAACGCCTCCCTCTGCGGGCAGCGCTGGGCCCTGAAGGCAAATGTTGTCATGTATTACAGCGTCATCCCCTACCGGGCGGAATGGCGCTACGGTATCTACGCCCACCGTACGATCCTCATAGACGCCGGCCACATCACGGAAAACCTGTACATCGCCTGCAGCGCCTCGGGCCTGGGCACCTGCGCCGTGGCCGCCGTGGATACGGCCGTCTCCGACAGGATGTTCGCGCTGGACGGCAATGAGGAATATATCTTCTACGCCGCACCGGTAGGGACCGTATCGCCCGTGAGCGAAAAGGAGGAAGCGGAAATCTACGCCTTCCTGAAGGATGAAAAGGGCGCGGCTTCGCCGTGACAATGCCACTGCCGGCCGCACTCCCGGCAGGCTCTGCTTCAGGCAGCGTGCGGCCCGCATGCAGTCGCCGGAAGCCGCCGCACGTAAATGCCAGGTCAATATTCCCCTGTTTTCAGTTTGTTTTGTCCGCGGTTTTCCGTGCCAGCAGCCATGCCGTTATGTGCATGGCCTGCTGGAAACCGCCGTTTCTGATCAGCTCATCGATTTCCCGGTCCGTATGCTTTACAGTCTTCAGGACCTCTGTCTCATCCAGCGCCTGCCCGGAAACCTTCCTGCAGTTTTCTGCCGTAAACAGATAGGCATAGTTATCCGAGACCGTGGCGTCGGACGGCACCGTAAGCAAATGCGTCCACTCATCGGAGACGTATCCCGTCTCCTCCAGCAGCTCCCGCTTTGCAGCCTCCAGGGCATCCTCCACTTCCTGCACCCCCCTGTCCCGCCCTCCATAGGGCCTCCGGTCTCTCCGCTCGATCCCTCCGGCCGGAAATTCCGTGGTAACCTCCCTTATTCCCTGCCGGAACTGCCTTACGCAGATAAAGCGCCCTTCCGTGTCCGATGCCACAATGACGGCATAATTTCTGCGGCTGTAGCTGTAAAAGGGCTCGTACACACGCCCATCCGGATAACGGTATGCGGTTTTCCTGAAATCAATCCATTCATCCCGCACAATATGCTCCGTATGCAGCTCCTCCCAGGCAAGGCCCTCCGGCCCTCCCGGAACCGTCTCCGCGAAGGCCGGCTCCTTTCTTTCGTTTTCCTGCATCCCTGTCTTAGTCCTTCCCCCGGAACAAAACCGGAAATAAAAGTACGGTTGTCTGAAGCCCCAACTTGACGTACAATAAATTGTACGAAATACTATAAAGGGAGGTGAATGAAATGCTCGCTATCAATTATTCACAATTCAGGGAAAATATGAAATCCAACATGGATCTCATCACAGATGACTGTGAAACGATTATTGTTACCAGAAAACAAAACCGGAATATCGTCATGATTTCCGAATCAGCATATAATAATTTGCTGGAAAATCTGCACTTGATGAGAGAACCGGCAAATTATGAATGGCTGCTGGAGTCCAAAAGGCAGCTGGAATCCGGCAATTTTGAGCAGCATGAGCTTATTGAGGTGCCAGATGAATAAACCCTTTACGGAAAACGGGTGGCAGGATTATCTATACTGGCAGACAGAAGACCGCAAAACGCTGAAGCGGATTCATCTTCTGCTTGAGGACATATCACGCAACGGCAACGACGGTATCGGGAAACCGGAACCGCTGTTAGGAGATCTGTCCGAATTCTGATCCGCCGTCACCGCGGACAGCTTCCCGACAAGCTGTAAACGGATGTCATCCATGCTGCATTGCTCCAAGCTTTCGCATCACCTTCCAGTAATTCCGCTCATGGACGCTCTCTGCGGCAGCCTCGTTTTTCTGCTGAACGGTTTCCTCAAGCAGATAATCCGCCCTTGCCAGCCCTTCCTGCATACACAGCCGCAGCTCCCTCAGCTGTTTTGTTTCCAGACCTTTCCTGCGTGCCTCCCGCAGCAGCTCGCCGCAGGAATAATCATACAAACTGTCGGAAAACGTATCCTCGGCTGTGTAATACCGAAGTGCGAAAAACGTACAGTTTTCCAGCTCCTTCAGATAAACGGAATCATCGGTTGATTCACGAATGTAAATATAATACAGACAGGCGGAAGCCTTTCCCTCAGCCCTCCTGATAATTCTGCCAAGGCGCTGAATGCGCTGTCTCGGTACGGCGGAACTGCTCATGACAATTCCTATGTTTGCATCCGGTACGTCTATGCCCTCATCCAGGCATCTGCAGGTTACGAGGATCCGAAGCAGCCCGCTGCGGAATTCCTCCATCACGCGCTTCCGGGCTTCCTTTGTCATGCCGGAGTGATAAAGGCCTGAATGGCACCCCAGCCTTCTCTGCAGCTGGGACGCCGTCTCCTCCGCCTGCTCAATCCGCTCGCAGAAGACCAGGATCCTGTCATCCGCATGAAGCCTTTCCAGCAAGCCCAGGCAGCAGCAGATGCGGGCCTGCGCCAGATTGCTGACACGCTTCCTCTGGTACGTTGCGATCATAAAAGCCGCCGCAGGGTCAGACGGATCCATCTCTGCCTTCTTAGCGAGTTTTGAAACCTCCCGCAGGAACACAGCTTCGCTCAGGCCCGCAAGCGACGGATATTCCTTCAGCAGCACAGCCAGCGCTTTTGAAACCTCATCGCTGAGGCGCACATATTCCGTAAGCTCTTCCTCCAGAAACGAAGCTGATACCTCGCACACTGTAAAAGGTGAAATAATCCGCGCCTTCGCAGCACTGTCAAACCCGTACCGGCAGATCTCCCTGCCGAGGCCCTCAATAAGAATATGGTCATTTTCTGTCCCGAAGGGCGTTGCGGAAAGCCCGAGGCTGTGATACAGCGCCGGCTCCGGCATCTGACGGACAAAGCCGAAGATTTTACGGTTCTCCCTGCTCTGATAATGGTGGCATTCGTCACAGATCAGCAGCACATGCCTGCCCAGTGCAAAATCCCTGCGCATATGGCCCGCCAGCGCGTCCCTGGCCGAGTTGATGATGTATATCATCACATCACGGTCCGGATCATCCCGGACCCCCCCGCCGAAAAACCCGCAGATGAGCGACTCATTCCCCGCGCGCTTCAACAGCTCGCGGTTCCACTGCGCCGCCAGAGGGATGGTCGGAACCACGATTTTTATCCGCAGTCCGGGATATGTCTCCCTGAGAAGGTCAATCGCGGCCAGGGCCAGAACCGTCTTACCGGCCCCGGTCACCACATTGGCAATGCCCCGGAATCCGTTTTCCTTCCATGCCTGCAGGCATTCCTCCTGCCATTTGTACAGCTCCATATCTGACCACCCATCCAAACACTTTTTGTTCCGGGGGAAGGTGCCTTCTTCCCCAAATGCAGTTTTACTCCATGGACATTGGTGACTATTTTGCAGCCACATCTCCAAGTTACATTTTATCAGAGAACCGGCTTCGGGTCTACTCCTAATCTCACGCCTCTGCCGTGAACCCGCATGCATTCCCGGCAGGATTGTCCCCTGCGGCCGCCATTCCCCGGTCAGTATCCCGGTGGTACAGTACATACCTGTTTTCGCATGCTCAGAGCAAAACAATGCTTGCAAATTCACTCTATTAGCTTTATACTCATTTTTACAGGCAGCAGACAATATATACCGACAGATGCCTCACGCCGCAAATCACGAATGCACTTGCTAAATAAGGAGAAGCCGCAGGTATGAATTATGAAGAATTATACGCCAGACTGACGCCGCTTGGGAAAAACCTCAAGGATTCCGCCAATGCCGTCGCAAGGCTGCAGAAATCCGTCCAGAAAAATGCCGATGAAGGCAACCTTGCCGAAATGAAAAAGAATCTTGCCGCCTTTACCGAAGCCGTTGAGCTCCTGAAAGCACGCGTTTCCGCCTATGAAGCCGAAACCGCTTCTTTCGATACAGCCTCCTATTTCATGGACGGGGAGTTTACCAGACAGCTGCTGGAAGCCTGTGAGGAAAGGCAGATCGATGTCAAGGGTGAAAAGGGCGTCTATGAAATGTTCCCCTACAGGATCCGTATTGTGGGTGAGAGCGAAGAAGTCTGGATGAACCGGAAAAAGCTTGCCAGCTGCCGGCCCTCCTTTGTGGCGAAAACCGTCAAAGAGGGGCAGGAAAAGCTCAACCGGGCCAAGTTTAATTCCGCCTCCTTCATGGCGGAGCTGGCGGAAGCCTACGACACCTCCTGCCTGAAGTCCGGAGTCAGAATCGGAAGCACGCAGCTTCTCACGAAAATATACAGGAACCTTGCCCCGATGGCACGGGCGCGCAGGGAATACGACATGCAGGCCTTTGCCTATGACCTGGCCAGGATCTATGAAGAAGGACCGGAGGCCTGGGTTCTGAAGGACGGACGCGCATTTACCTTCGGCACCAGCCGGGACGGAAAGAGCGGCATCCGCGTGCTCAGCAAGGCCGGAACCGAAAGCTATATCCTGTCCTTAAAGAGCCTCAATACCGAGGCAGAGGGGTAAAAACAGATGCTCCAGATCTCTTCTGATATAACCGCATCCCTGCAGAAGCTTCTGCTCGGCGAAGCCCCGGAGAACCCGGAGCTTCTTGATGCCGTGAACACGGGGAACGAATCCCTTACAAGCTTTATCGGGAAGCACTATTTCACCGACTACCTGCCTCAGGGAGGAAGCAAGATCAAATTTATCACGGGCCGCCCCGGCTCCGGGAAAACACATCTTTCCAGGCTGCTCTGCGCAGATGCGGATAAAAACGGCTATCTCACAGTTTCCTTCTCTGCCAAAAATGTCTGCCTTTACGATTTCCGCGAAATCTATCTTGAAATTCTCCGGCAATGCGATATTGAAAAGGTCCTTTCCGGCTGCGCCGATGCCATCATCAGGAGCATGGACTATGACCCGGCACAGGTCGGCGAAGGAAAAGCCTTCATGGATTATCTCTCGGAGAAAGGGGAGGCCGATGCTCTTTCCCGCAGCGAAATCCGCACGGCCCTCAGGTCTTTCTTCACGAAAAATCCCAGGCTTGACAACAGCTTTGCCTGCTGCTGTTCCCTTTTGACAGGCAGCATACTCGGACATCCCGTTCTGGAGCCCTCCAACAGGGAGCTTCTCCTGAAGTACCTTTACGGAGATAAAACGGTAAAGCTCTCACAGCTGCGCGCCCTGGGGCTATCCCCCAGCCGCATCACAAAATACAACGCGAGACATCTTCTGCGGTCCCTCGCGGAGACAGTACATCTTGGCGGGTATTCGGGACTCCTGATCTGTGTGGACGATATGGAACAGGTTGCAGCAAAATCCTCCCAGGGCATCATCAAATATACAAAGCTGCGCCGTGACGATACCTATGAGAGCATCCGCCAGCTGATTGATGATATTGACAGTATGCGGTACATCATGTTCCTTTTTGCATGCGGCAGGGAACTGATCGACAATGAGAGCAGCGGCTTTAAGTCCTACCCAGCCCTCTGGATGCGTATCCAGAATGAAGTGGTCGGAAGCCGTTTCAATCATTTTGCCGATATTCTCGACCTGGACCGCTATGCTGACCAGGCCTACACGCCATATATTCTCTGTGAAATGTCCTCCGCGCTTGCGGACGCCCTGAACAGCTCCGCGGAAGGGGTCTATTCTCCCATCGGGGAAGAAACCGCCCTCAGCCTTACAGACCGGGCCCGTTACGGCGCTCTCGGCCTGCCATATCTCGTAAACCGCGCCGTTGTGGAAGGATGTGATGATCATGCCTGATTCCTTCCAGCGGCATACCCTCACCGAAAGGAGGACTGGACATGTCTGACTTTTACGCTCAGCACATCATTGAAGCGCTGCGGTCCGGTATCCCCTCCCGGGCCGTGGGAGAATACTTCTCAGAGGCACGGCCCGGCATGCTGGAAAAAATAAGCGGCAGGCTTGAAGCGGTCCGGGAAAGCGGGAAATCCGACGGGATGATTTTTACCGGCCGTTACGGCGAGGGCAAAACGCATCTGCTCAACACAGTTTTCAACATTGCCTCTGCCTCGAATATGGCAGTATCCTTTATCTCACTCGGCAAGGAATCTCCCATCGACAAGCCCTGGCTTCTGTTTCAGAAGCTTGCATCCAATACCTTCCTGCCCGGGGCAGAACAGCCGGGCTTCCGCGAAAAGCTGGAGAGCCTTACCCCCGGCGGTTCCGTTACCGGAGAGCTTCTTGCCTATACGGCCCGGGAGCTGGAAACAGATAAGCTCTATTTTCTTCTGAGGGCCTTTCTGGGAACCCAGGAGGAAGAGGAACGCATTTCCTTCCTTGCGGATCTTGAAGGCGATTTTGCCGACAACAGGCTGATCAGGCAAAGCTACCGGCGCGTAACGGGCAGCCCGGCCAAATTCAGTCAGACCTTCAGCAAGACGAAGCACGGCATGGATTACTTCCATTTTCTCAGCCATCTTTTCCGGCAGCTGGGCTATCAGGGGTGGGTGCTGCTTTTTGACGAATCGGAACTGATCGGCGGATTCGGCAAGAAAGCGCGCGCCAAAAGCTATGTGCAGATCCAGCGTTTCCTGAAACCCTCACCGAAGCTGGAGGGCGTTTTTTCCCTGTTTGCCTTCAGCTCCTCCTTCACGGAGGATGTCATAGACAAAAAGAAGGAGTTCGCCAACGCGGAGGAAATCTATGCCGCGGAGCCGGACAGCCTGAAGGCGGCTTCTGATACCCTGAACGCGATCATCCGCGCCCCGGAGCTTGCGCCTTTGAATAAGCAGGAAATATCCGATATTCTTCTGAACATACAGGAATTTCACGGTCTGGCCTATGACTGGACGCCCTCCGTTTCCGCGGAAACGCTTTCCCGGGCCACCGAAGCCGGGGGGTACCTGCTGCGTACCAAGATCCGTGCCGCAATTGAATTTCTGGATCAGCTCTATCAGTACGGCGAAGCCGGCTCTACGAAAATCACTGAACTCGGCAAGGAACGATATGACGAAGAAACACCCGAGCTGGAAGATCTTGACCAGCTGTAAGAGACCGTTCATACATAACCTGAACAGGTAAAGTTACTGTCCAGAACCAGACTCCGGCTGCTTTTGTCTATCACCCGGCAGATGCGTAAGCCCGCGAGCTGCTTCCACGCACCCGTGCCCGAATGGGTATGCTAGGTTCCTGCGCAAAAAAAGTGTGTAAGTTGCCGTAAGCAAAACTTACACACTTTTTTGCATGTCCAAATGTCTCTTTACCGTACGGCCGCCTCAGTCTTCCCGCTCATCCGGCAGGCCGTATTTTAACATCGCCCCGGCAATCTCCGGATAGCGGAATTCACAGGTATTCCTGTCATAGATGCCGAATATCTCGCCGTCCCCCGCAAAGGCCCCGTTATCCCACCAGAGACAGGGAAGGCCGTGCGCGGCGGCACATGCCGTATAGTATGCCGTAAAGCGGACGCGGTCCTGCAGGTTTCCCCTCTTGTCCATGGCACCGAATTCACCGATCACCACCGGGGTTCCATTACTGATAAACCGCTTGTACAGCGCATCCATGAAATCCGCGATATCCTTTGCGCCGGGATCCCCGCTCCCCGCAAAGCGGTCTGTTCCGCCCTTATTCAGCGCAAAATCATAGGGCGTGTAGGCATGGGCGGAAACCATGATGCGGCTTTCCCCGTCACCCGCGCCCGGATCTTCAGGCACCGTGAAGGCTTTGTCTGCCGCCGCCCAGGGTGAGGCATCGTAGGCAGGTACCATGAGCCAGCGTTTTGCGTTGTTCTCACCGGCGCCGCGCACCGTCTCCACGAACAGCCGGTTCAGGTGGTTGATGCAGTCAAAGGCGTCCGCCACATCGGCGTTGGAGGTATCCGGGTTCCACTCAAAGGCATGGCCCGTAAGGCGGGGCTCGTTCATGGCTTCAAAGATCAGATGTTCGTCATAGTCCGCAAAACGCTCCGCCACCTGCTCCCCGATGCGGCGGATAAAATGTTCCGACTGCTCCATG
>CAMOSC010000048.1 GCA_946624325.1 uncultured Clostridia bacterium
TTGAGCCATGCCGACAGATCGCAGCGCGAAAAACGTGCGCTGCGATTGTCGCGGCGTTCGCCGTATGGTAGAAAATGCCATCACTGTCCCGGGTAAGCTTGAAGAGCAGCTTCCCCGTGCCAGCGCTGTCATTTTCTACCGCATGGCTCATTGCTTCGCACAAATCGGGCGGCATGGATAGCCGCCCGACATAAGCCTTAACATTACTGAGATTTTTTTTCTGCCTTTCTGAGCTCCGTATAAGCCAGCAGGAAAGGACCGACACCCTTTGCGTCGTTTTCCACAACCGGTTCCGACATGTAATAGTCAAATGATCCGTCGCGCTTCTGCGGACCTCCGAGGCCTGCCACCAGGCAGATACCGCCGAGATTCAGGCTGCCGTCCTTCTCGGTAAGATACCGCTCGCAGATGCCCTCAAATGCCTCTTTTCCATAAGTCCGGTATTCTTCCGGAAGAAAACCGAGACGCACGCCCTTCTGCAGGCAATAGGACATGATGGCGCTCCCGCTTGTTTCCGGGTAGTTCGGTTTGCGGTCCTTTAAATCAACCACCTGGTACCACATGCCCTTTTCATCACGGAAGCGCAGCATGGCATCCATGAGATCCCTGAAAACCTGCTTCATCCAGGCATAATCCTCCGGGCACACCTCCGGATCGGCCTGCGCCAGCGTGTCGAGCAGGGCCATGGAATACCAGCCCAGTGCCCGCAGCCAGAAATGCCTGGACAAACCGGTCTCAGGATCGCACCAGAACATTGTTTTGGATGTGTCACAGGCATGATAGTACAGTCCCGTGGTCTCATCCCGCATCACCGTAACAACATTTCTGAACTGGCCGTAGATATCCTTGTATAGGTCATACGCCTTCTTTTTGGTGGCATACTCCATGTAGAAAGGCTGGCTCATATACAGGCCGTCCAGCCAGATCTGCCAGGGGTAAATCAGCTTGTGCCAGAAATTCCCGCCCTCGGTTCTTGGCTGCCCGAGCAGCTGGGAATAGACCAGCTCATAGGCTTTCCGGTATTTGTCCTTTCCCGTGATGTCATGGAGAAGAAACAATGTTTTGCCAGCATTTACATTGTCCAGATTATACTCTTCAACCCTGTAGCCCGCAATGCTGCCGTCCTCCCGGACACGGTGGCTGATATAGCTCTCCGCGAAATCAATGTATTTCTGAATACCGGTGGTTTTCCAGGTTTCAATCATGGCGAGGATCATGCATCCGTCTACATAATTCCATCCAGACTTCTTTCCCGCGCGGGCGGCTTCGATATTCCATGCGGGGACGTCCAGCGTGCTGTTGTCAATCAGGCTGTCCAGATAGGCTCCTATTTTATCGAGGTTCATGCAGCGTCTCCTTTACATATAATAATTATTCTCCCGGCTGTCGTAGTGCTTATTCGGCCGGTAATAGGTCAGCTTGCCGCACTCTGCTTCCCGGTACTGGGCAATCAGGCGCTCCCGCTCTTCCTCCGGCAGCTGCACCCAATCCTCATAGCTGATTTCGCAGTTGGCCATGGCCCTTCCGCATACCGGACAGTCCGCAAAGCGTTTTGATGCAATCATTCTGGCGCACCCGCAAAGCGGACAGATAAAAACATACATCATCGGTACCCCTCCATTCGGCCTTTCTTGTAGCAAGCTGCAATAATTTTCTTTGTTTTGCCGTTTGCCGCGCCGAAGGCTTAGAGTGAACGTCGGGTTTTTCTGAAGTACACTTGTTACGGTTCAGAGCCAGGCGAAAATCTGTGTAAATCATGGCTTCAGCTGGCCGAAATCCATGATTTTACACAGATTTGCATCTGGCGAACACGCCGCAACTCCAGAAATGGCGCTTTTCGCCATTTCCGGAGTCTGGCTCTGAACAGGAACCTTCACTTGAATTACTCGTAAATAGCCCGGCGAAGATCAATGTTGTTATGTTCAAAATCGATGGCCAGCACCTCCTGCCCGTTCGGCATATAGGCGTTTTCCCAGTAATGCTCCGCAGGCACCTGGAACTGGCTGATATGGTTGAGCAGCATCAGGCTGATGGTCTCCAGTCCGTAGAGGAACATGCGGTTATCATCAATATTCGTGGTGAGGTCCGGCAGCACCCGGTTGATCGCCTCTACGATTTTGTGCGGCTGTGCCTTGATCTGGCGCATCAGAGCCTCCAGGACGGTACGCTGGCGTCCGGTCCGGGCAAAATCAGTGCCGATCGCGCGGATGCGGGAATAGCCGAGGGCCTGTCTGCCGTTGAGAAGCTGAAAACCTGGCTCGTTCAGGAAGCTGTATCCCTCCTCCTTGCCCTCCACGTGGTTCAGCTCGCTGACATAGCCGTTGATATAGTTCATCAGGGTAGCGTCCGTCACATCGATATAAACGCCGCCGAAGGCATCGATCACATCGATAAAGCTGTAAAAATCCACCTGGATATAGGCGTCAATTGCCAGCTTGAAATTTTCCTCAATGGTCTGGATGAGCAGCGCCGGCCCGCCTACCTGGTAGGCATGGTTGATCCGGTTCTGTCCCACGTTCGGAATATTGACATAGCTGTCCCGCAGGATCGATGTCATGACGATCCTTCTCTTCTTCGGGTTGAGGGACAGCACGATCATGGCGTCCGACCGGGAGGTGTCATCACCCTGGACCCGGTTGTCCGTGCCGATCAGCAGGATGTTCGTGACGCCCTTCTCCACGTACACATCCGGTGCCCGCACATAGGATGTTTCATAGGGCTGATAGTTGGTCTTGGAGACCAGCACACGAAAGGCCACGAAAAGTGATGCCAGGGCCAGAATCAACACCGTAAACAGTGCCAGGAAGACCTTCAGGATTGTCCTGAGCAGGCTTTTCTTCTTTTTCCGGCGTTTACCGCTTCCGTTTTTTCCGGACGTTTCCCCGCTGTTTTCAGGGCGCTCCCTGTCTCTTGTCCGGTCTTCTTCCTCCCCGGAATCCCTTCTTCGGTTTTCCCTGCGTTCCTTCTCAGTATCCCTCTGCCGCTTGTCTTCCCGTTCCCGGTCGGCACTCCTCTGCCTGTTTTCCCCGCGTTCTCTCTCTGCGTCCCTCTGCCGGTTTTCATCCCGCTCCGGATACGCATCCCTTTGACGGGTTTCCTCCCGATCCGGATAAGCGGCTTCTTCTTCCCGGGTTTCGGTTTTGGTTCTTTTCCGGACTCTCCTCCGGGAGGTTCTGCGCGATTCCTCCCGCTCGGCAAGAAGCTGCTCCCTGCCGATGATATCCTCGGAGGCATAATCCTCCGCATTCTGTCTCGGGACACGCCTGCGCGTGCTTCCAGAACCTTCCTCCCGGAAGCTTTCCGCCAGTTCGGAATCCGCTTCCTCCCGAAGCCGCCCGGAAGAAGAACTGCGTGTGCCCTCATACGGCTTTTCACGCATCCCTCTCTCCACGCCGTCCGATTCTTCCGTATATCCCGCGGAAGACCTCTTCGGCCGCGCATAAGCCTCGTACTCCTCTTCGGGATCCGGACTTCTGTCAGCGCCGTTTCTGCGCGGCGGATTCTGCTCCACATAGCCCTTCTGTCTGGCGGATTGCCTGACAATCTGCTGCTCGGCCCGCTCCTGCGCCACGGCCTCCTCCAGGGTAATCTCCCCGGCTTCCAGCTGCTCCGCGCGAATCCGTTCTTTTATCTCATGTGCCTGAAAGAGTATCTGTCTCTCTTCCTCTGTCAATTCCGGCATAATAAAACCCCTCAGGCCACTGCGGGAACCTTTCGGGTCGTGCAGTGGCCTTTATTGTCATTTTCTATAACTGCATCGGCTGCCCAAAGGGCAGTCCGGTCTGCCGCCCGGCTGTTTAAAGTCCGGCGCGGCTTTGTATTTAAAGGATCTCAAAAATCGGCTTGCAGGCCGGATAAATCTGCTTAAACTGCTGATAGCGGGCCTCATAGCGCTCCACGAGCTCCGGTTCCGGCTCAATGGTGTTCTTTACGCGGACGATCTTCTCCGCCGCCTCGGCAACGCTCTTGTACTCCCCGTTCGCCACGGCCGCCAGCATGGCGCCGCCAAGGCCGGGGCCTTCCTCGCTCTCAATTTCCTCCACGCGGACATTCAGGATATTGGCGATCATCCGCTTCCAGAGGGCACTCTTCGCACCGCCGCCGCAGATTCTCGTGGAATCGATCTTTATGCCGAGGGACCTTGCGACCTCAAAGGAATCCCTCAGACCGAAGGCAACGCCCTCCAGCACGGCCTGATACAGGTCTGCCCGGGTATTGTCCATCGTCATGCCGATAAAGGTACCGCGGGCCTTCGGGTTGTTGTGCGGCGAGCGCTCACCCATGAGGTACGGCAGGAAGAATACATGGTTTAAGCCAAGCTCCGTGATGGCTTCCTGTTCTTTTCCGTATTCATTGGTTCCGAGGATGTCCTCCATCCACCACTTGTTGCAGGATGCGGCGCTCAGCATGCAGCCCATCAGATGATAGTGGCCGTCCGCATGGGCAAAGGCGTGCAGCGCATTGAAGGAATCCACCCGGAAGGAATCGGAGGAAATAAACACCGTACCGCTGGTGCCCAGGGAGATGTTGCAGCGTCCCTCGCCAACCGTTCCGGTTCCGACGGCCGCCGCCGCATTGTCGCCCGCGCCTGCGGCAACGATTACGCCATCCTTCAGGCCAAGCTCCGCCGCCAGCTCCGGCTTTACGGTTCCGATCTTCTCGTAGCTCTCATAAACCGTTGCGAGCATGTCGGTTGTGATGCCGCAGATCTCGCACATTTCCTTCGACCAGCGGCGGTTCTTTACGTCAAAGAGCAGCATGCCGGAGGCATCGGAGGCATCCGTTGCGAAGGTGCCGGTCAGACGGTATGCCAGATAATCCTTGGGCAGCATGATTTTGCGGATACGCCTGAAGTTCTCCGGCTCATTCTCCTTCACCCAGAGAATCTTCGGCGCGGTGAAGCCGGCAAAAGCAATATTCGCGGTATACTCGGAAAGCTTTTCCTTTGTGATCACCTGGTTCAGGTAATCGGTCTCCTTGCCGGTACGTCCGTCATTCCAGAGAATGGCCGGGCGGATGACCCGATCCTCCTCATCCAGGATAACCAGACCGTGCATCTGGCCGCCGAAACTGATGCCGGCAACCTCAGAGGCATCCACCCCCTCAAGGATTTCCTTAATGCCGGCGCAGGACTGCTCATACCAGTCCTCCGGGTGCTGCTCCGACCAGCCCGGATGCGGGAAAAACAAAGGATATTCCTTTGAGACGGTCTTCAAAACGCTTCCCTCTGTGTTCATGAGTACCAGTTTCACTGCAGAGGTTCCAAGATCAACTCCGATGTACAGCATGTGTGTGTCCTCGCTTTCTTTTTATTATTTCGGCCGTTTGTACCGGTTTACAGCAAAAAACAAAATTCTCTCTGTCCCGGCGGTATCCGGGCCTTTGGCCGTTTGATCAAGCCTTCATACCGGTGCAGCCATCCGCTGTCCGGATCTGTGTGCTCCGTCGTCAGTACGGCCTGATTTCATCCTCCGAATCATCGCTGTCCGTGATGGAGCGGATGACCACATAATAACCGATGCGCTCATTGATTTTCACATACACCCGGTCTCCGACCTTCTTCCCGCGGATGGCCTTTCCGAGCGGAGATTCAATACTGATTTTCCCAATGGTGGAATCCGTACGGACCGAGGTGACCAGCTTGAAGATTTCTGTCTCGTCCTCATCCTCCATGTATACCTCAATAAGCTTGTTCAGACCGACCACACCTTCCTCCGACGCATCGGAGATCACCGTGGCGTTTTTGAGCATCCGCTCCAGATAGCGGATGCGGCTCTCGTTTTTATTTTTATCGCGTTTTGCCGCGTAATACTCAAAGTTTTCACTCAGATCGCCCTGGGCCCGGGCTTCCTGGACCGCAGCTATGGCCTCCTTGCGGACCACCAGCGTACGGTATTCGATTTCTTTTTTTATTTTCTCAACATCGCCTTGGGTAAGACGCTCTCCCATATTGTCAACCTCTTCTCCTTTTTCGGACCCGCCGTAAACCGGCGTTATCCGTTTTTTCCATTATAGTCGATTGCCTGTTTTTTCTCAACAGGTATTTGCGCATTTCCATGCCAAATTGTCTGAAAAAAGTCTACACAGGGCAGACTTTCTCATCCTTCCCCCCTCGCATTCAGTTCTATATCAAGTCCCAGCAGATTTGCAAGATACAGGGATTTCCCAAGCTCAGCGGTAACCTTTCCACGCTCAAGGTCAGAGATAAAGCTGACGCTGAAGCCGGTAAAATCAGCCAGAACCGCCTGCCGCGGCAATCCCTGGATTGCCGCCCGGGCAGACGGTTCTGAACGTTTCTCGGAATGTATGCGGCTTATGCCAGATAAGCCTTCAGCGTGGCGCGCACGGCGCCTTTTCCCGCGATTTCCTCTTTGAACATGGCTTCCACTTTATCTGCAATCCCCGCGTCATACAGGTTCACGCCGAAAATATGGGCATTTGAGAGGATTCCGGACAGCTTTCCTTCCGCGCTCTCCGGCCTGCCGACCTCTATGCCCGCGAGAGCCTTCTGAAGCTCCTCCAGCATGGGATCGGTGCTCAGGGTCATGGGCTCAAGTTCATCATCCACAGCCAGGAGGTATCTGAGCCAGCCGGCAAGCGCCAGCGGGATGTAGGTCAGGGAGGCTGCGTCCAGACTCTCCGAGGCCATATAAGACTTGATGGTCTCTCCGAAACGCACGGAAACCTTCTGGGAGGTATCGGTGGCAATGCGCTGCGGCGTATCCGGCATGAAGGGATTCGGCAGACGCATATCAATGACTTCATGGATAAAGTCATCCGGGGAAAGAATGCCGGGATCCGTCACAACCTTCATGCCCTCGTCGTAACCGATCCGCTCCACCAGGGCCTTCAGCTCCGGATCCTTCATCTCGTTCGCGATCAGGTC
This sequence comes from uncultured Clostridia bacterium, assembly GCA_946624325.1. Lineage (GTDB taxonomy): Bacteria > Bacillota > Clostridia > Lachnospirales > Lachnospiraceae > Anthropogastromicrobium. Next base: position 6,887 of record CAMOSC010000048.1, read on the forward strand.
GTACCCCAAAAGGCACCCGTACACGGCCAGAGCGGTGTGCAGGGGATTCAGGCAGGTGGTTACCTTCATGCGTTCCACACGGTTTACGGTATCGCGGTCTGTCATGTAAACACCGGCCTTCTCCAGCGCCGGACGCCCGAGCGGGAAACGGTCCTCAATCACCAGGTACTGCGGGCCTTCCGCGTTGACAAACGGGGCGATATAGGTATGCTTTGAGGTAATGACCGGCTCCATGTCCTCAATGCCCAGGTCTGTCAGCTGCTGTGTCACCTTCTGCGCCGGGCGCGGGGTGATCTTGTCGATCATGCTCCAGGGGAAGCTGACCTTTGTCTCATCCTCTGCCCATGCGGTAAAGCCGGCATCGGTGAAGCCCGCCTTTTCCCACTCATGAACCACGGTCAGGACCGCATCTTTAAGCTTTTCACCATTATGGCTGCAGTTATCCATACTGACCACCGCAATCGGCGCGGCGCCTGCAAGATACCGCTCATACAGCAGGGCAGCCGTGATGCTCATGGCGTGCTTCGGATCGGATGGCCCAGCTTCCAGATCGTGCTTTACTACGGGGAGGAATTCCCCGTCAATTCCCCGCAGGCCGTAGCCCTTCTCGGTTACCGTATAGCTTACCATCTGCAGGGATGGATTCCGGAAAATCTCCTTCAGGCGGGAGGCCTGTTCCGGGTTGGAAAAGTCCGCTTTTACGCACTCCGCGATGCTTGCGATGATGCGGTTTTTTGTGCTGCCGTCCGGCAGCAGCGTTGCCATGAGGGTCAGGTTATCGTATGGTCTGTAGATCATATCGGCGATATCAAAGTCGAAGGTTTCCGCCGCAATCAGTCCGGTTCTGGCTTCGCCTGCATCCAGCAGATCTTCCAGCAGTCCCGCGATAAATCCGCGGAAGATGTTTCCGGCGCCGAAATGAATCCAGCACGGATTCTTCTTTGTGGCCTCTGCCATGGCGCAGATATCAAAGCACGGAAGCTTTACCCCGGCCTCCTGCCATTTCGCTTTTTCGTTCTGTATACTGTCGATCGTCAGCTTCATATTCAATCTCCTTCACTACGAAGTATTGTACTTTGACCGAATGGCCACGGATGACTATTTTGCAGCCATGCCTGTAAAAACGCAGCCATGGGCAAAAGATGTCTCCTTCATGATTTGCCGCGCATATGTTCCCGTACGCGAAGCAGCCGCACCAGCCGGGAATTCCGATGGCTCCGACGGCTTGCGTTTACTCCGGTGCGCGACGCGTCCGCACGGTCTGTCTTATGCCCTCGCGTTTTTATCGATGGATTCCCACAGGCCGCAGATATAGGCGGCGCCGAGAGCCCGATCGTACAGGCCGTAGCCCGGCATGGCCTTCTCGCCCCAGATCATTCTTCCGTGGTCCGGACGGATGATGCCGTCAAAGCCGGTGTCATAGAGCGCTTTGACGATGGCGTACATATCGAAGGTGCCGTCGGAGGAGAGATGCGCCGCTTCCTCGAAATCGCGCTCCCTGTCATTGAACTGGAGGTTGCGGATATGGGCGAAATGGATTCTCCCCTTCAGGGCATGAATCATCTCCGGCAGGTTGTTTGAGAGGGAGGTCCCGTAGGAGCCGGTGCAGAAGGTAACACCGTTGTGCGGATTATCCACCATCCGCATCATCCGCAGGATGTGCTCCTTATTGTTAATGATGCGCGGCAGGCCGAATACGCTCCAGGACGGATCATCCGGATGGATGGCCATGTTGATGTCGTACTTATCGCAGACCGGCATGATCGCTTCCAGGAAATACTTCAGGTTTTCAAAGAGTTTCTCCTCATCGATATCCGCATACAGCCCGAAGAGCTCCTTTACCTTTGCCATACGCTCCGGTTCCCAGCCGGGCATAACCGTACCGTTCATATCGCCGGAAATGGAATCGAACATTTTGTCCGGATCGATGCTGTCAATCGTGTCCTGGTTATAGGCGAGCACGGTAGAACCGTCGGCGCGTCTTCTGGCAAGCTCCGTCCTGGTCCAGTCAAATACAGGCATGAAGTTGTAGCAGACCATGTGGATGTCCGCCTTGCCCAGGTTTTCCAGGGTTTTGATATAGGCGTCGATATCCTTGTCGCGCTCGGCGGACCCGGTCTTGATGGCGTCGCTCACGTTGACGCTCTCTATACCCGGCAGCGTCAGGCCGGCATCCTCTACCGTTTTTTTCAGGGCGAGAATCTCCTCAAGGGTCCAGATTTCACCGGGCATTTTGTCGTACAGTGTCGTAATGACACCCTTCACGTATGCTGTCTGGCGGATCTGCTCCAGGGTTACAGTATCGTGCCCCGGACCATACCATCTCATTGTCATCTGCATAATGCGTTTCCTCCTGTATAGGGATATGATTGCTGGAAGCTGGTTTCAGTATACCCTATTTTGACGTTTTTGCCAAGCACAAGTGCTTCGCCCGGGCATCAAACTTTTCTGCATGTATTACTCCATTGCAAGGGAACGAAACTTCTGATATGATATCAAAGATATAAAAAAAGAACTACGCTGACCGGAGGTTTTTATGTCCGAGAATTTTTCATACGCGCTCAACGCCATTGCCCCGCTGATTCTCCTGATCGCGCTGGGATATGTGCTGAAGCAGCGCCACATGTTTGACGAGACGTTTTTCAAGAAGGCAAACACGCTGGTGTTCCGGGTCTGTCTGCCGGTGCTGCTGTTCTACAATATTTACAATATTGAGGGGCTGAAATCGCTTCGCATGGATGTGGTCGGATACTGTATGGTGATTATTGTGCTGCTGTTCGGCCTGGGCCTTGTTACGGCAAAGCGCCTGATCCCGGATCCGAAGCAGAAGGGCGTTATCCTGCAGTGCGTGTTCCGCTCCAATTACGCCATCATCGGGATTCCCATAGCGGAGGCGCTTGGCGGCGCGGAGGCCGTGGCTACGGCATCCCTCCTCTCCGCCTTCTCCATCCCGCTCTACAACATCCTTGCCGTTTTTTCCCTGTCCATCTTTATCGGCGGTGAAAAAAACAAGGGCATCCGGCCGATTCTGAAAGGGATTGCCCGCAATCCGCTGATCCGCGGCGTGCTCTGCGGCATCCTTGCACTCATCATCCGCACCCTCCTGCCCGCAAACGCCTCCGGTGAACCGGTCTTCTCCATCCGCCGGGATCTGCCGTTTGTGTACACGGCCGTACAGAACCTGGCGAGAATCGCCTCCCCGTTAGCCCTGATTGTCCTGGGCGGAGAGTTCACCTTTGAAGCCGTAAAAGGCATGCGGAAGCAGATTGTGATCGGCACGGTATGGCGCATTGTCCTGGCACCGCTTCTGGGCGTCGGCGCTGCCCTGATCCTTTCCACCTGGCTTCATCTTCTGAATTTCGGCATTATGGAATTCCCCTCACTGATCGCTCTCTTCGGAACCCCCGTGGCGGTCTCCTCCGCCATCATGGCCGAGGAGATGAAAAACGACGGGACTCTGGCCGGTCAGCTCGTGGTCTGGACCAGTGTGCTTTCGATCTTCACCATGTTCCTGACCATCGTTGCGATCCGCTCCCTGGTTGGCGCTTAAACGGTTCTCCCTCGTTTATTTCAGTGCTTTGAGGAAACGGTGCCGGCATATTCCAGCCGCGCTTTATTCAGGTCCACCCGGATGGCCGGAAGGACGCCGGAATCGTTGCAGCTTACATCAGTCCCTCTGTTATAGATGTAGCCAAAATCACAGATATAGGTGACCGATGAAGAGGTATAGCCGTTAGTCCGCATGAACCAGAAGCCATTCCCCCGATAGTCTTCCACCGGGCTATACCAGGTTCCCCTGGCCATGGCATACATGGTCGGTCTGAAACGTCTCGCCGGGTCATCTACTCCGCCGCCCGGATAAAATCCGTGGCGTCCGGCGTTTTCTCCGGAGAAAACTTCATCCGCGCTCAGAATAAACACTTTATCCGAAGTATCCTCTCCGCATTCCGTTCCATAATAGCTGTTGTCGGGGTTTTCCACCGTTTTCGCAAGGATCGCCTCCTGCTCCTCCTCTGAAAACGCGCATTTAAAAAAGCTTTCCCCGGGATTGTCCGCAAAGCTGATTCCCGCGGCATTCTGTGTCCCGTCATAGCCGTTCAGGAAGCTTCGAAGCGTACATGCCTTCCAGCTTACATCGGCCGTTTCCCGGTTATACGGGGCGCAGTCCATCTCCCTGTCCGCTATCAGCATAGCCTCATCCGCATCCAGCTCAATGACCCTCCATTTGATCGGATCATACCGGAAGTAATGCCAGCTTTCCACATCCTCCCAGCGGTAATGCTGCTCACGTTCCGCCGATGCGCTTACGGCATCCTCCGCTTTCATCCGGCGGTATCGCACGCCGTCGAGTTCCGTTTCGTTATTCAGCCATTCTGCCGCGGCAAGGCGTAATGTCAGCTCGGGATCAACCAACACGCTGCCTTCATCCACGGCGTATTCCTCTACGGCTGAAAACTCCCCGGCCGTCACTTCACAGGACGGGTAGCTGCCAAAGTAAACGCAGTCCCAGGTGGTCTTCAGTCCGCTTGAGAGCGTGCTGTCCTCTGTCACCTCAGGCTCCTTCAGCTCCAGCCTTTTTATGGCGCTTCGGTGCATGATCTCTCCGGAAGAAACCTGATCTCCGCCGGACAGCAGCCTGCTTTCCCGGTCAACCCGGATAACCGGCAGAAGCCCCGCATCCGATGTCGTGACATAGGTTCCCCTGTTATAAACAGAGCCGAAATCATCCACATAATTCACATTGGAGGGCGTATATCCGCAGGTTCGAAGCAGCCAGAAGCCGTTGCCTTCATTCCCCTCCACCGGGCTGTACCACGCCCCCCTGGCCATGGCGTACATGGTCGGAGCAAAACGCCGCGCCTCATCGCGGACGCCGTCGCTCCTGTCGAAACCGTGCGAAACGGCTTCATCCGTCTGAAATACGTCCAACTCGTGAAGGATATATACGTAATCCTCCGTATCTTCCCCGCAGTCCGTTCCGAAATAGAAATTATCCGTATTTTCAAGTTCTGTCAGCAGGATATCCTTCTTTTCTTCTTCAGAAAAGGCCATGCCGAAAAAGCTATCCTGCGGCAGGGCGGAAAAATCTGCGCCGGCGGTATTCTCTGCCGCTGTGTATCCGTTCAGGAAGCTCCGCAGAGTACTGTCCTTCCAGAATACATCCTCCGCCTCCTCATGATACGGCGCACAGTCCAGCTGCGCGTCAGCCATGAGCGTCAGCGCCTCTTCGTCGATATCAATCACCCGCCACCGGATCGGTTCATACAGGAAATAGTGCCAGCTTTCCGAATCAGTCCAACGATAGTGCTGAGGCCTGTCGGCAGACCAGTTCACCGCGTCGGCCGCTTTCATCCGGCGGTAACGCTGCCCGTCCAGCACGGCTTCGTTGTTCAGCCATTCCGCCTGCTCCAGCTCTCCGAACAGCGCAGGATCCTCAATGATGTCTTCAGGTCCTGCCGCGTACCGGTCCACCGCGTCTGATCCGTCCTCCGTCACTTCAGCGGCAGGATAAGAGCCAAAACAGACTATATCCCAGGTTGTCCCGGTCCCGCCCGGCAGGGTTTCGTCCTCCTCAATCAGGGGAGCAGCCAGATCGGTCATGGCGTCCTGCGTTTCCGCCTCTGCGGATGTACCAAATGCAAAACAGGCTGCCAAAAGCACCCACAGCTGCCTTCTCGGATTCATGCGCCTCATTTTCTTCTCCTTCCCAAACGAAGTTTTGTACGATGACCTGATGGCCATGGTCTTCTCCTTCCCAAACGAAGTTTGTACGATGACCTGATGGTCCCGGATGACTGTTTTGCAGCCTCCGGCTGTTTTCTCTGTCTTCCGACAGATATGAAAAAATCTGCCGCATATTTCTGCAGCAGATTTTTCATAAGAACGCGGACCATTTTACCGCAGCCCTTCGGCACCGTCTGATGATATCCGCACCCCGGTTTCTCTTTCCGAAGGTGTGCCTCCGGCTGCGGGGCAGGCGAATTATACCGTTTCCCGGAAATTCTCGTCCAGAGGCGAAAGTACTACTCTGCCGAGAGACCTGGTCCGGCGCATGTCGATGATCCGCTGGTTTTCCGACCCTCTGAAATGCAGGGAAATGTTTTTCTTTTCCTCAATGAAGGGGCCATCCACCAGGATATCGATGCTGTTCAGAATTTCTTCGGTGACAGCCGTACGGCACCGCGCACAGGACGGGTCGGCGAGCTGCTCATAGAGATATCCGGAATAGACCCAGATGGTCTTCTTCTCCAGCTCCCGTACCCTGCGGATTAACGGAATCAAAGCTTCCTGATTGGCCGGCTCCATGGGTTCGCCGCCGAGGAGCGTCAGGCCTTCTATGTATTCGGGCTGCAGGGTTTCCAGAATATAATCCTCTACCTTTTGCGTATAGGGCTTTCCGTAGGCAAAATCCCAGGTTTCGGGCTGAAAGCACCCTTTGCAGTGGTGCGTGCAGCCCGATACAAAAAGGCTCGTGCGGCAGCCCGGGCCGTTGGCGCAGTCCACCAGAAAGATCTGTCCGTAATTCATTTCAGGCTCCTAACTCTGAAAAGGCCCGCCTTCGGCGCGGCCATACCGGTATCCGCTTTCGTCTTATACCGGAACTTCCGCTTTAGTGGACATGTGCAGCACACGCTCACGGATTTCCTGCGTACGGCCCTGGTTCCAGAACTGGGTGCCGATATAGCCGCAGGTACGCCTTGCTACGTTCATGCGGTTCTGATCACGGTTTCCGCAGTTCGGGCACTCCCAGATGAGCTTCCCGTCATCCTCGACAATCCGGATCTCCCCGTCAAAGCCGCAGCACTGGCAGTAATCGCTCTTGGTGTTGAGCTCCGCGTACATGATGTTCTCGTAGATATATTTCATGACCGCAAGCACCGCATCGAGGTTGCCGCTCATATTGGGTACCTCAACATAGCTGATGGCGCCGCCCGGAGAGAGCTTCTGGAACTGTGCCTCGAATTTCAGCTTTTCGAAGGCGTCGATCTCCTCCGTAACGTGCACATGATAGCTGTTGGTGATATAGTTGCGGTCCGTAACCCCCGGAATGATGCCGAAGCGCTTCTGCAGGCACTTGGCAAACTTATAGGTGGTGGACTCCAGCGGGGTTCCGTAGAGGCTGAAATCAATATTGTGCTGTGCCTTCCACTTCGCGCAGGCCTCGTTCAGGTGTACCATCACGCGCAGCGCAAACTCCTTGCCCACCGGGTCCGTATGGGAAACGCCCTTCATGTACCGCGTACACTCGCAGAGACCGGCGTAGCCGAGGGAGATGGTGGAATAGCCGCCGTAGAGCAGGCTGTCGATCACCTCGCCCTTCTTTAAGCGGCTCAGGCCGCCGTTCTGCCAGAGAATGGGGGCCGCGTCGGAAAGCGTGCCCTTCAGGCGGTTGTGCCGGCACATCAGCGCGCGATAGCAAAGTTCCAGGCGCTCGTCCAGGATCTCCCAGAACTTATCTTCGTCCTTTCCGGAGGAGCAGGCGGCATCCACCAGGTTGATGGTGACAACGCCCTGGTTGAAGCGGCCGTAGTATTTCGGCTTTCCGTTCTCCGGATCTATGTAGGGGGTGAGGAAGGAACGGCAGCCCATGCAGGGATAACACTGGCCGTCGCCGTTTTTGTCCACCTTCAGCTGCTTCATGATTTTCTCGGAGATGTAGTCCGGAACCATGCGTTTTGCCGTGCACTCCGCGGCAAGCCTGGTCAGGTACCAGTACTTGCTGTCCTCGTGGATGTTGTCCTCCTCCAGCACATAAATCAGCTTCGGGAAAGCCGGGGTGATGAACACGCCCTTCTCATTCTTGACGCCCTTGATGCGCTGGCGAAGCATCTCCTCGATAATGGTAACCAGGTCTTCCCTGGTCTGGCCTTCCGGAACCTCGTCAATGTACATGAAAACCGTGACGAAGGGCGCCTGGCCGTTGGTGGTCATGAGCGTGATAACCTGGTACTGAATCATCTGCACGCCGCGGTTGATCTCCTCGCGTACCCTGTCCTCCGCCATGGCGTTAATCTGCTCCGTACTCGCCGAAACACCCGCTGCCTCCAGCTCTTCCTGCACCATCTTGCGGAACTTTTCGCGGCTGACCTGCACGAACGGCGCAAGGTGGGCAAGGGAGATGCTCTGTCCGCCGTACTGGGAACTTGCGATCTGTGCGATGGCCTGGGTGGCTATGTTGAAGGCAGTGGAA
>CAMOSC010000049.1 GCA_946624325.1 uncultured Clostridia bacterium
GAACTGTATGCAGCGCGGCAAAAAGGAGAAAAGCTATGGCAATACTGGAGGTTACGGGTCTGAAAAAGACCTTTGACGACCTGGAAGTACTCAAGGGGATTGATTTTTCCCTGGAAAAGGGCGAGTCGCTGGCGCTGATCGGGGCGTCCGGAAGCGGGAAAACAACGCTCTTACGCTGTCTGAATTTTCTGGAGCGGCCAACGTCCGGGAAAATCAGCGTAAACGGCTCGGTTATTTTTGACGCGGACAACCCGCAGATGCAGAGCGAACGGGAGATCCGCAGAAACCGTCTGCATTTCGGCCTGGTGTTCCAGCAGTTTAATCTGTTCCCGCAGTATACTGCACTGAAAAACGTTACGCTGGCCAAGGAGCTGATGGAAGCTACTAACAAGGGTCCCGGGAACAAAGACAAAAAGGCGGCTGCCGAGATTATCCGCGCCAGGGGTGAAGCCCTGCTTGCGAGCGTCGGCCTTTCCGATAAGCTGAATTTCTATCCGCATCAGCTTTCGGGCGGACAGCAGCAGCGCGTGGCAATTGCCCGTGCCCTGATGCTGGAGCCTGATATCCTCTGCTTCGATGAGCCAACCTCCGCCCTGGATCCGGAGCTTACCGGCGAGGTGCTGAAGGTCATCCGGGGCCTTGCGGACCGCAATACCACCATGGTTATCGTCACCCATGAGATGAAATTCGCGCGGGACGTTTCGGATCAGGTCCTGTTCATGGACAACGGTGTGGTGGTGGAGCGCGGCACACCCGCCCAGGTGTTTGAGCATCCTCAAGAGGACCGCACCAAACACTTCCTGGAGCGTTACTTTGCGTGAAGCATTGAGCCATGCGCGTATAAATTTTCGGACATCCGCAGGAGAGCTGCTTTTTAGTTCTCCTGCGGATGTTTGGAAATTTATACGCATACGGCAGAGCCGTTCCAGCGAACGGCCTGCTTTACAAGGCCGTGAGCCTGTCGGCATGGCTCAAGGCAGGAGAGCTGCTTTTTAGTTGAGTATAAACCGATAGAAAGAAGGGAGAAGCACAAATGGAAAACTATACAATTAAGATTCCCTCCTACACGGTAGGCCCGGACGCTTACAAAAGCATTCCCGAATACTGCAGACTGTACGGCACGAAAGCCGTTGTCATAGGCGGAATGAAGGCCATGAACGCCGCACGGGGGAAGCTGTTGTCCGCGGTAGAAGGCAGCGGACTGGGGATTACGGCTTTTCTCTGGTACGGCAGGGAGTGCACTTATGAGGCGGCGGAGGCTCTGGAGGAGAACGATCTGGTGCAGAGGGCGGATATGATCTTTGCGGTGGGCGGCGGAAAGGCCGTGGATACGGCCAAGCTGGTCAGCCTGAAGCTGAAGAAACCCTATTTTTCCTTCCCCACCATTGCTTCCAACTGCGCTGCGGCATCCTCCCTTTCCATCGTGTACAACGAGGACGGGACCTTCAGGGATTTTGTGCATTTCCTGGAGACCGCGCGCCATGTCTTCATCGATACGGATATCATAGCCCGCGCTCCGCGTCAGTACCTTTGGGCCGGAATCGGTGACACCTATGCAAAATACTATGAAGTGAGCGTTTCCGCAAGGGGCGAGCAGCTGGAACATTTTAAGGCGATGGGCGTTACCTTAAGCCGCATGTGCATGGAGCCGCTGGTGCGCTTCGGCGCACAGGCGCTGTCGGATAACGACGCCGGCAGGGCTACCTTTGAGCTGGAGCAGTGCGCGCTGGCCATCATCATCACCACGGGATGGGTTTCCATGCTGGTGGCGAGAGAGCACACCATGGACTACAATGGGGGTGTGGCCCATGCCCTTTTCTACAGTCTTTGCGAGCTTCCGGGCTTCGACGAGGACCATATCCACGGCGTGGTTGTGGGATTTGGCGTATTGCTTTTGCTGCTGATTGACGGGCAGGAGGAGGAATTCGAAAAGCTGTACGCCTTTAACAAAAGCATCGGGCTGCCGGTAAGCTTCTCCGAAATCGGCATTACCCTGGAGGATCTCGCAAAAGTCACGAAACGCATGACAGAGGATGAGGACGTGGAGCACTATCCTTACCGCCTGACAGAAGAAATGATCCTGGAGGCCGCGAAGCGGCTGGCGTAAAGCCTGAGGAAGCGCTTACGTGTACTGAACTGAAAATGACGTTCTTTGTCATTTCCGGAGTCTGGCTCTGAACAGTAACGTTATATTGAGTATTGATATAAAAAAAGAGAAGGCTTTTTCGTCTTCTCTTTTTCGTTCTGCTTAATGATCCCGATAATGGGAGCCGCACTGTGCAATTTCCATCCCTTCACTTGTGATCCGGAACACGATCCGATTTTTCTGATCTATCCGTACACTCCAGAAGCCTGCCAGATTACCGGATAAAGGTTCAAGCTTTCCTTTGCTTTTATATCCGTTTCGATCAATGTCTTTTAGGAGATCATTGATCCTTTTCAGCATCTTCTTGTCCTGGCTTTGCCAATATACGTAATCTTCCCATGCTTCATCATGCCAGATTTTTCGCATCAATCCACCTCAATCAGTTCATGCTCTGCCATGTTTCGCCCGGCTCTCATATCAGCAACGGCTCTTTCAAGCCGTTCTCTGTTCTCTGCACTATAAAACGGATCCACTTCCACTGCAAACGGGATCCTTCCCTCTCTCGTCACCTTTTTTGCAAATAATGTATAGGCCGCTGTTGCCGTCAATCCCATTTCTTTACAAGTGTTTTCCATTGCTTTTTTCAGATCCGCATCCATCCGAAAATTAACTAATGCCTGCGCCATATCAACACCTCCTTTTCTTTCATTGTATCAGTTTTTGATATGATTGTAAAGCAGATGATTTACAATATAAATATGCCAGACAACAAAGGCTGTACGGCAGGTAAATGGTAAAAAGTCTTCTACACGGTCTTTTTTGTTTCCGCAAAGTATGTTAAAATATAACTGCTCGGAAGCAACACCGGTAAGCTGTTCATTCAGATGTGAATGCAGCCTTCCGGATCATGAAATCCGGCAGGGCTTCATGATCCGGAAATAAAAGAAGAGCGGGTGATAAGAATAAACGCAGCCTGAGTAAAAGCAGGAAGAGGCATCGGGCAGGGGCTATTAAAAATCCTATGCGAAATCACGTGGGAAATTTATAAATGTCAACCGCCGGGTTGAAACAGCCATTTCGAACAAATTCTGTAACTGTTCAGTGACAGACTCCGGAAATGCCGAAAAGAGCCATTTCTGGAGTTGTGGCTTGCTCGCCAGATGCAAATCTGAGGAAAAACATGGATTTCCGCCAGCGGAATCCATGTTTTTCTCGGATTTGCGCCTGGCTCTGAACAGTTACCAATTTCTTGTCTGAAAGGAGAAATAACGATGAGACTGGGAGTGAATTATACGCCGCAGCATGAAACGCCGGAGGAGTGGGGTGACATCCTGGTAAAAATGGGGTGCCGTGCGGCAAGTTTTCCCGGGAATGAATCCATGCCGGATCATGTTATCGACGCTTACGTGAAGGCAGCAAGGGAGCGGGATATCCTGATTGCCGAGGTGGGCGTATGGGATTCACCGTTTGTGCCGGACCATGCCCAGGCAGAGGCAGCGGCGGCGAAAGCGAAGGCGAAGCTCGCACTGGCGGATTATGTGCAGGCGCGGTGCTGCGTGAACGTTTCCGGTGCCTTCGGCCCCATCTGGGCCATGTGCCACAGGGATAACTTCGGACCGGAAGCCTTTGTGCGCGTAAAGGAATACATTCAGGGCCTTCTGGAGGAGGTAAAGCCGCAGCACACGTATTTTACGCTGGAACCCATGCAGTGGATGGTGCCGGATTCCCCGGAGCAGTATGTGGAGATCCTGGATGCGGTGAACCATCCGCGCTTTGCGGTCCATATGGACGCCATCAATTTCAATAAGGATCCGTACACCTATACCCATAAAAAAGAAGTGCTGGACCGTGCCTTTGCTCTGCTTGGTCCCAGGAATATCCGCAGCTGCCACATGAAGGACTGCCTGCTGGAGCCCGGAATTACCGTGTGCATCCGCGAGGTGCCTATCGGTAGCGGTACCATGGAGATTGATTATTATCTGGAAAAGATCAGCTGCCTGGATCCGGACATGCCGGTGTTAGTAGAGCATCAGCAGACGATGGAGGAGTATCAGGCAGCCCTGGATTATCTGAAGCCGAAAATCGCCGCATTCAGTTAATGGCCCGTAAAGCAGTTTCATATTCTTTGGATGCAGGCATGACCTTGCGGTTATGCCTGCACTTCTTTTACGCAGGAAGCCGGCAGGCGCGGAAGCCGCTCTCGAGCTACCACATCTGCGGGTGCAGGACATGAGCAGCCGGAGGCTGTCCTATCCGCGTACGGAACCGGATGGGCGGAGAGTTTTCCCGGCCATCCGATCACAGGAACCCGGCATACCCATTTGGCTGCGGGTTTCTGCGACAGCTATTTCCGCCATTTGTGATACCATTTCGGAACAACAGACGAAAAACCATCATAATCTTCAAAGGCTGCTTTGCATCTTGCGATCATCCCGTCAATTTCTTCCTGCCCAAACTTCTCCGCCCATTTGATGGAATAAAGCGAGGCATGAGCAACATAGACCGCCAGCGTTTTCCAGAAATCCGCGGGGACATTGTCCTGAAAATATGCATCAATCTGACCGATGCAATAAGGAATACTCAATTCCCGTCCGAAACTTTCCAGCTTGTAGAATTCCTCGTAAGGATCTCCGACCTCCCATCGATTAAAGTCGATGACACCGATTGTTCCTTTCGGTGTATAAATGAGGTTTCCCGGATGGTAATCTCCGTGCTGATAGACAGGAGGTTCCTTCCAGATAAGATCAATGTTCTCCCTGACAAAACGTATCGCGGATTCATCATCATTGAACCTGATATCGGACTGTTCGTAATTCGAGAGCTGCTTCAGTTTTTTGGCTTTTTTGGTGCAGACCGGAATGTCACCCGGGTCCAGTGACAGAGAATGGATCATCTTCAAAATATCTCCGGCTTTCCGGCCAAGCTGATACTGTGTTTCCTCCGGTAATCCAGGCAGTATCTGCTCCAGGTCTGTTCCGTCGACCCAGGAGAGCAGCATATATACCAGCGAACGGTCCCCGGTCATGCCGAAGTCAATCGGCTGAGACATGGGGAAACCGAGACCCGCGTATTTTGTTATGATCTCGTATTCCTTTTTCTTCGCATCATAGTGTTCCGCGTCAGACAGCCGCAAAAGACAGGTTTTGCCCTCCCCGGTTACCACGCGGTATTTCCGATCGTCAGACCAGCCTTTATGGACAGGCTCAGCCGAAACCCAGTGCATTGTTTCAGCTAAACAATCAAAACCCGTTTTCATTGTCACCCAAACCTCTCTTCGAATAATCCACACGGTTTTCGTCATGCAGGATCCTGTTTAATACAGTAATATCTGAAGTCCCCTTCTTCCCGCAGGAAGCGAAATCCCACCTTCTCCAGTACATGCCGGCTGCGAATATTGGTAAGGATGGTGTCCGCGTAAAGAACCGGAATCTCCAGTTCGTGAAAGACGTATTCAATGGCAAGTCGTTCTGCCTGTGTACCAAGGCCCCGGTTTTTGAATTGATCGTTTTTCATGCAGATTCCAAGCGTGGCACATTTGCCGGGCTCGATGTCCTTAATGATCACCTCTCCGGCCATTTCGTTTCCGAACATGATTGCAAAGCATTTCCTGTTTCTGTCCCGCTGCCGTCGTATATACTGATCCACCCATTCCGGGGAATAGACAAAAGGCATACATTTACTTTTGTCGATATACAGGTCAGGGTCGTTCTGATATTCTTTATAATACGCGTGGTACATCTCGGCTGTCATAGGACGCAGGGATACAGTGCCTTCCGTCCGGGTACAACTTCCGATGCTGACATAAACGGGATCTGTTTCAAGTTTCACCATATGGTCATCCTCACAGGTTCATAATTCGCTGTATTTAGGAAACACTGATTCATGCGGCGTTTCTTTAGCAGTCGCCGGCAGATCGCGTACTCCTTTCATGCGTACCGCTTTCGTGTGTATCCCTTCCGTGCGTACCGCTTTCGTGCGTACCGCTTTCGTGCGTACCCCTTCCGTGCATACTCCTTTCGTGTGTATCCCTTTCGGGTATACCCTTTTCGTGCATGCCCCTTCGTGCATGCCCCTTCGTGCATACCCCCTCGGGCACAGGAAGGCGGATTTCTTAGTGAAATTGATGTCGCGCGTCGGAAATCCGGCGGGGGGGAAACGCTTCAATCAGCGTTTCCCCAAACAGGTCCTTATGAAAATCAGTAAACCACCTTGATTGTGCGGATCTTAAACGGGGTGAAGACGAGCGGCTCTGCGGGGTCAAGCGGTGCCAGTTCTTCCTCCAGCATATTGCAGTCGAAGAGCGCCTTTACCGGATGGGAAAAGGTCAGATGCGTGCGGCTGTAGCCGCCGGCCGCCTCATAAAGACGGAGGATATAAGCCTTCTGGGTATCCTCGCAGGGTTTAACCGTCTCAATGATGACATTTGCATCATCAACGCGGCAGAGTGAGGCCGCAGAGACGCTGCCGCGCTCCACGATTACCGGGCGATAGTTGAAGGCATAGGCGGGACGGATTACGCTCTCCGCGCCAAAGGGTGTATCGTGGGGCAATAGCGCATAGCGGCAGACATGGATGCCCTTGTCGCCGTGGTCGTCGGGACGGCAGCCGCCCTTGTGGAGGCTCAGGCGCATGCTGCCTCCGCGGACGGAAATGCCGTACTTACTGTCGTTGAGGATGGCTACGCCGCCGTTTGCCTCGGAGAGGTCGGAGTACTTGTGGTTGCAGACCTCAAAGCGCGCCTTCTCGATAGATGTAGAGCGCGCGTTGGAGCGCCGGATGTAGCCGAACTGGATCTCATTGCGCACTCCGTCCGCCTGGATGGCGGTGTCAAATGCCGCTTTCAGGAAACGGTGGTCATCCCTCCAGTCCATGATGGTGTCAAAGGTGACAAGCGGACTGGCCGCATCGAAAACCATATCCTGGGTGATGACAGTCTTTTCCGTGAGCCTCCATACGCTGCGGATGCGCAGCTCTACGGTGCCTTCCGAAACCACCTCGCGTGAGATGAGTTCCCCGGCCGGAGCAAATTTGTCCTCCTCATCGGCGTCGAAATCCCAGTTGTCCCAGCTGGAAGGGAGATCCTCCGTCAGCAGGAAGGTATTGAAGGGAAGGCCCTGAACCAGCTCCCTGCCGGTGCGGCGGTCGATAAAGGAGCTCATGGCTCCGTTTTCATTGAAGGTGACCTGCGCGAAGGGCGTGGTCAGCCTGTTTCCTTCCAGGATGAACGGAGATTCGCAGTCTGCAGCCGCGGCAGGGGTGATATTCAGAACCGCGGTTGTGAATGCCGGCAGGGTGAGCCCACGCACCGCAGTGGTCTGTGTGCCGTCAAGCGCGGTAAACACCTGGGTTGCCGCCGCAGTCCCCTCTGAAGCAATTCCTTCAAAGGTGCCGGGTAAGTAGAGGGTATCGTTTCTGTCGAAGGAGACGGGATTGAGCAGGGTGAGTGAGCAGTCTCTCTTCGTTTCCCCACAGTATGTATCTGCCGTGGGTGAACAATAGGATTCCACTGTGTTTCTCGCTTCGTTTACTGCGGGATTGCCTCTTTCGAGCAGCGAAACAGTCTTTTCGGAAGCCCGGATGTCCGATCCTGACCGGATATCCGCGCCAGCCCCCGAGAGCGCCCGGGCGGTGAGTTCCTCAGCGGTCCGGATTGCTCCGCCCACGGAGGCGTAGGTCTCCTCATGCACGCTGTGGATGCAGGTCCCCGGAAGGATGTCGTGGAACTGGTGGACCAACAGGGTGTTCATGAGGGGAGCCACGGGGGATTCGTCCGCGGCGGTGCCTTCCCGCACGGCCTTCAGCACCAGTGCAAGCTCCAGGTTGTGTAGCGCGATCTCACAGGCACGGTTATTGTGCTTGATCACATGCTGGTTCGTGAGCGTTCCGCGGTGCAGTTCAAGATACAGCTCCCCGGAATAGACGGTGGGATTTACAATGGTTTTCTCCAGCCGCTTCATGAAGTTCGAAACGCTGGTATAGCCGCTGCGCGCGGCACCCTCCAGGTCGGAAAGCCTTCTCGCGCACTCCAGCATCTCGAATTCCGGACCGCCGCCTCCGTCCCCCTTGCCGAAGGAGAACAGGCGCAGCGGAGCGGTCCGCAGCTCTTTCATGCGGTCTTCACCGTAGGTCTCGGTCCGGAAGCTTTCCGGGTTCGGACCGATGTGGGTGCGGTTGAAATGGGTCAGCACCTCGGTTCCGTCAATGCCCTTCCAGAGGAAGCTGGTCAGCGGGAATTCGTTGGTATCGTTCCAGGCAATTTTGGTGGTAAGGAAATAATCCACGCCGCAGCCCTTCATGATCTGAGGGATGGCGGAGGAATAGCCGAAGGTATCGGGCAGCCAGAAGCTGTCGGAGGTGTAGCTGAAGTATTTACGGGTAAAGCGCTGTCCCCAGACAAACTGGCGCACCAGGTATTCGCCGCCGGTCAGGTTGCAGTCGCACTCCACCCATACGCCGCCGTTGGGCTCATAGCGTCCGTCGGCAACGGCTTTCTGTATGCGGGAGAAGAGCTCCGGATAATCCCGGCGCAGCCAGTCGGAGTGGAAGGCCGAGGACTGTACAAAGCGGTACTCCGGGTATTCCTCCATGAGGTTTAAGGTGTTGGCATAGGTGCGTGCGCACTTTTTCTCCGTCTCGGTCAGGGGCCAGAGCCAGGCCGTATCCATGTGGCTGTGGCCGATGAGGCCGATCCACGGGGCAGTATCGCCGTTCCTTTTTTTCAGCTGTTCTTTCAGGAAGGGAGCGGCTGCCCTGAGGCCTTTCCGGAATTCCTCCTCAGAGCAGGCGTCCGGGTCATAGAAGAGCCGCAGGTGAGCCTCGTACAGGGCATTCTCCACCTCCGCCCTGCGCAGGGACGCGGCGGGCAGGGAGCGGCGAAGCGAGAGGAGCGTATAGAGGTCAAACATAAATTCCATGACCTCATCATCCCGCACGCAGACATCGGTCCGATCCACCGGATAGCTGTAGTCCCGCATGCGCTCGTCATCCAGGGGCTGGGTTCCGGGCATGTCATGCCAGGCGTAGCATTCCAGGTCAAAGCGGAAGGATTCGCCGGCCCTTGCACCGGCACAGAAACGGTTGCACCAGTGGTTTCCGTGGGAGCCCACGTTGAATTTGGCCGCGTAATTGGAGTGGATTCTGCCGTTCACCCAGAGGGTCCCCTCATAAAAGCCGATGCGGGGCCATAGAAACAGCGGCTTCCCGTCAAGACTATCCGGGACAGTATACTCCATGCGGAACCAGGCATAGACGCCTTCGCCGCCCCAGCGTCCGGGGACAGGTCCGTACAGGGCGTCGGCGGGTATGGCGTTTTGGGGTTCGGTGGTCTGAAAGCAGCCGGTCAGGCGTGCTTCGCCCACCGGGATAAACAGGCGTTCGCGGAGCGTTTCGACAAAGCGGTCCAGCTTGCCTGCTGTCTGGTTCATACTGTGATCTGTCAACATGATTTTTCCTCCTCCCTGCAGCAACTTTTCCTGCAGATGCCCGACTTACTGGTGCCCTGCCGGGCGCCATACTTTGTCTCCCTGCTAAACGAAGCTTCCTATTTTGACCGGATGGCCGCGGATGACTGTTTTGCAGCCACGCCTGTAAAACAGTCATTCGCGGACAAAATATGTCTCCTCTTGTTTTCTTCAGCTGATTTCAGTATAATGAGTTTCAGAGGAAAGTACAACTATGAATCTACCGGAAGATGTGACGGAGGCCGGCGGATTCCTGTTTCTATAGGTGAACAGAACTTCCGGGGAAATCGAAAACGTTGAAAGATGGTTATCCCCGCTATCCCGTAATTGTTCAGAGCCAGGCGCAAATCCCTTGGGAAACGCTGATTTAAGCACTTTCCCCGCCGGAGGTTACTGAGGAAACGCCGCATGAACCAGCGTTTCCTTAGAATCCATGGATTTGCATTCGAAGGAAACGCCGCCGTGTAAGAAGAGCGGCTTTTCCATACCGGGCGTACGGCTCTGAGCGTTGCGATCGTTAAAGAACAGGAGGAAACAGGATGAGAAACAGTAATTTCCTGAGTAAACTGACCGTACCGTTCCTGAAAGGCGGCGGGAGGAGGCTGCTTTTGACGGTGCTTGCGCTTGGCCTGGCTGTCTGCGGCAGCGCCCGTGCGCAGGAAGAAGTGACGGAAACCGACGGGCCGGCCGTCTCAGAGGATTCGGAGCTGAAAATTACCGGGACCTTTCCGGTAAACGGCGGACAGGAGGTTTTTCTGACCTCCGGCATTGAACTGACCTTCAACACGGAGAACGTCGGTAAGGATGCGCTTGAAGAAGCGGTGAGCATCTTTCCGGAGACGGAATTTTACGTGGCTTCCGGAGATGACAGCAATACGCTGGTGATCTGTCCGTACGAGCCGTATGAGCCCGAAACGCTGTACCGGGTAACCGTCCGGGAAGGGCTGACAAGCGCGGACGGACTGAAGTTACAGTCGGATTTTGGCTTCTCCTTCACCACCTGCGGAGAGGATCTGCAGACCTATTACGACGGAACCGTGCTCGCCCCGGCCGGACAGGGGGCGGTGGTAAACGCCCTCACGGATGAGCTCCCCACGGCTTTCCTGATGGTGCAGGAGGATCTGGCGGGAAATTATTCCGGAGGCAGGCCCGAAGCGCAGGTTACGCTGTACCGCTTCGAGGAGGATAAGGATTTCGCGAATGCGCTGGTGCAGAAAATCAGAAACGGCAATTCGCGGAGGGAAAGCGAAGAGCCGGATCCTTCCGGGGGAAAAGGTATCCGTGAGGAGGCTTCCTTTACCATTAAGGCGGAGGAAATCACCGACAATCCCTACTGGTGGTGGAATTACCGGGAGTATGTCCTGACTTTCCCGGAGGCGCTGCCTGAGGGGAAGTATCTTGCAAGGCTGGATATTCCGGTACAGACAAAACATCAGGATATAACCGTTACGAAGTACTTGCTGGTCCAGTCCACCGAGCTCTCCGGTTTTCTCATGGCTTCCGGGGAGAGCACCGTGGCCTGGCTGCACAACGGCATCACCGGGGAAGCGCTTGAGGGTGCAAAGATATCCCTCTACCGCTCCTTTGATTACCGGCACGGGGAGACAGGGGCGGATGGAACCGCACAGCTCATACAGGATAAGGCCCCTGTAAAAATGGATCTTCCGGGCATGCAGTCCTCGGCGTGGCTGATGGACGGCAGCCGGATTCTGTATATGGAGGCCGGCGGACACAGCTTTATCGAGAGCGTTTCCGACGCGGTGCTCTTTAACAACGGTGTCGGTTATTACGGCGGCTATTACGGCGGGACCAACCGGGAGTATTATACCTATCTATATACGGACCGTCAGATCTACAGCACCACCGATGAAGTGCATTTTTACGGCGTCGTGAAAGCGAGAAGTGAGGGGACACAGCTTCCGAAGACCCTGAAGGTACAGCTGCAGGAGGGCTGGTGGTCCGCCAATGAGGTGACCGAAGTTGAAGTAACCCCGGATGAGAAAGGGTATTTCACGGGAGTTATTTCCTTTGAGGATCAGAAAGCCGCTTCCTACTGCTATCTGGGCCTGCTTGATGAAAATGACGGCTGGCTGTCGCAGTCGGAGAGCTTTTCAATAGAGGATTTCGTCAAGCCCACATACACATATGAGATCGGGACGGACAAGCCGGTCTATGTGCTGGGCAGCGAAGGTGACCGGGAGGCGGTCATTGACATCCGCGTCAGTTATTTCGACGAGACACCGGCGGCGGGCTTCTCTCTTGCGGAGGAGTGGAGCAGCACAGGCCTGACTCCGGGCCAGGGGATCCTTACGGCCGACGGACAGGGCCGCATTGCGGATCACGTGGCGTTCACGGCCGGGCATTTCCCGAATACCTGGCGTCCGCAGTCCGCGCAGGTAAGCTATGAAAGTGCGGATGTGGAGGATGAAAAGCTCTATATGAACCAGGAGCTGATGATCATCCCGAGGGATGTCATGCTCTATGCGGAGAATGATTCCGAAAACGAAACCCTGAAGGTCTATACCTATGCCATCGACGCCTCCGGCATAAAGGAGCGCGCGGATCTGTACGAGCGCGAAAACCTGAAAGGAGCGGGGCTTTCCGCGGAGGTATCCGGCACCCTGTACAAATGCTGGTACGAGAAAATCTCCGACGGAATCCGCTACGATTATATTTACAAACAGTCCTACGAGGACTACCATTACGAGTATCATGAGGATGCGGTGGAGAGGTGCGTCATAAACACCGCGGACGGTGAAGGCTCCTGGTCCTACCACATTGAGCAGGACGAGGAAAATCCCGCGTGCTACTATATGAAGCTGAGCGTGAAGGACAGCGCGGGCCGTTCGGTGGACTGCACCGCCGGCCTGTCGTACCGCTCGCTTTCAAAGTACATCAGCTACAGCAGCCGGGAGACCGTGTACAGCTTAAAGCCCATCGAGGAAGAGCAGGCGCCCGAGGATGCCGGAACCTGGGCGTGGTATATGCCCTACGAGCATAAGTTCAGCGAGAACGCGCCCGCAGAATTTGTGCTGGTGCGCAACGACGAGGAGTTTGAACTGCCGGAGGGCGGCGAGCTGCTTTCCGCTTCCCTTCTCCGCGGCTTTTCCAATATCGAAGCCGGAAAGGATACACGCAGGAGCGTGGATTTCTCGGAGGAACTGCTTCCCAACTATTACATGCTCGGCGCTTACTTTGACGGGCGCAATACCTGGCCGCTGCGCTATACGCCCATGACCTTCGACTATGAGACGAGAAGGCTGGAGATGACTGTTTCCGGGGCGGAGGAGAAGAAAAAGCCCGGCGAGACGGTTTCCGTAACGGTGGCGGTAAGCCGCCCGGAAAGCGGAAAGGAAGTCCCGGAGGGCACGCCCGTAATCCTTTCCGTCGTGGACGAGGCCATTTTTGCGCTGCGGGAGCAGGAGATCAGGGTACTGCAGCAGCTGTACGGGCAATTCTCCATCAGCTGCTCCACCTACTCCACCGCCAACACGCTGATGCCCTCAACGGACAGCACCAGCGGCATGAAATATGCCGTGGAAGAGGAGATGGCGGAAACTGCCGCCGCCCCGACCGCTGATGCAATGGCAGCCGGGGCCATGGCCGGGGAAGAGCATATCCGCTCGGATTTCCGCGATACCGCCTGCTTCCTTGTCTCCCGGACGGATGCGGAGGGGAAGGCCGTATTTACCTTCACCCTTCCCGACAATATGACCTCCTGGCGTCTTTCCGCCGTCACCGTGACGGATGACATCTGGGCCGGAAGCACGGTGGACCATCTCATCTGCTCCGTGCCTTACTACACCGTGCCCGTGCTCAACGACATCATGCTGGCGGGCGAGAGCTTTGCCATTGGCCTGCGCTCGGCCGGAACTCTGGAGGATGCGGGCACCTGCAGCTACGAGGTTTCGGTGCGCCGCGCCGGCGAGGATGAGGTGATCTGCTCCGGTAGCGCCGTGGGCGAGAGCCTGCGCGATTACACAAGCGTAACGCTGGATCTGCCCGGGGAGGGCTCCTATATTGTCCGCATCAAGGGAAGCTGCGGAGACTATACCGATATCTCCGAGTATCCCTTTGAGGTGGTGCGCTC
This sequence comes from uncultured Clostridia bacterium, assembly GCA_946624325.1. GTDB lineage: Bacteria > Bacillota > Clostridia > Lachnospirales > Lachnospiraceae > Anthropogastromicrobium. The sequence continues at coordinate 13,637 of CAMOSC010000049.1, forward strand.
CGGCCTGGAGGCCTACGCCTCGAAGTCCGGCCCCATCAGCGAGATGACCGAAATCCATCCGCTGCGCTACCCGGTGGAAGCGTTCATCTATGATAAGGATGCATATGTATACAATGCGGTTCTCTCCAGGCTTCTCTGCTCACGGGATATCCGGGCGGATGAGCGTCTTGGCGCGTATTATGCCATGACAGTGCTCTCCCAGAGCGGCTCCGCATATTTCGAAGATATGCTCAAGGATCACGATATCAAGGATCTGGGATATATCTTCCCGCTGTTCAAGTACGCGAAGAACGACGCGGAGATCTCCGCGCTCGCCTACCTTGCGGTGCCGGAGCTTCTCGCAAGCCGTCCGGTCCGCGGCATTAAGCCTTCGGATATCTCGGTGGATATCGACAGCCTGTATACCGGCAGCCCGTATGCGGCTTACCTGCTGCAGGCCCTGGCCGGCGAGGCGTTTTCGGAGGATGTGGAGGAGCTCCTTGCACAGGAAGCGCTCGCCTTCCGCGACAGAATTTACCTGATGGCGGCACTTTTCACGGCAGGCAGCGAGGATGCTGCACGTGAAGCCTTTGAGAAATACGCGCTGCCTTACCTGAAGAGCTCCGAGGCGGTATCCGGCGAGGTGGTTTACTACCTGAATGTTGATGAGAAGACCACCGTGCAGGACGACACGGCTGCGGCCCTGATCATGGCATCCCTCCTGCACCGGGAGGAGGCCCGCGGCATGGCCCTTTACCTTCTGGAAAAGCCCTCCGATAAGAATATCTATCCGCTGGAAGAGGTTCTGTACCTGAAGAACTGTGAGGAAAAGGATGCACAGGGCTGCATTGTGCGGTATACTCTGGACGGGGAGACCCGTGAGGAAACCCTGAAGCGCGGCCGCCGCATCTGCTTAAACCTGCAGAAGAAGGCCCTTGATGAACTGAAGCTTGAGACGGTTTCCGGGGATCCGTGGGTGACGATGTTCTACATTGCGGGGATGGACGAGCTGACGGACGAGAGCACCATGAAGCTCACCGCGGAGGTGACGACGGACAAAGAGAGCTATAAGGTGGGAGATGAGGCAAAAATCACCATCAAGCCCGGGATCGGCAGCCTGGATCCCTCGATCGGCTGCAGCACCATGGTGCTGGATGTCTATATCCCCTCCGGCATGCGCTTCGAGCGCTATACACCGGCAACGGTCAACAACTGGTACTGGCATCTGGTCTCCCGCGAAGGACAGCGCCTGCGTTTCCTGGTCTATGACGGCTCGCTTTCCGGGCGTGGGTTCTTCGCTCCCGTAACCTTTACGGCAACCTGCGTGACGCCGGGCACTTATATTGTGGAAAAGGCCTATCTCAGCAGCAACCATTATGATACCTGGGGACTTTCGGAGCGCGGCAGCGTGACGATTACGGAGGAGTAATGCCAGGTAGTCATGTCACATTCTAAGGAA
>CAMOSC010000050.1 GCA_946624325.1 uncultured Clostridia bacterium
GTCTCTATTATGAAGAGTAACCCCCAAAATGCAGCCCGGCGCGGGAGAATTTCCCCGCCGGGCTGAGGAACATTCCATCAATAACTTAGGAAAGGAACTGCAGGGTATTTGCGTCATCCGGCGCAAGCCTTCTGCGCAGGTTCTTTGCCTGCAGAGCTGAACGGAGTTTTCTATGGGGTATTATCTTCGCAAGGCCGTCGGGCTGCTTGTCACGCTTGTGCTGGTTTCGCTCATCACCTTCGGCGTATTCCAGATCCTCCCCGGCAATCCGGCCTATATCATCCTCGGAGTGGACGCAGACCCGCTTCAGGTGGAAGCCCTCTCAAAAAGCATGGGACTTGACAAACCGCTTATTTCGCGCTACCTGCTCTGGGTGCGGCAGCTCTTACGGGGCGATCTGGGCGTGTCCTACCGCTACAGCCAGCCTGTCGCAGCCCTCTTAAAGGATGCCCTGAAGGTGACGGGCAGCCTTACCCTGATCACCATGCTGCTGACGGTGCTCATCGGCATTCCGGCGGGTGTCTGGCTTGCAGGCCACGGCAGCCGGAAATACAGCCTTCCCCTCTCCATGCTTTCCCAGGTCAGCATTTCTATACCATCCTTCTGCATGGGCATTTTTTTAACCCATGTTTTTGCCGTGCGCCTGAAATGGCTGCCGTCCATCGGCTATACCAGCCTGGATCAGGGCGTCATTCCCTGGCTGAAATCCCTCACGCTTCCCGCCTGCGCCCTGGCACTGGGCTCCGCGTCCATCCTGATCCGTTATGTGCGTGTTTCCATCGCAAACCAGCAGAAGCAGGATTATGTGCGCACGGCCTACAGCAAAGGCCTGCGTACGGGCAAGGTGATGTACCGGCATGTGGTGCGCAATTCCCTGATCCCGGTCATCACCATCCTGGGCATGACTACGGCGGATATTCTGGGCGGCAGCATCATCATTGAAAATGTCTTCTCCCTGCCCGGCATCGGGCGTCTTATTTCCGTTTCCATCACCAGCCGTGACCTTCCGCTCCTGCAGGGGCTGACACTCTACCTGGCCATCATTGTCGTGGTCTGCAATTTCGTCGTGGATGTCATCTACTCACTGGTGGATCCGCGGATCCGGCTCAGGAAGGAGGTGGCATGATGGTGAACAACGTTGGAGCGGGAAGCCGCATGATGCCGGGAACAGTTGGAGGTATGAAGCCGAATAACGCTGGAGCGGGAAGCCGTGCTGAAAGAACTGTATGTCTGAACGAGAGAGGAATCTGTTTGACAGGGAGTCCGTTCTGCCGCGCTGATAGAAGGGAGGCCCGTCCGTGAAGCGCTATTTTCGGGATATCAGTTTTTGCGTGGGGCTGGCGCTGGCAGGATGCATGATCAGCATCCTGTTCCTTAGCTTCTTCTGGCTGCCCTACGATACCAACGCCATGGATATGATCCATAAGTTCAATAAGCCGGGAGCGGCGGGGCATCTGCTCGGAACCGACCAGTTTGGGCGGGATATTGCCCGTCGTCTCATGAAGGGCGTGCAGGTCTCCTTCCTGATCGGAGTCATCACTGCCGTGTCCGGAGGTACAATCGGCACCATAATCGGCTCTGTTTCCGGGTATTTCGGCGGACGGACCGATGAGATCCTCATGAAATTCATTGATGCCCAGATGGCTTTCCCGGGCGTACTGCTGGCACTGATGCTGATCGCGGTATTCGGAAATGGCATCGGAAACACCATCCTGGCGCTTACCATCATGTCCCTGCCCAAGTTTGTGCGTATCTCCCGGAGCGGCTGCATGAAGCTTCGGGACGCGGAGTTTGTGCACGCGGCCAGGGTTCGGGGAGCATCCGCCGCCCGCATCATATTTATCCATATTCTGCCGAATATCATGCCGGAAATCCTGGCCACGGCGTCGCTGGCCTTTGCCGGGGCGGTTATGGCCGAAGCAGGCTTAAGCTATCTGGGCCTTGGCATCACCCCGCCCGATCCGAGCCTGGGGCAGATGCTCAGCGAAGCTCAGGGCTATGTGCTGAAGGCACCCTGGTATGTGCTGCTGCCGGCAGCGGTTATTACGCTGCTCGTCATGGGCTTTAACATGATCGGAGACGGCATTCAGCAGGTGGACAGCAGGGGGGATGTGGGATGACTGATGAGACTTTAACCTCTCATGAGGCAATAATGGCCGAAGAAAAAGCCGTAGCAGGAATGTCCGGGAAGAACGGAGAAAAAGCCATGGCGGGACAGCCTGGGAATGCCGCAGAGTATTCCGGAATCAGCGGAGATGGACAGGCGGCAAATGAAAAGCGCCCCGCAGTGGTTAAGCTGCGCAATTTTACACTCAGTTTCCCCATGGACGGGAAGCTGTACCCGGCGGTGAAGCATCTGGACCTGGAGATACGCGAGGGGGAGATGGCGGCGCTCATCGGAGAGTCTGGCTGCGGAAAATCCATGACAGCGCTCTCCGTTATCGGCCTGCAGCCGGAGACGGCCGTGATCGACGGAGAAATTCTGTATGACGGCCGGAACATTCTCGACTTTTCCGAGAAGGAGTGGTCTGAGCTTCGCGGAAAGAGCATCTCCATGGTTTTCCAGGAGCCCATGACGGCGTTAAATCCTCTGATCCGTGTGGGCCGTCAGATTGAGGAAAACATCCTGGAGCATCAGAAGGTCTCGAAGCGGGAGGCCAGGGAGAAAGCCTGGGCCATGATGCGCCAGGTCGGCCTTCCGGATGTGGAAGCCCTCTCGAGGGCGTATCCCCACCAGCTCTCCGGCGGCCAGCGCCAGCGGATTATGATCGCCATGGCCTTTATCAACAATCCGGCCCTGCTCATCGCGGACGAGCCCACGACTGCTCTGGATGTCACCATTCAGGCGCAGATCATGCAGCTCATGAAGAAGCTGAACCGTGAACTGAAAACTGCGGTGCTCTTGATTTCCCATAACCTTGGACTTGTGAGAAGCCTCTGCAGCTATGTGTATATCATGTACGCGGGCAGTGTGGTGGAAGAGGGAAAGGTGGAGGAGATCCTCACGCGCCCCATGCATCCCTATACCCGGGGACTGGCCGCGGCCATCCCCGCGGCGGGAAAACGCGGCAGGGCTCTTGAACCCATCCCGGGCACCGTGCCCGATCTGGACGCCAGACCGGAAAAAGGCTGTGTGTTCTGCGGGAGATGCGCACGGAGCATGGAGATCTGCAGCCGGGAGGATCCGCCCTGCGTTTCCATTGAGGGACGGAAGGTTTTCTGCCACCTGAGTGAGGCCGAACTGACCGGGAAGCCGTGAGGAAAACAATGGCAAAGAACAAAGTCCTCTTTACTTTGTCGTTTGCCGCGCCGGATTTGCGCCGTCTCGAGGCGGCATATTTCCCTGGTAAATCCGTGCGCATACGCCGGAGTCTATAAGTGTCCGTCAAGTTTTTTCTGACGTTCGATATAAAAAATACAGGACGGGAAACAGAAGGAAAGCAGCATATGAAAAAGGAACTGATCCGAATCGAGCATGTGACAAAGGATTTCCGGGACAGCAATCGACGGCGCGTGCGTGCGGTGGACGACCTCTCCCTGTCCATTTATGAAGGCGAGACTTTCGGACTGGTTGGGGAGTCGGGCTGCGGGAAATCCACCACGGGTAATCTGCTGGTGCGCCTGCTGAAGGCGAACCAGGGAAAAATCTTCTATAAGGGCACCGAAATTTCCGGCATTTCCGAGCGTGAATTCGCGAAATACCGCCGGGAGATCCAGATGGTTTTCCAGGATCCGTACGGCTCCATCAACCCGCGCAAGAAGATCGGGTGGCTTTTAGAGGAGCCGTTAAAAATCCATCGGAAGGATCTGTCTGCCGAGGAGCGGAGACGGATGGCGGAGCGGATGTTAGAGGTGGTTGGGCTGGATAAATCCTTTGGACGGCGCTATCCGAAAGCCCTCTCCGGCGGACAGCGCCAGCGCGTCAGCATTGCCCTGGCACTGATCCTGAATCCGTCCTTTGTGGTGGCGGATGAGCCCGTATCCGCGCTGGACGTCTCCATCCAGGCACAGATCTTAAACCTCCTCGCCTCCCTGAAAAAAGAATTTTCACTGACGCTGCTTTTTATCTCCCATGATCTGAATGTGGTCTCTTATCTGTCAGACCGCATCGGCATCATGTACCTGGGAAACCTGGTGGAGGTTGGACGTGTGGAGCTGATTGAGCGCGGCGCTGCGCATCCCTATACCCGGGCGCTTTTCTCGGCCTCGGAGCGGGAGAGCGGACGCGGCCCGGACGAGCCGGTGCTCACGGGAGATGTGCCAAGTCCGTCCGATCCGCCCGCAGGCTGCCCCTTCCATACACGCTGCCCTTACTGTCAGGAGGTCTGCAGGAGGGAAAAACCTGTACTTCGGGAGATCGAAGAGGGGTGGAGCGCGGCATGCCATTTTCCCTTTTCTGTTGAGCTTCCGTAATACAGCCAGAAAACTCTTGATGCAATGGCTGAAGCACGCAAAATATCCAAAGACCCTGACACCAAAAGCTATACAAACATGGCAGATTAAAAAACAGCTCTCGAGGCTGAGAATTGATGTATAAAGTCAAGTTCACCACCGTGTACAAGAAAAGCTACAGGCTCATGAAGAAGTGCGGTCTTGATCTTTCACTTCTCGATTTTATAATATTTCACGATAAAAGCCATAAACACCGCTTTATCATGAAATCAACCATGCAGAAATGCGTGTTGACTTCATGATAAAGCGGTGTTTTGTGCTTTTATAGTGAAGTAATAGATTTAGAGCTGCAGTGCGGGAGATCTAATAGCAGGCAGAAAAAGATTAACTCACAGGTTGTCGTGCTGGACGATCTGTTTGAGGCAGCTCCGTAATCATTCCTTCTCTGCCAGCGCACGGTAAAACGTCCTTCCTCCATGTTCAATCCGCTCAAAGGGAATATCGTAAAGCGCTTCGAGCCGGCTGCAGGAGAGCCCTTCCGCGGTACTTCCGGTCCAGAGCAGATGGCCGTTCTTCAGCATGACAATGCGGCTGCAGTACTCCGCGGCCAGGTTGATATCGTGCAGGATCATAAGGATGGAGCGGTTTTTCTCACGGTTCAGGCGGCGCAGCCGTCCGAGTACTTCCACCTCGCTTTTTACATCCAGGCCCGAGACAGGCTCGTCCAGAAGAATCCAGGGGGTGTCCTGGGCAATTGCCCGGGCTATCACCACCTTCTGGGCTTCACCTCCGCTTAAGGAGCGGAAGGATTGGGCCGCGAGTTTTTCACTCCCGGTAAAAATAAGGGCCTCCCGCACCAGCGCACGATCCTCTGCGGTCTCACCGCCGAAGCGGCCGCGGTAGGGGTTGCGTCCCGTGAACACCACCTCTTCGGCTGTAAAGTCCGTATCCAGCCGCGTCTCCTGCGGCACGTACGCCGTGATTTTCGCCAGCTCCCTGCGGCTGTAGGCCGAAACGCCGCGGTCTCCCCACAAAACCTCCCCCTGCGTCACCGGCAGAAAGCCCATGAGGTGGCGCAGCAGGGAGGTTTTTCCGGACCCGTTGGGGCCGATAATGCCGTAAACCTCACCGGGCTCAAAATCCAGCGAAATGCTGTCCAGAACAGGCTTTGCGCGGCCCTTCGGCTGCCAGGAGAGCGCTTCAGTTTTTATGCTAATCATTTTTACCTCGAATTCTTCCGGATCAGCCAGATAAAATACGGGGCGCCGATCAGCGCGGTTATCACGCCGATGGGCATCTCCCCGGGAGCCATGATGGTGCGGGCCACGGTATCGCAGAGAATCAGGAAGGCGGCGCCGCCGATAAAGGAGGCGGGCACGATGCGGCGGTAATCATCGCCGAAGAGGAAACGCATGCAGTGGGGAACCACCAGGCCCACAAAGCCGATCATACCGCTGACGGATACCGAAATACCCACCATAAAAGCGGTGACGGTGAGGAGGATGGCCCGGGTCCGTACGGTTTCCACGCCTACGCTCTTTGCGGTATCCTCCCCCATGGCCATGAGGTTTAAGTCTTTTGCCAGATAAAAGAGAATGGCGGTGCCAGCCAGGGCTATTCCTGCCGTCCAGGCGGCCTTTGTCCAGCCGGAGGAGGAAAAGCTGCCGAAGGTCCAGAGGTAAACCTTTTCCATGCTCTGCCGGTTTAAAGACATAAGCAGGGACATGAAAGCGGAGAAGAGGGTGCTCACCGCGGTTCCCGTGAGGAGCACGGTGATGTCGGATCTGCCCCGGTTCATGCCGGAAGCAAAAGCTACCAGGATGATGGTGAAGATGGCCCCGGCGAAAGCGCAGATGCTGATGGCGCCGAGACCTGCCGCGGAAAAGGAGAGCCCGCCGATGATGGCGAAGGTAGCTCCCAGTGCCGCGCCGGAGGAGACACCGATAATATGCGGCTCCGCAATGGGGTTGTGGAAGAGCCCCTGGTAAACCGCGCCTGTGACGGACAGGCACCCGCCCACAAAGCCCGCAACCAGAATGCGCGGCAGGCGGACCTGGGTGAGAATATAATCCTGCATGGAGGAGAATTCTCCAGCGCTAATAATATGAGAGAGCCCCGGAACGTGTGAAAACAGGATTCCGAGGCTTTTCCCCATGCCGATCTGCGCCGAACCGACGCTCAGCGCAAACAGCATCACCAGGGGCAGCATCAGGATCAGGAGGATCCCCCGGGTAAGATAACGGCCTCTATGCGGCCGCGAAGCTGGTTTTTTTACTTGCATGTGTATGAGTCTCCTCGGGAGCCGGGGCTTTTACCTGCGGCAGCAGCCAAAAAAAGATTTGGGCCATTCTGCCTGTGGCAGTGTCTGAAAAGGTTTCAGTTCTTTTTACCTGCGGCAGTATCTGAAAGGGTTTCAGGTCTTATAGCCTGCGTAAGTGTCTGAAAGGGTTTCAGGTCTTTTTGCCTATGGAAGTGCCTGAAATGGCTGCTGGTTTTCTGCCTGCAACAGCGGCAATCCGACTGAAAGAGAGGCCGGCGGAGAACCGCCGGCCTTCTGTACTCTCTGTCAGCGAATTATTTACGCAGCCGGCTCTTCCTCGGAAGCCTCCTCAGTGGTCAGCTCCGCCTCGGCATCCTCCTCAGTCTCAGGCTCCAGCGCCTGCAGCGCCTCAAGAGCTTCCGGATGAAGTACCTCGGCCAGCTCCAGAATAGCCTCCGCATTGCGGTTGGTCTGGCGGTCAAGCTTGTTGTTGTCGATTGCGTAGACACGGCCTTCCTTCACGGCGGTCAGCTCGGAGTAGGGCTCCATGGCGATAAAGTCATCGTAAGACCAGGCCGGAACGATGATCCACTCCGGATCCTTCTCCAGCAGGGTTTCGGTGGAGTAGGACCAGCCCTCAACATCCGCGGCAATGTTTGCGCCGCCGGCCTTCTCAAGAATATCATTGGCATAGGTATCGCCGCCGGCGGTGTAATCGCCGTACTCTCCGTAGCCGATTACATAGTAAACGCTCACGGGCTCGGTGCCATCCAGCGCTTCCTCAACGCCTTCAATGGTGGCTTTCATGCCGTCAATCAGCTTCAGCGCTTCCTCCTGGCGGTTGATGGCAGTGCCCATGGTGGCGATGAAATGGTATACGCCCTCCAGGGAACCCTCCTCAAACAGGTAGATGGTGGAGATGCCTGCATCGGTGAACTGCTGCAGGGTTTCCTCGCTCACATGTACGGAGGAGAGCACCAGATCCGGCTCCAGGGCCAGCACGGCCTCAACATCCACATCATACATGTTGCCGATGGTGGGGAGCGCAAAAGCCTCTTCCGGATAATCGCAGTACTCGGTGCGGGCAGCCAGCTTGTCTCCGGCACCCAGGGCAAACATCAGCTCAGTGATTGTGGGCCCGAGAGAGACAACCACCTGGGGCTCTTCCTCAAGCACCGTCTCATTGCCCAGGGAATCGGTAATGGTGACCGGATAGACGGTCTCTCCGCCGAGCGTGATAAGCTCCAGCTCCTCTTCGAGGGTTTCGGCCTCGGAGGAAAGCTCCTCAGTCTCCGCAAAGGCATTTACGCCCAGCACTGAGAGGGACATCATGGCTGCAAGGGCAGCCGCCGCATATCTTCTGATACGCATAAAAACTCCTTCTGCCTCTTCCTCCCCGAAAAGGCATGCAAAATAAAACTCACGCGGCAGGTCTCCTGGCTGATTGCGCCATCCCGTGGGCAGGATGGTAATCCCTTCTCAGAATCACATCTCAACCGCTGAAGCATAGGACTTCAAAAACCCAGAACTTCAAAATCCTGTTTCTTCAGGGCTGGACATGCTTCCAATGGCTGTCCGCTCAGGAACGCGCACAGTTTGATAAAAGGCGCTTACATCTTCGGTTCCCGGCCTTCTATCCGCAAATCACAGTAGCGGGGGCTGTTACGGATTTTCACCGTATTCCCTATTCTCCGGACGCCTTCCCAAGCGCCCGGCACCGTGTGGCAGATTTATTATAACGGATTTGAAGGGGAATTGCAAGGGAGGGTGCAGCCGGACAAACAGATAGCGGCTGGCGGAACAATTTACACCCGGCCGATGTTTTCCCTTGCAGAGGCGCGGGTTATCAGCACTTCTCGATAATATAAGAAAAACCCAAATTACACATTGATTTTCGAAATAAAATATGTTAAAATAAACAAAAGACAATGAGGAATAAATGTAAAAACACGTTTAAACTGCAAAACAAAAGAAAGAATAAGGAGGGAAAGATGGGGAAATTTGTCATTAAGCCTGCGAAGAACGGCCTGAAGTTCGATCTGAAAGCGGGCAATGGCGAGGTTATTGCCACCTCACAGGTTTACAAGGGCGACAAAACCTGCCGCGCTGGCATCAACAGTGTCATCAAGAATTCCGGAAATGCCAAAATAGAAGACCAGACGAAGGAAAACTTTGAGGTTCAGACCAACCCGAAGTTTGAAATCTACCAGGATAAAGCCGGTGAGTACCGTTTCCGCCTGAAAGCCCGCAATGGGCAGATTATCGCCGTAAGCGAAGGCTACAAAGCGCTGGACAGCTGCTTAAACGGCATTGCCTCCGTTCGGAAAAACGCCCCCGGCAGCAAAGTGGAGGTACTGGAGCAGGAGGAGGCTTAATCCGGCAGGAACTGACTGTGTAACTGGTTTCACCGGGCAGCTGCTGAAGACGGTCCAGTATAGCAAAAAGCCTATTTTAAACAGTTCCTTAGTACTTCAGAGTTGTGATTATACAGTCATACCGGCGGCATGCGGCAGAGTCCGGAAAACTGGCAGTATAAGAGGAATCAGAGGAACAGAACAATCATAAAAGGGATAGCCGGCAGCAACCGATTATCCCTTTTTCCGGTATTTCTGCCCCAGGAGGAAAAGAAAAATGAGAAAAACAAAAATCATCTGCACCATAGGTCCCTCCAGTGAGAATGAAGAGGTTCTCACCAGAATGTGCCAGGCAGGCATGAACGTGGCCCGGCTGAACTTCTCCCACGGAACCCATGAGGAGCACCTGAAGAAGATAGCCCTCATCGAGCGCGTGCGCGAAAAGCTCTGCCTGCCAATAGCCATCATGCTGGATACCAAGGGCCCCGAATACCGCATCAAAACCTTTAAGGACCACAAGGTGACCCTGAAAGAGGGGGAGCTTTTCACCTTCACCAGCGAGGACGTGGAGGGCGATGAAACAAAAGTTTCCGTTACCTACGAGAACCTTGCACAGGAGCTTTCCGTCGGCGATACAGTGCTCGTAAACAACGGCCTGCAGATCTTCGAGGTAAAGGAAATCCGCGGTAAGGAGGTTATCTGCGAGATCAAAGCCGGCGGCGTGCTGTCGGATCGCAAGAGCATGAACTTCCCCAACAAGGTCATGAAAAACGAGTACCTCAGCGAGCAGGATAAGGACGACATCCTCTTCGGCATCCGCAACGGCGTGGACTTCATCGCCGCTTCCTTCGTCTCCCGCAAGAGCGATGTGGTGGCCATCCGTGAGCTGCTCGATGCCAACGGCGGGAAGGATATCGACATCATCGCCAAGATTGAAAACCGCTCCGGCGTGGACAACATTGACGAAATCTGCGAGGTGGCGGACGGCATCATGGTGGCCAGGGGCGACCTGGGCGTGGAGATTCCCTTCGTGGAGGTTCCCGCCGTGCAGAAATTCCTCATCTCCAAGTGCCGGCTTCTGGGCAAGCGCGTCATCACCGCCACGGAAATGCTCGAATCCATGATCCAGAACCCGCGTCCCACCCGTGCGGAGATATCCGACGTGGCCAACGCCGTGTACGACGGCTCATCCGCCATCATGCTTTCGGGTGAGACGGCGGCAGGAAAATACCCGGTGGAGGCCGTCCGCAACATGGCCGAGATCGCGGTCTACACGGAGAAAAACATCGACTACAGGCAGTGGTTCCAGCAGACGGAGTATCACATCCAGAACAACCTGGATGCCGTATCCCATGCCACCTGTGCCATGGCCATCGATGTGGATGCCAAAGGTATTGTCGTGAGCTCCAGGAGCGGTGTGACCGTGCGCATGGTCAGCCGTTTCCGCTGCCCGGCGGATATTGTGGGCATCACCACGGACGAGCGCGCATGGCGGCGCCTGAACTTAAGCTGGGGCGTTACGCCGGCGCTGAGCGAGGAGTATAACTCGCTGGATGTGGTATTTTACCAGGGCATGGTGCAGGCGAAGAAAATCCTCGGGCTGCAGCCCGGCGATAATGTGGTGCTCACCGGCGGGCAGATCGGCGGTGCGCCGGGTAATACCAATACCATTAAGCTGGAGATGGTGAAGTGAGCCTGGCTTGAGGCAGCATTAGAAGACGGAATTGAAATAGCTATACCATGCTGAGATGCAGATATGAAGACAATAAATGCCGCGTTAAGCGGCATTTTATTTCTGCTTCCCCTTCTCCCGCAGCACCGCATAAATCCGCTCCGTCTTCTCACTGACCGGATCTCCCGCACCGTCCACAAACTTCACCACCTCCATGCCGGCATCCCCGGCGGCGCGGCGAATCTCCTCCGCAGACCAGGCACGCTGCTCGTGGAGTTCGTCAAAGCGCTCATACAGGTCCGTCTCCTCATCCCGGAGAAAGAGGGTGAGGAGATAACGGTTCATGCGGGCCTGCGCATCATACTCATTCTGCCAGATATAGCTGGCATCCTCGTCCGGATCCGCGAAAACGCGGTCGCCTGTCACCTCGGAAAAATAGTAGGCGGTCTTCAGGTCGAATATAAAGATGCCGCCCGGGTCAAGATAGTTGTTGACGAGCTTCAGCACCTGCACCAGGTCCGCGTATTCCGTCAGGTAATTCATGGTATCGCAGAGACTCACCACCGCGGCCACGGTGCCGTAAAGCTCGAAGGAGCGCATGTCCTGAAGCAGGTAGAGGATCTCCAGGCCGCTCTCATCGCGCTTGCGCAGGGCTTCCTGCAGCATCTCCTCAGAGCTGTCCACGCCGATCATATCAAAGCCTCTGCGGGCGAAAAGCTCCGTAAGTGTTCCGGTGCCGCATCCAAGCTCCAGCAGGAGGCCGTTTTCAACGCCTTCGGCCGCAAGGAGCCCGGTTACAAAATCACACCAGGACTCGTAGGGAATCTCATCCATCATGCGGTCGTAGACCGCCGCAAATGCGTGGTAGGCTTCCATGGGCTTCTCCTTTTACAGCATCTCCCGCAGCTCCTCCGGCGTAAAATAATACTTCTTATTACAGAACTGGCAGCACACCTCAATATTCTTACCGGCATCGGCCATCTCCCGGATATATTCCTTCTTGATGCTTGCTATGCCGCGGGCAAAGCGGTCCTTGCTGCAGCCGCAGTAGAAGGAGACGGGGGAGCGCTCCAGAAACTCCGGCTCGAAGCCCTCCAGGATGCGGTTTACAATATCCTCCGGCGAGAGGCCCTCATCCAGCATGGCGGTGACCGGCTGAATCTCCGCAAGGCGCTTCTCCAGGGCGTCAACCACATCGTCCGTTACATCCGGCATCAGCTGGATGATAAAGCCGCCGGCCTGCCGCACCGTATTCTCATTGTTCATCAGCACGCCCAGGCCCACGGAGGAGGGCGTCTGCTCCGAGGTGGCAAAGTAATAGGTCAGGTCCTCGGCAATCTCGCCGCTGACAATATCCGTCTGGCCGACATAGGGATCCTTCAGGCCGATATCCTTAATGACCGAGAGCATGCCGTAGCCGATGGCGCCGCCCACATCCAGCTTGCCGTTCGGCGTCGGAGGCAGCATCACCTGCGGGTTTGCGGCATAGCCCTTCACATGGCCCTTCGAGTCCGCCGTTACCAGCACCACACCGGCGGGGCCATCCCCCTCAAAGCGGATCGTTAAAAGGTCCTTCTCATCCTTCATCATGGCGCCCATCATGGCGGCGGCCGTAAGCGTGCGCCCCAGGGCGGCCGTAATAATGGGGCTGGTATTGTGCGCCTTGCGCGCCTCCTCCACCGTTTCCCTGGTGGTTGCCGCAAATGCGCGGATCTGGCCAAAAGCGGCCGTCGCGCGGATCATATAATCGTTATTTGTACTCATTTTCTCACCTGCCAAAGATCTTGCAACTTTTTAACGCATCTATTATAATGAGAAGAGATGGATTTGTCAAAAGGAAAAAGGACTCAGGCTGCTTTATATGGCCCAATCCTCCAGCTGGAGACCTTCTACACGGCCAAATTCCCGTGTATTATGTGTGACAAGGATCATATCCAGGGATTTTGCGTGTGCGGCGATCAGCATATCATTCCCTCCGATCAGCTGTCCTGCTTCCTGAAGCGTCTGGCGGATGGCACCATACGCCAGGGCGGCTTCCGCACCGAAGGAAAGCACGGATATGCCGGAGAGGAACATAAACAGTGCCATGCGGTTCTGCTCAGGCCTTGAACTGTGGGCAATACCGTATTCCAGCTCAGCCATGGTAATTGCGGATATGCAGATCTCAGAAGGACTGTGAAGGAGCAGGCGCTGCAAAACCTTTTCCGGCCTTCTGTTTTTGGCGTAGGCGATCATATTGGTATCCAGCATATACCGGATCATAGAAAAGCCTCCTTTTCCTCCGGCAGGAGATCGGGAACATCCTCCGACAGAAAATCTTCGGTGAACAAGTCAAGGCTGGTCAGTAAACTGCGCCAGCTGTCATTTTTAGGAACCAGGATAACAACATTGCCGATCCGGTTTACAAGTACTTCTTCTTCGTCAAACCTGCAGCTTTTCGGCAGTCTGACAGCCTGGCTGCCGCCATTTGAAAAGACTTTTGCTGTTTCCATAAATAACACCTCCTTGCTATACAAAGGTATATACTTTGACTGAACAGCCACGGCCACGCTTTTCCGAATATGCCTGAAAAAAGTTCAGCCGTGGGCAAAATATGTCTCCCTGAGACAAGTATATATTAGAATATATACATTGTCAAGAAGGCCGGGACTGAGCCGCAGAATTACAAACCGAAAGGACCTTAAACTGCGCATGAAATCCGAAATGATTCTCTCCTACATACGCAAGAGCGAGCTGAAGCGCCTTTTCTACCCGGTGATCCTGCTTCTGCTCACGCTTTTCATACTCTCACGCACCTCGGCGCTCTCGTTACTGGCCACCGGGGAGCTCCCGGATAACCAGGTAATCTACCGTACCACGGCGCGGCGGGAGACGGGCTTCGTGCGGGAAAAGCTGGATAAGCTTTACTACACCGGGCAGGACTACTGGAATAAGGGAAACCTTCTGGGGCATTACTACTACGCACTGCTCGACGGCACCTGCCAGTATTACATCATCAATGCGGAAACGGGCGTGCCGGCGGAGGAGGTACTGGAAAACTACACCGTCACCGGCCGGATAGAGGTATTCGGAAAGGAACTGTCCACGCTCAATGAAGCCATGGCCGCAGCCCTTACCTGGTACCCGGAGGCCCTGCGCAGCATGACATCCTCCTACTATATCAACGAGACGGACTATCTGCAGGCAAAGGAGCGCTTCCTCATCCTGCTGCTCACCGCGGTGCTGGCGGTGAGCCTGATCATCGTCATCCGCACCTGCGTGTACTGGGCCGCCCCGCGCCTTACGCCGGCGTACCGGCGCCTGCGCAAGTACGGGAACCCGGAGGAAATCCTTGCGAAGGTGGAGGAGGAGCTCTACAACAGCAGCCGCATCCGCACCCGGGATATGGTGCTCACGGCAAGCTACCTGCTGGAGTTCTCGGCGGATGTCACCGCCATCATCCCCCTGGAGGCCGTGCTCTGGACCTACGACCACGCCTCCATGCGCTACACCCTCCGCGGGAAAACCTTAAGCTATACCATCCACGTGGTCACCATCTACGGGGATGAATACAATCTGAAAAAGAAGAGCGCGGAGGATGTGCAGGTCATCTACAATGAGCTGACCAGCCGTTTCCCGAATTATTTCTACGGGTATTCGCGGGAGCATCAGCAGATGGTGCGGCATATTATACGGGAGTCGGAGGGGTGAAGCAGAGAGGAATCAGGCGCCGGACATCCGATACCCGGCACAGGGTATTCCCCCGAAACCTGTAACGGGAAAGTACGGTTGCCTGATTCCGGCAGATATGCTATAATGCGGGAAAGGCAAGGCGCTTTCGGAGACGGAATCGCCTGCCGTAAGCAGAACCCGGGCAATATTCATCAAAGCTGTTTGTCATAAAATGCCCGGTTCCCGAAAGGCTTGACATGTACAGGAGAAACGCACAGGGATGGTCGAAGCATATCGACTTTATCATAATAGAACTGATCAGCCAGCAGATCGCTTTCATACTGGCCTGTTTCGTGCGCCACGGGGAATTTGCCTACGCCAGCTGGGCCTACCGGAACATGGGCTTTGTTCTGGGCCTGATAGACGCCGTGGTCATGATGTTCCTGAACACTATGCACGACGTGCTTAAGCGCGGCTACTATATAGAATTCATGGAAACCGTGAAGCACAGCATCATCGTGCTGGGCTTTGCCACCACCTATATGTTCGCCCTTCAGTACAGCGAATATTACTCTAGAATGGTTCTGTTCATCA